>CAIZPS010000090.1 GCA_903934925.1 uncultured bacterium | reverse complement strand
CCCCACGAACTCTGCGCGCACGCACCGGCGCGAGCCTGCGGATCACCCGAACCCTCCAGGAATCCAGAGAAGAGCGGCGTGAGGAAGTCCTGACCTCCCGGAAGCTCAGTTGCGGTGCGCACCCTTACGAAGTGCTTCACCGCGACAGGCACGTTCTGGCAATCCGTCCACGCGGTCGAGAGCGCCGGGCAAGTGCCCAGACCGTCGGTACCGCACACGCTCTGAACGCCTGTCACGGCATCCGGTGAGTTGGCGTCGGCCATGCCGCGTGCAAGCACCTGTGCGTCGGCTCCCGGGAGGGCACCGGCGGGTAGTTCGGCGCTGCGCTGCGCGATGGCAAGTGCAGCGGCGTCAGCGCTGTTCTGCACGACCCGGCGCTCGGCGTACAACTGTCCAACGTCGGCCACCAGCGCCAGAAGGCCGGAGATCATGCCGACCGCCAGGACAATGGCGACCAGGATGACCGCGGCTCCTTGGTCCCCTCGCCAGTTGCGAGTGGGCCTTCGTGCGGCCGGATGAGAATCCGGCGTCAGGCCAGGCACAGCATCTCCGATCGGGATTGCAGCGTCAGGGTCTGCCCGCCGTCGCTCGAGGGGTTGAAGATGCGCAGCAGCTCCACCGGCATGAACCAGCGGAAGGGCACGGACACCACGACCGCGGCGTTCGTGCTGCCATTGGCCGGACAAGGCTGCTGCTGCACCGAAAGCGCCGTGACGTCACCCAGTGAGCTGATCCTGGCCACGCCGGGACTGCTGGCCTGCACGACCGACTCCACCTGAACGCCAGGACGCCCGACGGAGACCGCGCGCGCTCCCTCCCTGCTGGCCCCGGCGAGGTTGATCTGCACGAAGAACATGCGGCCGAAGTCGACCAGGCCCAGCAGGATCAGGATCAGGAGCGGGGCGACGATGGCGAACTCCACCGCCGCCGCCCCGCGGTCGCGGTGCACTCGATCTGGGCGAAGCATGATCGGTCACCTCCGGACCTGAACACAGACGGGTTGCTGATCGGACTTTGGGGGACGAGCTACGGGGCGACGTTGTTTCCGACCTCGGTGAACAGGGAGCCGAGATTCGTGCCGACCAGCGTGACCGCCGTGATGATGGCGAGGGCGATCAAGGCCACGATGAGCCCGTACTCCACCGCGGTCGCCCCCCGATCGGAGGCGAGCATTCGTACGATCCGTGACTTCAGTTTCTGAGTGCGCATGGCCACTCTCCTTCGTGTCGTGGGTCCCGGTTCAGGACCGCAGGTATGAACGAGACGACTCTCGACCGTGCGGATGAGTCGATGCCCGGGGGGCAGCAGTCAAGATCGGACAATGTCCAGCCATCGCGTGACCTGCTGACCGGAATTGATGTCCGGATTGCCGGAATTCGGTCCGCTGGTCGCGAACACGCCCAGCGAGATGCGGCAGTTGTCGGGGCGACATGTAAGACTGATGGCCCGGACGGACAATGAGGGAAGGAAGCCCGCCGCATGGAGATCACTCAGGCACTGACGAAGGGCCTCTCTGCCACCGATCGCTGCGATCGGTGCAACGCTCAGGCCTACGTCCAGGTCGTTCTCCCGGCCGGTACCGACCTGCTGTTCTGCGCCCACCACTGGAGCGCCTACGAGGAGAACCTTCGACCCCAGGCGTCCGAGGTCATCGACGAGACCCACCGCCTCCGCGAGCCGGCGCACGCCGAAGCCTGATCAGCGCCCTTCGAAGCTCGGGCTGCGCTTCTCCAGAAAGGCGCGCACGCCCTCCTGGTAGTCCGAGCTTGTCCACGCCGCTCGACGCAACTCGGTCAGGCGCTCGAATTCATCACCGCTGAGCGTCCGAGCATCCGTGAGCGCAGTCATTTCCGCCTTGACAGCTCGGATCGACAGCGGCGCCCGCTCCGCGATCCGCTGAGCGAGCGCGTATGTCACTGCTCCTAGGTCATCGGCATCGGCCACGAGCCGGTTCACGATCCCGTACCGATGCCAGTCCACGGCCGGCATCGGATCGGCTGCGAAGAACAGCTCCTTGGCGACGTTGAGCGGCAGAGCTCCGAGAACATGGGCGACACCGGCGGTGTTGTACGGAACTCCAAGTCGGGCGGGTGTCAGGGCGAAGGTGGCCGACTCCACGGCGACGACGAGATCACAGGTGAGCACCAATTCACATGCTCCGCCCCAGACCCCGCCCTCGACCGCGGCAATGACCGGAAACGGCGCCCGGCGGAGCCGCTGCAGGAAGCCCTCCAGAGGGTTCGTCCACGTGAGCGGATCCGTTCCGTCCCGCGGCAGTGCATCGATCGAGTACCCGGCCGACCACGTCGTCGCCCCCGCATCGGCTCGGATGACCACCACTCTCGCTCCGCCCTCCTGCGCAGCGTCGAGTCCGGCTGCAAGTTCGGTGAGCAGCTCGGCCGACAGCGAGTTGCGCTTCGCCGCATGCCGCATGGTGAGCACAACGACGTGAGAGGCCTCCGAACCCGCCAGCTCGATCGAGACGAGTCCGGTCATGATCAGTCCAGGTAGTCGCGTAGCACCTGCGACCGCGATGGGTGACGAAGCTTGGACATCGTCTTGGACTCGATCTGACGGATGCGCTCGCGGGTCACCCCGTAGACCTTGCCGATCTCGTCGAGGGTCTTGGGCTGGCCGTCGGTGAGCCCGAAGCGCATCCGCACGACGCCCGCCTCACGATCCGAGAGAGTGTCGAGGACCGACTCGAGTTGCTCCTGCAGCAATGTGAACGACACGGCGTCCGAGGGAACGATAGCCTCGGAATCCTCGATGAGGTCGCCGAATTCGCTGTCTCCCTCCTCGCCGAGCGGCGTGTGCAGGGAGATCGGCTCACGGCCGTACTTCTGGACCTCGACCACCTTCTCCGGCGTCATGTCGAGCTCTCGTGCAAGCTCCTCGGGTGTGGGTTCCCGACCGAGATCCTGGAGCATCTGCCGCTGGACGCGGGCGAGCTTGTTGATCACTTCGACCATGTGGACCGGGATCCGGATGGTGCGTGCCTGATCGGCCATTGCCCTCGTGATCGCCTGGCGGATCCACCATGTGGCGTAGGTGGAGAACTTGTAGCCCTTCGTGTAGTCGAACTTCTCGACCGCGCGGATCAGGCCCAGATTGCCCTCCTGGATGAGATCCAGAAAGAGCATCCCCCGGCCCGTGTAGCGCTTGGCGAGCGAGACGACCAGGCGGAGGTTGGCTTCGAGGAGGTGGTTCTTGGCCCGGCGTCCGTCCGTCGCGATCCATTCAAGGTCGAGGCGCGTCTTCTTGTCGAGCTTGGGTCCCTCGGCGAGCATCTCCTCCGCGAACAGGCCGGCTTCGATGCGCTTGGCGAGCTCCACTTCCTGCTCCGCATTGAGAAGCGACACCTTGCCGATCTGCTTGAGGTAGTCCTTGACCGGGTCGGCGGTGGCGCCCGCCACCGTGACGGTCTGAATGGGCTCGTCGGTGTCATCGACATCGGAGATCACGAACGCCTCATCGCCGTCCGCGGAAGTCGCAGTGTCGGTGCCCTCCTTGTCGGGGTCCTCGGCATCGACAGCAGCAAGGTCCTCGGCCAGGTCCGCTTCGAGATCCGCCTCCAACTCCGCCGCGACCTTGAGGACTTCACCGTCGACATCCTCGAGATCAGGTTCGATCTCGACGAGTCCGTCTTCGGTTTCGATGACCTCCACGAGCTCGTCGACCAACACCGCACCCTTACTCGACGGCGGGGCTGCCGGTGTTGCGGCCTTCTTGGCCGGCTTGGACTCGGCGACGGCCTTCTTGGCAGTCTTGGCTGCCTGGACCGGAGCCTTCTTCGCAGTCTTGGGTGCGGGGGCCGGAGCCTTCTTCGCAGTCTTGGGTGCGGGGGCCGGAGCCTTCTTCGCAGTCTCAGGGGCTGGAGTGGCAGCCTTAGGTACGGACTTCTTCAGCGCCTTGGGCGCTGGAGCGGAGGCCTTCTTGACCGGCTTGCTGGCCACCTTCTTGACTGCCGGTGCCGCCTTCTTAGCGGGCTTCGCCACAGACTTCTTCGCGGGCTTCGAGGCTGCGGGCTTCTTGGCCGCAGGCTTTGCGGCAACCTTTGCGGTCGAACTGCTCTTCCTGGCGGTGGCGCTGCTCTTCGCGGCGGGCTTCTTGGCGGTCGAACTGGCCTTGGTCATCGAGTTGGATGCGCCTTCCTCGCGGTCGCCCACGACAAGGGCCCGTGTCAAGCCTGGAGGCTTGGGAACGGGCCGAGATGTCGTCATTGTGCCACGAGGACGTCAGGGCGTCAGCAGGGCCCGCCCCTCACCGACGGAGACGGGCAGGGTGGCCTCCTGATTGACCGTCCCGGGAATCGGGAACGGACCCAAGCCATCCACCGAGAACTCACCGAGCCAACGACTCGTGCAGGTCACCGAGGCAGATCCCGACCGGCGGAACACGTGGCGTACCCCACCCTGTGGACGCAGGTCACCCGGTTCTGCGGTGGTCTGGGCCGCCGTGTCGGGGAAGTGCCAGGACCACGTGGGCACCGCGCGTACGGTCACCTCACGACCCTGGATCCGCCACGCGAACGACTGCCGTCCCCCGGGCTGTCCCGACGAGAAGACGGTGGGAATGCCCGTGACGACGCCCGTCGGCGGCAGAATGCCGATCGCCAGGCGGGGCAGGTGATGAACGAGGTCCTCGCGAACCCGCCCACCGATGGACTCCACGGTCATCGGGGTGTCCTGCAAGCACATCAGCCCGAGGTCACGCCACGGTCGATCCTCGGGCCTGAACCAGGTCCTCCGCAGGCTTCCCACCTGACATCCCCGACTCACACTCAGGCACGTGGGCTGACCGTCGAAGGCGTTGCCCAGCGGCTGCTCCAGACAGGGGCTGGAGAGCCTCCACTGGCAGTTGCCGCACCCGGCCACGACTCGACGTGTCGTGGCGTCCACGGATTCAGGCAGCACCAGGCCACCGGATCCCACGAAGGCGTCCTGCTCGTCGTCGGCAACCACGTCCGTTCCCGGCACCGCAGCAGAAGGCGCTGACGCGGACACCGGCAGCACTCCGAGTACCACCGCAGCCACTGCAGTCAGGAGGACGGCAGGCAGGCGAGGGAGGCAATGCGTCGTCCGATGCCCAGTGCTCATCACCAGCACACGTTAGGCAGGCCGCCGCCAGGACATCCAGTGCTGCTTTCCGTACCTGTGGACAACTGGTCGGTCAGGCGTGCTCTCGCCGTCTCACCCGGTGCAACGCGTGGGCGACGAACACGCCCACCTGCTCGTCCTCGACGAGGAATCCGTCGTGGCCGAAAGGCGAAAGAATGAGGTGGAGTCGATCCGCGCCCGGGGCGAGGTCCACGATCTCCTGCTGCAGGCGCACGGGGAACAACCGGTCGGAGTCGATGCCGACGACGGTCAGGGGCGACGTGATGCCTCCCAGGGCCTCGCCGACCCCTCCCCTGCCTCGCCCGAGGTCGAACAGGCTCATGGCGCGGGTGAGCGCCACGTAGGTGTTCGCGTCGAAGCGCCGTGCGAGCTTGTCGGCCTGATGATCCAGATAGGACTCGACCGCGAATCGGCCACCCGCGTATGGGTCCTCGTCCCCCTGGGGGTCTCGACCGAAGCGGTCCGCCAGCTCGGTCTCCGTCCGGTACGTCAGGTGCGCGATACGGCGTGCCAGTCCCATGCCCCGGTGCGGGCCTTCGCCTGGTTCGGCGTCGTAGTAGTCGCCGCCTCGGAACCGGGGATCGGACTCGATGGCGAGGATCTGGGTGGCATGGGTGGCGATCTCGTCGGCACTCACACTCGCAGTGGAGCCGAGGACGAGACCCCCGCGCACGCGCTCGGGATACTGGACCATCCACTCGAGCACACGCATGCCACCGAGCGAGGGACCCAGAAGCAGCGCCCATGCGGAGATGCCAAGGGCATCGGACAGTCGCCGCTCCACCTCGACCATGTCGGCGACGGTCACGATGGGGAATCGACTGCCCCACGGACGACCATCAGGAGCGAGGGAGGACGGACCCGTGGTGCCCTGGCATCCACCCAGGACGTTGGCGCAGACCACGAACCACTCATCGGTGTCGACGTCGCACCCCGGACCGACCAGGCCCTCCCACCATCCGGCAGTGGCGTGCCCCGGTCCGGATGGCCCCGTGACATGGGAATCGCCTGTGAGGGCATGGCAGATATAGATCGCATTCGAGCGATCAGCGTTCAGCGTGCCCCACGTCTCATACGCCACGCGCACGTCTGGGAGCAGGACGCCGCTCTCCGTGAGGAGTGGGCCAACGTCGACGAACTGTCGATGCCCGACGGGGTCCCCCTCCCGCCACGCTGAGGTGGCGGGAGGGAGTCCCTCGTAGGAAAGCGGCCCGTACTCCGGCATTGCGTCAGGACTTCGCGGCCTGGAAGCCCACCTCGAGGTCGGCGAGGATGTCGTCGATGTTCTCAAGGCCCACAGCGAGGCGAACGAGACCGGGCGTCACGCCGGCAGCCAACTGCTCCTCCGGCGTCAACTGCGAGTGGGTGGTCGTGGCCGGGTGGATGACCAGGCTCCGGACGTCACCGATATTGGCAACGTGACTGTGCAGTTCGAGGGCCTCAACGAACTTCCGTCCCGCCTCGAGGCCGCCAGCGATCTCGAAGCTCAGCACGGCACCGGTTCCCTTGGGCGAGTACTTCTGGCCAAGGGCGTACCAGGGGCTGCTCGGAAGCCCGGCGTAGTTCACCTTCTCGACCTGCGCGTGATTCTCGAGGAACTGGGCGACAGCCTTGGCGTTCTCGACATGTCGCTCTACCCGCAGGGAGAGCGTCTCCAGGCCCTGAGCGATGAGAAAGGCGTTGAACGGGGAAGCAGCCGCTCCGATGTCGCGCAGCAGCTGAACCCGAGCCTTGAGGATGAATGAGAGATTCGCGCCGAACGCTGATCCCACGCCGAGATCCCGGGCGTAGACCAAGCCGTGGTAGCTCGGATCGGGCTGGTTGTAGTTCGGGAAGCGATCGGGGTACTGCGCGTAGTCGAACGTGCCTCCATCGACGATCACGCCCGCGATGGCCGTGCCGTGACCACCGATGTACTTGGTCGCCGAATGGACGACGACATCGGCACCCCAGGCCAGCGGGTTGATGAGATAAGGAGTTGCGACAGTGTTGTCGATGATCAGCGGCACACCGACTTCGTGGGCGACCTTTGCCACGCCCTCGATATCGAGCACGTCGTTCTTGGGGTTGGCGATGGACTCCCCGAAGAAGAGCTTCGTATTGGGGCGAACGGCGGCCCGCCACGAATCAAGATCGTCCGGGTCCTCGACGAACGTGCACTCGATGCCCATCTTGGGCAGGGTGTAGTGGAACAGGTTGTACGTTCCGCCGTACAGGCTCGGGCTTGAGACGATGTGATCGCCGGCCTCCGCGATGTTCAGGATGGCAAGAGTCTCTGCAGCCTGGCCGCTCGCAACGAGCAGACCTGCGACACCCCCCTCGAGTGCGGCGATGCGGTCCTCGACCACGGCCTGCGTCGGATTCATGATGCGCGTGTAGATGTTTCCGAGCTCCTTGAGCCCGAACAGGTTCGCTGCGTGCGTAGTGTCGTTGAACGTGTACGACGTCGTCTGGTAAATGGGCAGGGCCCGGGCATTGGTGACGCCATCGGGCGATTGACCAGCGTGAATCTGCTTCGTCTCGAAGGACCAAGTGGTGCTCATGTCGTATGGCTCCTTAGTGATGGGGTACGGGGACGCTCGGCGCGCTGTCGTCGTGCTGAGCCGAATGGGATCCGCAGGCTCCCGGTGCCCTCGCCATCACTCCTGGCTCGGGCGGCTGAGGGCCGCTGACGGGGACCGCCGGTGAGGCGGCCGTGAGCGTCAGCGGCGGCGCATTCGACAACAGCAGGACATCTCGACCTCGCACGATCTCCGGGGTCTTGCCCTGTGCAAGACCCGCGCTTGCCCGAAATCGGGCCCGGTCTTCATCCGGAGCACCCCACCGCGGTGGAGGGTTGCCGTCCAGCAAGCCGGAGCTGCACGCTGGAACTCTTGACCTGCAGGAACTATAGCGTCTCGACTTCGGGCTGCAAATCCTCCCCGTATCGACAGGTTTCCCACGTGAGCGACCCCATCGCCGCCCTCCACTCTGCGGGTGGCAGCCCGGCACTGATCGAAGCGGCGATCAGCCGGCCTAGGGAGTAGTGGCAATCGTCACCCAGCGCGCGATCGCAGGCAGCGACAGCACGGACGCCGTCGCCCAGCAGCCAGAGGACGACTGCCGCCACCGTGGCAGCTGGAGCAGTCTCGCCAGGAGGAGCCTGACGAAGAATGCGACACAGTTGACCCTGTGCCCTGCGCAGCTCATGAATCTCGGCGCGAGACAGATGCCACAGCAGGGTGTCGCGCACCCGAACATCACGAAGCCCCAGAAGCAGGTGAGCGAGCCGATGAGGGGTCTCGGCGCTGCGATTCGAGGATGTCCAGGCCAACAGGTTCACCAGCACTGAATCCCGCCAGCGCTCACGGGCGGCGGTGGTCATCAGCCTGGGCTTCTGCAGAACACCGGTAGCAAGCACGGCAGCTGCAGCTTGCTCGTCCCGATTCAGTGCTGTGACAACGTCCGAACGCGATCGCAATGGGGGCAGCCCATCCGAAGCGAAGTACGCCGTCACCGTCGAACGGAGCTCAGGTGAGATCAATTGCCCTTCCTGAGGGCAACACGTGAGGTCACTGCACAGCATGCTCCACCAGCGATCATCGGCGTGGACGATGACGTCGCGCACCGAGATGGAGCTGGACTGCGCTTGCCGACACACGGCGTTTGACACCGACTGCAATCCTCCGTGAGGCGGACCCACGTGAGTGTCATCGACGACGAGAACGACAACGACCTCGTCGGCTACCTCGGCACCGTGATGGGACCACAGTGCGGCGACCCACTCATCCACGGACACGCCTGCCACAGGCAGGTCGAGTCTCTGGGTGAGGATGAGGCGTCCAGCAGCCATCCAGACGAGGACGGCACTGCTCCTTGGATGAAAGCCGAGGAGATGCGGTACGGCGCAGCAGAGTGCTGCGGGACTGCGGAGACTGATGCGCTCAGCGCTGGCTGTGTTCATGCGACGACCCTCGCCGCGCCCAGCGCTGCAATCCAGCCGGATCAGTCGCCTGTGGATGCCTCCCCGCCCCTGTGGACGACGGTCCAGTCCGGATTCTTCGGCGTGACGGCATCGCCCGAGGACTCCCCCCGGAGTCGACGGCGGACCCAGGGAGCGGCATGCTGCTGAGCCCAGCCGACGTGGGACGAGACGCGCCGGACTCGGTTCGGACCCGGATCGGGAGCGCCGGGCGTACGCCAACGGGTGTCTCCCCTGCCCAGGGCCTCCAGCACTGCGTCGCTGGCCAAGCGGTGCCCGGCGGGCGAAAGGTGCAGTCGATCGGGATCCCACACGCGGTCGTCGTCGAACACCGCCGCGCCCCAGAAATCGACGACACGGCACCCGTGCACATCGGCGATGGACAGGGTCGCGGAGTTCAGGGCGCGGATGCGATCGCGGATCAGGCCCATCACCGCGGAGCGTCGCGCCGGGTCCCCGAAGGCGAAGAGCACGACATCGGCCCCTGACGCCCGGAGGGCCCGCACGCCACGCTCGAGTTGCGTGGCCACAGCATCAAGATCGAATGTGCGCCGCAAGGCGTCGTTCACACCCGCGCCGAGGGTGACGAGGTCCGGTTGCATGCCGATGGCGGCAGGAACCTGCTCAGTGATGACCTGCGGCAGGAGCCGGCCTCGAACAGCGAGATTTGCGTACTGAAACGTGCCCGAGGAAGCGTCGTCCGCAAGAGCCTGAGCCACCCGATCCGCCCAGCCCCGGTGCCTGCCGTCGTGCCGCAGGTCGTCCTGCATGCCCTCCGTGAAGCTATCGCCGAGGGCGACGAATCGCGTCCACTGGCGCTCACCGTCCGCGCGGCCGGAGGCGTGACGGGAGCCCCGCACATGCGAAGGCCCGGTCGTCGAAGGCTTCCCCTCCCGCGACGACCGGGCAGAGCCCACGCTAGTGGAGCCCCCAGATGGGCCGACAGCCGACACGCCGTCTCCTACTCGGCAGCCTTGCCGGAACCGGAGAAGGCCTGGTTGGCCTTGCGGAACCACAGCACGAGTGCGATCACGCCGATGACCACCTGCGGCAGGTAGGAAGCCATGCGCCACACGACGTCTGCTGCCTGGGCCACCGATCCCGAGACACCCATGCTCTGCAGCAGCGCGATCATGAGTGCATCCGTCGTGCCCAGGCCACCCGGCGTTATGGGCACCATGAGCATGATCTGACTCGTGGCGAAGGCGCCGAAAGCGGCCAAGGGCGACGTCCCGTCCGAACTCCATCCCTCGACCCCCCGCAGGGATGCGTACATGATCAGGAATTGCGTCATGATCACGGCCACCTGAGCCACTGTGAGAAACAGCCATCGCCGGCGCAGTACCTCGTACATGTCCGCACGGAACTTGCTGATCGGCGCGACCAGGTCGAGATCCTTGAGCTTCGCCACACGACCTCTGAGCGGTCCTATCAGCCGATTCCCGAGGCGTCCCACCCCCGCTGCGAGGCGTTCAGAGCGCATGATCAGGACGAAACCCACGATGATGATGACGAGAATCCCCAGACCCAGAGGCGCCACCCAGTTGTAGTTGCTGTTGCCGCCCTCGATGGAGAGCGCCGCCACTCCAAGGATCGGAAGGCCGAGACTGACGAAGATGCTCCATAGCCCGACGGCCGTGATGGCGGCGGTCGCCGTGGAGCCTGGGATGCGGTAAGTCGCAAGCATGGCGTACTGGACCGCGAGCCCGAAGGCGCCTCCGGCCGGCACCCCATTGGATATCGCGAACGCCGCTTGGTTCACCTGCTGTGACGGCCAGTACTTCAGCCCCGGTGTCGCCGCCATGAACGGGAAGCCGTAGGCGAACAAGTAGGCGACCACGGTGAAAGCAATGATGATCAGCGCGACCGGCGTCATGTCCTCGAGGTTCGCGAAGGCCTGTTGGTAGTTGGAGCCGGTGACCTGTGGAATCACCTTCCAGAAGATCAGCACGATCACGGCAAGTCCGATGATCCCCAGGATGATCGACTTCTTCTTGTCCAATTGCGCGGTGGGCGCCGGAGCATCGCTCGAGTTGCTCGCTCCTGCACCGTCGCTGGATGCGGTGGGTTCCTGTGTGGTCTCGGCCATGGCCGGGAGCCTGCCACATCTCGGCTCGAAAGGGGGGTCCCTGCAGCACCGGATTCCCTATTGGGCAGGATGCAGACATGCGGCTCGATCATCTCTCCTACGCCTGCACCACCGCCGAGATTGCCGACGTCATCCAACGCATCGGCGGTGACCTTGGAGCCACATTCATCGACGGTGGCCGGCACCCCTCCTTCGGGACGCGCAACTTCATCCTCCCCCTCGCGAATGGCTGCTACGTGGAGGTCGTGTCCGCCCTCGACCACCCTGCCGCCGAGAAGGCCCCCTTCGGCCGGGCTGTGGCGCAGGCCGCCGCTGACGGTGGCGGATGGTTCAGCTGGGTAGTAGCCGTCGATGACATCTCACCGGTGGAGGAACGCCTCGGGCGCGCAGCGCGTGCCGGGCACCGGATCCGGCCCGACGGCGTGGAACTGCGCTGGAAGCAGTTGGGCGTCCTGAACGTCATGGAGGACCCTCAACTGCCCTTCTTCGTGGAGTGGTCCTGCACAGGCACTGAGCATCCCTCGTCCGGCGGATCAGCGGTCTCGATCGCCCGAATCGAGATGAACGGTGAAGCCGACGCCATCGGCGACTGGCTCGGCACGGGTATGGAGAATCCACTCGACGGGATCGCCGTGGAGTGGGTGGAGTCCGATGCCCCCGGCCTCGCGGGCGTGTGGTTCGACACCCCCCACGGCTTCGTACGCATCGACTGATCACGCGCCCGGCACTGATCTCGAGCCATGCATTGACGGAGCACAACGAGGGGAAGCCGATGTCCGCCTTCACGCCAATTCCATCCTCTGCCATGGAATGGGAGCGCAACGTCCTCGGTTCCACCGTCACGCGCCTGCGCACCGATGGGGCGATGCTCACCGTCGTGCATGGCCGTGAGGGTGACATCGTTCCCGACCACGGATACACGCGTGGATCGGTGACGTATGTGGTGTCAGGCCGTATCCAGATCGGCGGCGCCGTGCTGGGCCCCGGTGAGGCCGGTACCTACAGCGCCCCGGGCGGCTTCTTCTCCGTGAGATTCCTCGAGGACTCCGTCTATGTGGTGGCACGGGCCGCTGACGATCAGATCACCATGCCGGACATCGGCGAGCGAGCCGCCCACAATCTCGATGCCTAGGCCCGTCATGGCCTTCATGGGGTCGAAAGGCCCCATCATGACCTTCATGGGGTCGAAAGCCCCCATCTTGACCTTCATGGGGTCGAAAGGCCCCATCATGACCTTCATGGGGTCGAAATGCATTGGGGCTGCGCCAAAGCCGACTAGCCTGCGGCCATGACCTCCGATCCGCAGACACCTGTCCCCCAGGCGGCCTCCGCTCCCGGGGGACCGCCACAGGTCCCCGGGACCCTGAATCTCACGGCCGGCATTGTCTGGCGTCTGCTCGTCATCATCGCGGGGGTTGTCGCTGCCGGCTACGTCCTCGACATCATCTTCCCGGTCGT
>CAIZPS010000089.1 GCA_903934925.1 uncultured bacterium | reverse complement strand
TGGCTTCTGCAGTGGCGGGATCCCTGGCTGCTCCTGACGTTGATGGCCGTCATCGGCGGCCTCAACGGGCTCAGCATGCCGAGTTGGCAGGGCTTCGTGTACGACCTCGTGCCTCGCGAGGACCTCATGTCCGCGGTCACGTTCAACTCGCTGCAGTTCAATGCCGCCCGCGCGATCGGACCGGCGATCGCGGGGCTGCTCCTCGCCACCCTGGGCGCCGACTGGGCCTTCGGCATCAATGCGGCATCCTTCGGTGCGGTCATCCTGGCCGTCGTGCTCGTGCGCTCCGGTCGACATCTGCACTCGAGTCCGCGCACGGCGGGGGTCCTGACCCAGTTCGTCGCCGCGACCAGGTATCTCGGGACCCAGCCCGGGCTGATCCTCTCGATGGTCGTAGCCGCCATGATCGGCTTCCTCGGCAATCCGGTCTTCGCCCTGACCGTGGTGTTCGCGGGCGCGGTCTTCGACGTCGGCCCGATTGAACTCGGCCTGATGAACGCAGCCCTGGGCGTCGGAGCATTCCTCGCGGCTCCGCTGGTGGCAGGCTCGAGGTGGAGCCCGCGGCTGAGCCAGCTCGTCCGGGTCGGACTCGTCGTCTATTCCGTGGCGCTCGTGGTCTTCGCGCTCGCGCCGGTCTACGCCGTGGGGGTCGTGGCGCTCGTGGTCATCGGCGCCTGCTTCCTGACGGTGGTCGCGTCCATCAACACGTCCACGCAGATGATCGTGGCGGAGGCCTTCCGAGGACGCGTGCTCGCCCTAAGGCTCATGGTGTTCACGGCTGCGGCTCCGCTGGGCAGCCTGGCCTGGGGGGCGGTCGCGGATGCGCTGGGTGCTCGTGCAGCCCTGACGATCACGGGGGTGCTCATGGGTGCGGCGACGGCCATCCTCGTGACGCGACGCCAGCGCTTCCGACTCACGCGTCTTGACGATCCTCAGGACACGACCGTCACAGCGTGAGGCCGGGCTGCGATCGGGGCGGATCAGTGTTCGTCGTGCACCACGACGCCGGCCGCGCGCTGCACCGACACCTGAACGTCTGAACCCACCGTGCACGAGAGCACGTGCCCACCGGCCTTGCGATCTGCCGTGACGCCGTGCAGGTGCAGACCAGGTTGGCCCAGGCCCTTCATGCTCGGCCCCTGCCAGAAGCCGACGAGCACCGAGCGTCGGCCGGGGAGCGGGAACGTCGCCTGCTGTGCGACCACCGTGGCCAACGACGGATACGGCACCGACTGGCCCGGAACGCTTCGGGTCACGAGCTCGGTGAAGGTGCCTCGCACGCGCACCGCGATGATCCCGTCGGCCGTGCCGGCCAGCTTCTCGATCACGGGTCCGAGGTTCGCGCACGTTGTGCCCGGGGCCACCGGCCCGGAGGCCTCGGGGGTGAAGTCGATGGCCTGCGCGAAGGGGGTCGAGCGCTGGGGATCGACGATCGAGGGCAGGCCGTCCATGCCCACGCGGTAGGGCACGCCGGCGACCATCACGAACTCTCCATCCAGCCCGTCGAAGGTGCCCAGGCCGAGGGTCGCGCCGCGAATGGCGTCGGAGAGCGGAGCCAGACCGGTGAAGTCCGGCTGCGTCAGGTAGTCGTAGGTGCCGACCTGGTGCACGTAGACGTCGTCGTCGGCAGCGAGCGCTGGCACGGAGGTGAACGATGCGGCCATGCCCACCGAGACGAGAAGGGTCGCGATCCGTGTTCCCATGCGCATGATCGGACTATATGGTGCGAGCCATGTCGATCAGTCGCAGGAGCGTCCTCGTCGCCGGTCTCTCCCTGGGGTTCGCCGTCACCACGTCGGGGACCACGGCCCTGCGCGCCTTCGCGGCGGAGGGCGAGAGCTCGATCGACGTCATGGGTGACTACACCATCCGCAACTCGAGGACCGGATGCCGGGTTAGCGTCAAGGTGCGCAATGGAGTGCGCACCATCGCCTCGAACGGCATCCCGGACTTCACGCCGGGCACTTTTCCCAACCCGAACTGCCCGAACGCGATCTCCACGCAGTCGTACTCCTACCGCTTTTCGACGAAGCCCAAGCGAACCGCCATCACCGCATTCGCGATCCCGCAGTCCTTCGGCATCAGCGTCGACGGGGTCCTCTTCGATCCCTACGCGGCGGAGTACTGGAACAACGATCGCAACAGCGGATGGCAGTACTACGCCCTCGGGGGCGGCATCGACCTCGGCATGGACGTCAACCACGCGCATGTCCAGCCCACCGGCGCCTATCACTACCACGGCATCCCCGACGGGCTGCTCGACGTGCTCGGCGACTCCGGGCACTCCCCGCTCGTCGGATGGGCAGGTGACGGCTTCCCGATCTACGTGCGCTCCGGCTATTCCAATCCGCGCAAGGCGGGCAAGGTCCGCAGCATGCGATCCTCCTATCGGCTGAAGTCGGGGACGCGCCCGTCCGGGCCCGGCGGCACCTACAACGGATGGTTCAACCAGGACTACGAGTACGTCGCCGGGTCAGGCGATCTCGATGCCGCCAACGGGCGCTACTGCGTCACGCCGGAGTACCCGAAGGGCACCTACGCCTACTTCCTCACCGAGGAGTTCCCGAGCGTGCCGAACGCCTTCGCGGGCAGCATCGCGTCGAGCTTCGTCGTCACCCCCGGAGCCGGCGGCGGGGGTGGTCCCGGACAACCGCCGGGCGGCCCGGGAGGGGGTGCCCCGCCTGGGGGTGCGCCGCCCGGGGGTGGGCCACCGCCGCGCCCCTGACGCGGACGAGTGTGACGAGAGGCGTGACGAGAGGATCCATCCATGAGCCAGCCTGACGTGCACGAGCCGTTCCACCTCACCGCCGAGCAGGTCGATGCGGGCATGGAGTCCGTGCGGCAGTCGCCCCGTGACTCGGGTGCGCTTGACCTCATCGTCATCCGTCCGGCTCGCGACGAGCGTCTCGTGCTGCCGCTCGTCGAGGTCGACGTGGAGCACGGCCTCGCCGGTGACTCCTGGGAGTCCCGCGGCAGTCGAATGACGGAGGATGGTCGTGCTCATCCGGGTGACCAGGTGACGGTGATGAACAGCCGGTTCGCACGGCTCGTTGCTGCAACTCAGGATCGCGTTCCCCTGGCGGGGGACCAGCTGTATGTGGACCTCGACCTCAGCGTGCACAACCTGCCCACCGGCACCCGGCTGGAGTTCGACGAGGTTGCGCTCGAGGTCACCGATGTGCCGCACACCGGTTGCGAGAAGTTCCGGATGCGGTTCGGCATGCCGGCCCTTCGGGCGACGAACACCCCGGAGGGCCGCGACCTCCGGCTTCGTGGCATCAACACCACGGTCGTACGCGGCGGCATGCTGCGCCAGGGAGAGGTGGCGCGGGTCAGCCGTCCCTGACGGAAGTGTCGTCGCCGAGCATGCGCCATCGCAGGCCGGGCACCTGCGCGACGGCGCCGCCCGCGCTGGGAGAGCCGTTCGTACTGCCCCGGCTCCAGCAGCAGTTGAAGGCGGTGGGTCAAGGACATGCACATGCATTTGCATGTGTGTGTCAGGCGCTGCGCTTCCGTGCGGGTGCGGGAGTCACCTTGCGGGCGGCCCTACCCAGCCGGGTCTGCTGGCCGAGCTGGTCGGCCATGAACTCCCGAAGCAAGTCGATCGCCTTGACCACCTTGTCGCTGGTCAGTTCGTAGTAGACGTTAAGGCCGTCCTTCGTGGATGTCACGACCCCGCGCTCGCGCAGCACGGCCAGGTGCTGGCTGGTGTTCGACTGGCTGATGTCGAGGGAGAGTGCGAGCTCGCCGACCGTCATCGGCCCAGAACGCAGCTCGGTGATGATGAGCAGGCGTTTGGGATCGGCGATGGCCTTGCAGATGCGTGCATGGAGCTCATGCAGCTCGTTCGACGTCTGGCGGTCCATGGCAGGAGATTAGGTCATGTCGTCGTCGAGGCGGCGCACTGGTTCTTGCCGATCTCGAGGATCTCGAGCTGTTCCGCAGACGC
>CAIZPS010000088.1 GCA_903934925.1 uncultured bacterium | reverse complement strand
CGCCGTCTCCTCCGCGGAGAGCGTGCGATCAGGGGCGCGGAAGCGCAGCGCGAAGGCCAGCGACTTCTTGCCCTCGGGGACCTGCGGACCCTCGTAGACATCGAAGAGCCGCACCGACTCCAGCAGCTCCCCCGCACCCTCGCGCACCGCGCGCTCGACATCGGCCGCGGCGACGCTGCGGTCGACGACGAGCGCGATGTCCTCCTTCGCCAGTGGCTGCGTGCCCACCGTGGGCGCGGGGCGCACGTCGGGTGCTGCCGCGATGAGGGCATCGAGGTCCAGCCACATCGCCGACGCCCGCTCCGGGAGCCCCGAGGCCTCGATCACTCGAGGATGCAGTTCACCGGCGAAGCCGACGACGGTGCCATCGATGGTGAGAGCCGCACATCGACCCGGATGGAAGGACGGATCCGCACCGCGCTGGGCATCAAGCGTCACACCACAGGTGTCGGCAACGTCATTCGCCGCCGCCACGGCATCGGCCCAGCTGATCGACTGCGCGTTGCCCCACCAGCCCTCCGCCGTGCGACTGCCGGCGAGGAGAGCCGCGACATGGGTGGGCTGATGCGGAAGCAGACCGTTCAGGTCGCTCCACTCCTGATCCGTGGGTCGACGGTCCACGGTCGGCCGCAGTGACGTCTCGTCGGCCACCGCACCCAGGAACACCGAGCCGAGCTCGAACAGGGCCAGGTCGGTCGTGCCGCGACCGATGTTGCGCCGCGCCGCGGCCACCAGGCCCGGGAGCAGGGAGCCGCGCAGGTGCGGCTGCTCGTCCGACATCGGGTTCGCCAGCCGCGGTGTGCGTCGCCGGGGATCGTCCGCGGGAAGGTTCAGGGCATCGAGTTCGGCTTCGCCGACGAACGGGTACGACAGCACCTCGACCAGGCCTCGCGATGCGAGCACCATGCCGACCCGGCGACGGACCCGCTGCTCGCGTGACATTCCCCTGCCCAGGGGTGCGGCGGGGATCGTCGACGGCAGCTGGTCGTAGCCGATCAGCCGAAGGACCTCCTCCACCAGGTCGATCGGATCCGTGAGGTCCGGTCTCCACGACGGTGGCGTGACCGCGAGCACGTCGGCAGACTCGTCATCGATCGTGCAGCCGATCGCCTGGAGGATGCGCACGACCATCACACCCGGGATCTCCATGCCCGCGACATCGCCCGGCGCGCTGATGGGCAGCGTGATGACGGTCGCGGCATGCGGAGCCTCGACCGCCGTCATGCCGACGTAGTGGCCACCGCCGTGCTGGAGCAGCAGCGCCGCCCCACGCGCGGATGCATACGGCGCGAGATCGCGATCGACCCCGCGCTCGAACCGGCGCGATGCCTCACTGGAGAGCTTGTGGCGACGGGAGCAACGCGCGATGCCGGGAGCGGTGAAGTGCGCAGCCTCGAGGGCGATGTTGGTGGTGTCGTCGTCGATCTCCGACTCCAGCCCGCCCATGACGCCCGCCAGGCCGATGGGTCCGCGATCATCGAGGATGACAAGGTCATCGTCGGAGAGCTCACGCACGACGTGGTCGAGGGTCTCGAAGCGCGTGCCCGCCGGCACGCGGCCCGCTCGCACCGGACCCTGCAGCTTGTCGAGATCGAAGGCGTGCAGAGGCTGCCCGAGCTCGAGCATGACGTAGTTCGTGACGTCGACCGCGAGCGAGACCGGACGCATGCCGCAGGCCGTCAGTCGCTGCTTCATCCACAACGGCGAAGTCGCGTGCGGATTGAAGCCGACGATGGTGCGAAGCGTGAACAGGCCGCAAGCCTCAGGGGCCTCGGTCGCGCATTCGGCCGGCGCACGATCCGGCAGGGGTGCCGGCAGGTCGGCAATCTCCTGCCCAAGATCGGTGAATGCCAGGCCGTAGGCGATCGCCACCTCGCGCGCGATCCCGCGGATCGACAGCGCGTACCCGCGATCAGGAGTGATGGCGATGTCGAGGACTTCCTCGCCCACGCCGATCAGCGGCTTTGCATCGGCGCCAGGCTCGGTGTTGCCGACGGGCAGCACCATGATGCCGTCGTGGTTCTCGCCCAGGCCCATCTCGCGCTCGGAGCAGATCATGCCGTCGGACAGCCGCCCGTACGTCTCGCGCGAGGCGATCTGGAAGCCACCCGGGAGCACGGTGCCCGGGAGCGCCACCACGACGAGATCGCCCGCCTGGAAGTTGTGAGCCCCGCAGATGATCCCGCGCACCCCACCACCGGACTGGCCCACATCGACCTGGCAGAAGCGGATCGGCTTCTTGAACTCCGTGAGCTCCTCGATCTCCAGCACTCGACCGACGATGAGCGGACCCTCGACACCCGCGCCGATCTCCTCGACCGTCTCGACCTCCAGGCCCGCGCGGATGAGCCGCTCGGCAACGTCACGCCCGGACTGATCGGCCGGGATCGCGACCATCTCCCGCAGCCACGACATGGGCGCGCGCATCAGGCCTCCACTCCGAATGCGAGCGTGAAGCGGACATCGCCCTCCACCATGTCGCGCATGTCGCTGACTCCGTTGCGGAACATCAGCGTGCGCTCCACCCCCATGCCGAAGGCAAAACCGCGGTACTCGGCAGGATCGATCCCGACCGCCTGGAGGACGCGCGGGTTCACCATGCCGCAGCCACCCCACTCGATCCAGCCCTCGCTGCCGCACGTGCGGCACGGACGCTCCGGATTGCCGACGGACTCGCCGCGGCACACGAAGCACTCGAGGTCGACCTCGGCGCTGGGCTCGGTGAACGGGAAGTAGGACGGACGCATGCGGGTGCGGATGCCCTGACCGAACATCGACTCGGCGAAGTGGTCGAGCGTGCCCCGGAGGTCGCCCATCGTGATGCCGCGATCGACTGCCAGCCCCTCGATCTGGTGGAACACCGGCGTGTGGGTGGCATCGAGCTCGTCAGTTCGGTAGACGCGTCCCGGCGCGATGACGTACACCGGCAGTTCACGGTCGAGCATGGCCCGGATCTGGATCGGCGAGGTCTGCGTCCGAAGGACTACACCGCTGTCGGGCGAGCCGACGAAGAAGGTGTCCTGCATCGTGCGGGCCGGGTGGTCCGGCGGCACGTTGAGGGCATCGAAGTTCACCCACTCAGCCTCGACCTCAGGACCCTCGGCGATCTCGTAGCCCATTGCGACGAAGACGTCCGCGACCCGTTCCATCAACGTCGTCAGGGGATGACGTGCACCCATCGGCTGACGATCGACCGGCAGGGTGATGTCGACGGCCTCCTCCACCAGCACCCGCTCGTCCCGCTCCGCCTCGAGCGCGGCCTGGCGCGAGTCGAGCGCCTGCTTGATCTCGCCACGGGCCTGGCCGACACGCTTGCCGGCCTCCGCCTTCGCCGCAGGCGGCAGCGCCCCGATCTCACGGTTGGCCAGTGCCAGGGGCGAGCGGTCGCCGGCATGCGCGAGCCGAACCTCCTTCAGTTTGGCCAGATCGGACGCCGACGCGATAGCCGCCAGGGCAGACGTCACCATCTCGGCGACGGCCTGCTCATTGAGGGCCGCCACCTGCTTGGGATCGAAGGAGGAGTTGGGCGCAGACATGGCTCGCCGAGTATTCCAGACCGGCTCACGCACGTGACGCCCGGCGTGGCGCGGCAATCGGCTCAGGCGACGGCCCTAGACGAGCCGCCCGCCATCATGCTTGTATGAGTGCAGGGACGGGATTGCCTTCGGGTCCCCGGCTCTAGCAAGCCCCGGAACGGCGCTGACTCGTCAGCGCCCCGGGGCCTCTGCGTTTCGGGGATCCCTCCACTGAGGCGCGACCCGGTGGACACTCACTCGATGAGCCAGCAGGCTCCATCGCGTCCGATCCACGCCACAGACGGCGTCAGTTCTGGCCCCCACGATCACGTCCGCTGCGGTCAAGAGGGTCTCCTCCTCACGCGCATGACTCACGGCGAATGGCGCGCTCACCAATCCCACCTGCCGGGCCGCTCGCGCCAGGAGAACGTCGTCATGATCCAAGCGACCGAACGCACCGGACGGATGGGACCGGGACTCGGCGATCACCCTGCCAACACCATGGTCACGCTGGAGGGTTGCGAATGCCTGCCAGAGGACAGCCCGGCGAAGGGTCCTGTCATTTCTTACCGAGACGGCGCGATCCGTCTCTACCACCAGCGCATCCCACGTGACTTGCCGGGACAACAGGACAACCGCCTCGAGGCGCGCAGCGCCCGACAATGCGCTGTAGTGGACCTTGCCCCCGCGTGAGGACGACAGCGGGTTGAGCGCCGCCCGGAGGCCATCCGCCTCCGCGGCGAGAACCACGACAGCCGCAACGGCATAGATAGACGGGGGCCGGGCAGCGTCACGGGACACGCCCCCGCGCACAGGCTTGAGCGACTCATCCACGAACGCGATCAGGTCATCGGAGCGCACGTCGTGACGCTAGGGCGGAAGTGACGTCTAGCCCCACCGGAAGCGACCACCTGTGGACAACCCGCAATCTGAGCGCCAGGCGCCGCCTACTCCCCCAGGATGACGCGGACGAGCTCGTCCACGGAGGCATCGAGGTCGCCAGTGCCGTGCAGCACGAGTTCCGGCGATACCGGGGGCTCGTACTCCTGACCCACGCCGGTGAGGTTCGGCAGTGAGCCCTGGGCGGCCTTGGCGTACAGGCCCTTGGTGTCACGCTCGGTGACGACGTCGAGTGGAGTGTCGACGTACACCTCGACGAACTGGCCCGGAGCGAACAGATCGCGCGCCGCGCGACGGTCGCCGATGAACGGCGAGACGAGGGCCACGAAGACCACGAGACCCGCGTCGACCATGAGCTTGCTGACCTCGGCGACGCGACGCACATTCTCCGCACGATCCTCGGCCGTGAATCCGAGGTCCTTGTTCAGGCCGTGGCGCACGTTGTCGCCATCCAGCACGTACGTATGGACGCCCAAGGCGTGAAGCTTGCGCACAGCCGCATCTGCGATCGTTGACTTGCCGGCACCGGACAAGCCCGTCAGCCACACGACCTTAGCGTCATGCCCCATCAGCAGGCGGCGTGCCTGCTCGTCGACCGCGTAGTCGTGCCGCACGACGTTGGTCGAACGCCGCATCGCATGACGGACCATGCCCGCGGCCACGGTGTCTGCCGTGACGCGGTCGACCAGCAGGAATCCACCAGTGTCACGGCACAGGGCATACGGATCCATGGGCACGGGCTTGTCGGTCGCCACCTCGACGCGACCGATGTCGTTCATCGACAGCAGTCGCGCGGCGTGCTCGTGACCCGTCACCACATCGAGCCGGTGGCGGACGTTCGTCACCGTCGCCGGAACGGAGCGACTACCCGACACCAGCAGGTACGAACGACCGTGAGCGAGGGCTTCCTCGCCCAGCCACACCATGTCGACCGAGAAGCGATCCGAGGGCTCGGAGTGAGCGGACGCCGCCGCGATGACGTCGCCACGGGTCACATCGACCTCGTGGTCAAGGGTCAGCGTGACCGCCTGGCCCTCATCTGCCGAGTCAAGGTCGGCGATGTGGCCGTCGACATGCAGGTCGTAGGTGACGATGCGATCGATCTTTGCCGTGCGACCGGAGTCGGCGATCACGACCTCGTCACCGCGGGCCACACGGCCGGACACCACCGTGCCCGCATACCCACGGAAGTTGCCCTCCGCCCTAGCGATGAACTGGACCGGGAACCGGAACGGCCGCTCGCCCTGCGCTGCCTTCGGCTGCCAGTCCTCAAGTGCCTTGAGCAGGGTCGGACCCGAGTACCACGGCATGCTCGTGCCCGGCTCAGTGATGTTGTCGCCCATGAAGGCGCTGACCGGGATCGCGATGACCTCGGGGACATCGAGGCGTGCGGCCGTGACGCGCACCGTGCCGACGATCTCCTCGAACGTCGCGTGCTCGTAGCCGACGAGATCCATCTTGTTCACGGCGACGATCACCGTCTTGACACCCATCAGTGCGCAGATCGTGAGATGGCGATGAGTCTGGGCGCGCACACCACGCGCGGCATCCACCATGAGGATCGCGACGTCACCGTTGGACGCCGCGACCGCCATGTTGCGCGTGTACTGCTCATGCCCGGGGGAATCAGCGACCAGGACTCGTCGGCCGTTGGGCAGGTTCATGTGCCGGTAGGCCACATCGATGGTGATGCCCTGCTCGCGCTCGGCTTCCAGGCCATCCGTGAGCAGGGAGTAGTCGATCTCGCCCACCGGGATCGTCGATCCCCCACGGCGTGTGCGGCGCGCATACTCGAGCGTGTCGATCGGCACGGAGTTCGTCTCCGCGAGAAGGCGCCCGATGAGCGTGGACTTGCCATCGTCGACGGAGCCGCAGGTCACCAGGTGCAGGACAGGGGTCAGAGCACTGTTGCTGGCCACTAGAAGTAGCCCTCCTTCTTCTTGCCCTCCATGGATTCCGCACCGCTCTCACCGTCGATCAGGCGCCCCGACCGCTCTGAGTACTTGGAGCCCGCCATCTCTGCGACGAGCTGCTGCATCGTGTCGGCAGTCGACTCGACCGCTCCGGAGAGCGGATAGCACCCAAGAGTGCGGAACCGCACCGAGCGCATCTGCGGGACTTCGCCCTCGCGCAGCGGGAAACGTTCGTCATCGACCATGATCAGGGTGCCGTCGCGCTCCACAACCGGCCGCGGCTTGGCGAAGTAGAGATCAGGGATCGGGATGCTCTCTCGCTGGATGTACTTCCAGATGTCAAGTTCAGTCCAGTTGGAAAGCGGAAACACCCGCATCGACTGCCCCGGAGCCAGCTGGGTGTTCGCGGTGCGCCAGAACTCCGGACGCTGCTTGCGCGGATCCCATTGGTGACCTGGCTCACGCAGGCTGAAGATGCGCTCCTTGGCCCGACTCCGCTCCTCGTCACGTCGCGCGCCACCGACCGCCGCGTCGAAGCCATAGCGGTCGATGCCCTCGCGCAGGGCCACCGTCTTCATCAGGCGGGTGTACTCGTGAGTGCCGTGCGTGAAGGGGGTGACCCCCTCCGCGATCGCCTGCTTGTTCTGCGCGATCCGCAAGTCCAGCCCGAGCTCAGCCGCCCGACGATCGCGGAACTCGATCATCTCCCGGAACTTCCACCCCGTGTCGATGTGCATGACGGGGAACGGGATCGGAGCAGGCGCGAAGGCCTTGACAGCAAGGTGAAGCAGCACGGAGGAGTCCTTGCCGATGCTGTACAGCAGGACCGGGTTCTTGAACGCCGCCGCCGTCTCACGGTAGATGTGGATGGCCTCGGCCTCGAGCTCATCCAGGACGGCGTCGTAGGGCACGGTCGCCGGTGCGGCCGGTGTCGCCACGGGGAATCCTCTCGTAGTGGTACGAGCGCACTTCCGTGCGCGCAGTCATGAAGCGCGTGAACTCACGCTTCAGAGTACGTCTCCATAGTTGCACTGGCCCTCAGGCTCCCGTCACCGAAGGTGGGGTCCTGTCCGCGAGCAGCCAGAGCCGCCGCACGGGCCTCCCGCTTGCTCGCCGCGACCGCCTCCCCCTCAGCCTGAACCGCAGGATCGATGGGTGCGGACTCGATGCGACTGACGCCATTCTTGGCCTTGATGTAGGCGTCCAGCTCAGGCCCACTCTCATACGAGGTGATGAGGCAGTAGCGAGCGCGGTCACTGGGATGCCACACCGCGTGCCACAGCCGCTGCGTATCGATGATCACCTGCGCACCCGCCGGGAGCGCGATGCGCGTCTCCGTCGCGGGATCGTCACGATCCTCCCTGAGCACCATCATCGTGTCGGGATCGTCCGTCAGGTTGAAGAAGGCCCGCACGATCCAGCCGGTTCCCTCGGGATTGAGCCGGTTGTTGTCGTCGCGATGCAGGTTGTAGAGAGTCTCGCCGTAGGCCGTCGGCTGCAGCTCGATGACCCGGCAGCGGCCGATATTGGCGCCGGGCTCCTCCGCCCGAGCCTTCAGCCGGGGTGCGACCGCCACATTGGCGTCGACCCAGACGCCGTCCTTGTCGGTCTTCGCCGGCGTGTGATTCCAGAACCCATTGCACTCCATGTCGCCGTAGGCACTGGCCAGAGGGGCGAATCGGGTGTCACCGGAGGACTTCCAGTCCACGAAGGTCAGCTGCTCCCACTCGCGGGGGTCCTGAGCCTGGTCGTAGGGGTCCAGCACGACGTAGCCGGTCTCCCGGAACGCCGGGAGAGTCACGTATTCCTCAGGATTCATGAGTCACAGTCTGTCATCTGAACCCGTCGGGTCCGAAAGCGCCGCTCCGGGCCCCATATGCGAGGACATAGAGGATCACGGCAGCAGACACGCCAGCGTTGAGGGACTCCGCACCGGGGGCCATGGGGATGCGGATCGTGATGTCGGCAGCCGCGACGGCCTCCTCGCCGACCCCGTGCGCCTCGGATCCGATGACGTAACACGTCCGTGGACAGACCATTCGGGAGTCCACCGCATCGAACAGGGACTCCTCCCCCGCACCCATGGCCACAGCGAGAGCCCTGCCCTCGGCCCGCACGGCAGCGATGACGTCCGACATCGGCAGATCCGCAACGACGGGGACCCGGAAGAGCGAGCCGGTCGTTGCTCGCACCACCTTGCCCCCGTGAATGTCGGCGCATTCTGGAGTGAGGATCACCCCCGCGGCGCCCACTGCCTCGGCCGTACGGATGATCGTGCCGACGTTCCCCGGATCGGCCACCCGATCCAGGACGATCACGGGCGCCTGGATGGCGAGCACCTCCGACAGCCGGGACGCATCGAGCAGGGCGCAGATCGCCAGAACGCCCTGGGGGTGGTTCGTCTCGCCCATGGCCGCCAGCACGTGGGGATCCGCCGTGGTGAGGGGAATCTGCCGCTGCTCGGACACCCGTACAACGTACGGAAAAGCCGCCAGGGCGTCGTGGTTCACGAAGAGCTCGTGCACCACGACGCCCGAATCGAGAGCCGCGCGGACCGCCTGAGGTCCTTCGACCAGGAAGCGCCCCGCCTTGCGTCGTCCAGCTCTGGAGTGCAGAGCCCGGACGGCCTTGACGCGGTCCGAGGCCGTCGAGGTCAGGTGCGACGTCGGACGGGCCACGGAGGGAGAGTCGACGCGATCAGGCCGCAGTAGCCGGCAGGTTCGCGCGCGCCACGTCCACCAGGGCCGCGAAGGCAGGCGCGTCGTTGACGGCGAGCTCGGCGAGCATGCGGCGATCGACCTCGACCCCAGCAGCCTTCAGGCCCTGGATGAATCGGTTGTACGTCATATCGTTCGCGCGGCAACCCGCATTGATGCGCTGGATCCACAGCCGGCGGAAGTCGCCCTTGCGGGTGCGACGGTCGGCGTAGGCGTAGACGAGCGAGTGCGTGACCTGCTCCTTGGCCTTGCGGTACAGCCGCGAGCGCTGACCACGGTAGCCGGACGCCCGCTCGAGGGTCTCGCGGCGCTTCTTCTGCGCATTCACTGCGCGCTTCACGCGTGCCATGTCGTATCTCCTGTGTTTCGGTGGGACAGTCGTGGGAGCCCTGGGGGCCGGGTCGAGCCGCTAGCGGCCCGGATCGGGGTCAGTGCCCCAGCAGCTTCTTGACCTTCTTGACATCACTGGGAGCCAGCACCTTGTCGGCCTCAAGCTTCCGCTTGCGCTTGCTGGACTTGACCTCCAGCAGGTGGCGGCGGTTCGTCTGCTCGTGCGTGATCTTGCCCGAGCCCGTCACCTTGAAGCGCTTCTTCGCGCCGCTGTGCGTCTTCTGCTTCGGCATGGTGCCTTCCTCGCTCGTTCGGCCGGCCTGGGGCCGGGTTCCTGCCGGTCCAGGGCGGACCGGATGGTCTAGTGGGTGATCAGGCGCTCTCGGCCGCCGGTACCTCGGTCTCGACCGCACGCACCTTGGCGGTGTCGCGGGCGACCTCGGACTTCTTCCGGTGGGGCGCGAGAACCATGATCATGTTGCGGCCGTCCTGCTTCGGAGTGGCCTCGACGAAGCCCAACTCGGTGACGTCCTCCGCAAGCTTGGCCAGCAGCCGCAGGCCCAGCTCAGGTCGGCTCTGCTCACGACCGCGGAACATGATCGTGATCTTCACCTTGTCGCCCGCCTTCAGGAACCGCTCGACGTGACCCTTCTTGGTCTCGTAGTCGTGCTGGTCGATCTTCGGGCGGAGCTTCATCTCCTTGATGACCGTGTGCGTCTGGTTCTTGCGCGATTCGCGCTCCTTGAGCGCCGCCTCGTACTTGAACTTGCCGAAGTCCATGAGCTTGCAGACGGGGGGCTTCGCCATGGGTGCCACCTCGACAAGGTCGAGATCGGCCTCCACCGCCAGCCGCAGGGCGTCCTCGATGCGGACGATCCCGACCTGCTCGCCCGCCGGTCCGACAAGTCGGACCTCCGGCACGCGGATACGGTCATTGATCCGTGGTTCGACGCTGATGGCGCCTCCTCGCTGCTCGATCACCAGTCGACCTGCACCGCAGAAGGCAGGAGGCCCTCGGTGCAGCGCACGCGAAGGCCTCGTCAGCACAGCCGCCAGGGCTGTGCGCTCGACCCACGAGGCTTCACGCGCTTGAGCGCGGCGAGCGGCCTGCGGGTGGGAGTGAGGACTCCGCTTGCGCGACCCGAGTACGAGCCCCGGGTCAGTCAGGTGGAAGGCTACCAGCCGTGAGCCTGAGCCCCGAATCCGACGTTCCCCTGGACATCTCCGAGGTACCGGCCGTGGAGGTGGTGCTCACGGTGGCGATGCACCTGATGTCGGCAGCTGCTGTGGCCTGTGGTCTCGCGGAGGGCACCGAGGACTCCCCGGCCCCCGCAGCCGACCTGGCTGAGGCGCGGATCCTCATCACGGCCCTCGCCGGGCTCGTGACCTCGGCGGCCCCACTCGTCGGCTCGATGCACGCTGCCCCGCTGCGGGACGGGCTGCAAGCCCTCCAGCGGGCCTTCCGGGAGGCGTCGACGATTCCGGATCCGCCCGGCCTCGGGCCCGGCGAGGACCTCACCGGTCCCGTCCTCTGACCTCTTCGCGAGTGGTCACTGGGCACCGCGAGTGGTCACTGGGCACCGCGAGTGGTCACTGGGCCGAGATGGCCGCGATCCCGATCCCACCCGGTACCAGCTGCTTGAGGTCAGCCCGCTCAGCCAGGATTCTCGCGGCCTGCCTCATCAGGTCGTCATGTCGCCGACCATCTGGATGACCTCCACCCGCGGCTGAGATGTCGACAAGCACATCCACGTCCACGCCGTCCGCACGCGCATCTCGGACCCGGATGTCACACCAGCCATCGGCCGTCAAGGGTGCAAGCGCAGCGCTGATCACCGCGTCCACGTGCTTCAGATCGAGCAGATCTGCCAGGACTTCCAGCGCAGACCCCGTCAGAACGAACGTCGTCGGACCAGCGACATCCACAACGACAGCCGTGGCACCGTCGTCGAGTGCAGCCCGGGCCGCGTCCCTACCGTACGTCGGCACCGGGCGCGCCTGCGGGTTCCAAAGTGCGAGGGAGTCGACTCCCGTGAAGGCCAACAGGCCCTTCTCTCCGGCCGTGTTGACCATCGACACCACGGCCATGTGGCTGTCCTTGTCAGCTCCGGTCTCGTCCTCTGCATCAAGGACGGCTACGACGGTAGCGAGGAGTCGAGCATCGCGCAGGGCACGCGCAACCGATGTGACGGGAATCGTCCCAGCACCCGCCCCGGCAAGAGTCAGCCGCACATCAAGGTCTGCGCGCCCGTCATCCCCAGGAAAGGCCGGGCTCGCGAGGCTTCGACCGGCTCCATTGACGTCGAAGGGGTGCGACACAGCCACGACACTAGCCACGCCACGTCCATAAGTGGCCACTCGCGGTGCCCAGTGGCCACTCGCGGTGCCCAGTGGCCACTCGCGGTGCCCAGTGGCCACTCGCGGGGGTGTGGGGGTCAGAGGCGGCAGGCGTGGATGTCCGTGACGAGGATTCCCCGCGCCCCGAGCTCGTACAGCTCGTCCATGATCCGGTGAACGTCAGCTGCGGGCACCATGGCCCGCACGGCCGACCAACCGGGCTCGTGCAACGACGACACGGTCGGGGACTCGATGCCCGGCGTCAACTCGCACGCCCGGTCCAGGTGCTCGGCGCGGATGTCGTAGTCGACCAGCACGTAGGACCTCGCCACCATCACGCTGTGCAGACGGCGCATGAAGGTCTCGACCGACGGCAGCTCCGGGGCGCCAGTACGACGGATCACCAGGGCCTCGGAGACCAGGATCGGCTCACCGACCAACTCGAGCCCCGCCTTGCGCAGCGTCGTGCCCGTGGCCACGACGTCGGCGACCGCATCAGCAACTCCGAGCGCCACCGCATTCTCGACCGCTCCATCGAGCTTGACCACGCGCGCATCGATGCCCTCGCGGGCGAGGTAGTCCTCCAGCACGCCCGCATAGGACGTCGCGATCGTCGTGCCGGCGAGATCCCTCGGCGTCTGCGCTCGGCCCTTGGCAGCGGCCAGCCGGAACGTCGACGGTGCGAACCCCAGCGCGAGGATCTCGTCAGCCTTGGCGCGGGAGTCGAGCAGCATGTCGCGGCCGGTGATGCCTACGTCGAGCGTGCCCTCCCCCACGTAGATCGCAATGTCACGCGGTCGCAGAAAGAAGAACTCGACGTCATTCTCAGGATCCTGCACCACGAGGTCGCGGGTTGTGGCGCTGCGGAGGTAGCCCGCCTCGGCGAGCATCTCGCGAGCAGGGTCAGCGAGCTGACCCTTGTTGGGAACGGCGACACGCAGCATCTCAGAGCCTCCGGTAGACGTCGTCGAGGCTCACGCCGCTGGCCAGCATCAGGACCTGAAGGTGGTACAGCAGCTGTGAGATCTCCTCGGCCGTGCGGTCGGCACCCTCGTGCTCGGCCGCCATCCACACCTCCGCAGCCTCCTCCACGATCTTCTTGCCGATCGCGTGGACTCCCGCATCGACCAGACGAGTCGTGCCGGTCTCCTCTTCGCGGTAGGTGACCTTCTGGTTCAGCTCCGCGTAGAGCTCATCGAACGTCTTCACCCCGCAAGCCTATTGACGACCGGGGGTGATCAGCCAATCCCCCTGCAGCCGCGCAGCACGAGCGCGGTGGAGATGGCCGCGGCGGCTGCCTCGGCCCCCTTGTCCTCCGGCGAACCGGGGAGCCCTGCCCGATCGAGAGCCTGCTGCTCGTCGTCGGTCGTGAGCACGCCGAACCCGATGGGCGTGCGGGTGTCGAGAGCAACGCGGGTGAGGCCATCAGTGGTGGAGGTCGCCACGAAGTCGAAGTGCGGGGTGCCTCCGCGGATGATCACCCCGAGACAGATGACGGCGTCGATCGTCGGATCGGACGCGACCTCCTGGGCGACGATCGGGAGTTCGAAGCTGCCGGGAACCCGCACGAGACGGTGCTGCGCCCCCAGCCGGTCGCATTCACGCTCCGCTCCAGCAATCAGGCCGTTCATCACTACCTCGTGCCAGGACGCCGCGACGATCGCGACCGAGAGCCCGGCAGCGTCGACATTGACCGAAGGACTGCCCGCGCCGCTCATGACGCACCTCCCGGACCGAACTCATGGCCCATGCGCTCGGCCTTCGTCTCGAGGTAGGCGGCATTGTGCGGATTCGACTCCACCGTGAGCGGAACCCGATCGACGATTGTCAGGCCGTACCCCTCGAGGCCCGCTCGCTTGGCCGGGTTGTTCGTGAGCAGACGCATGCTGCGCACACCGAGGTCAGCCAGGATCGAAGCCCCCACACCGTAGTCACGGGCATCGGCGGGCAACCCAAGTTCGAGGTTCGCGTCGACGGTGTCGCGGCCGGCGTCCTGCAGCGTGTAGGCCTTCAACTTGTGGAGAAGGCCGATGCCGCGCCCCTCATGGCCCTTGACGTAGAGGACGACACCACGACCCTCCTGGGCCACGGCGCGCATCGCAGCCTGCAGCTGGGGACCACAGTCGCAGCGCAGAGACCCGAATACGTCACCGGTGAGGCATTCGGAGTGCACTCGGACGAGGACATCCTCGCCGTCTCCGATCTCACCCCTGACAAGGGCTACGTGCTCCTGGCCGTCGATCTCGCTGCAGTAGCCATGCGCGACGAAGTCACCGAACTCTGTTGGCAGAGTGGCGACGGCGGCCTTCGTGACGAGGGATTCATGCGCTCGCCGATACCGGATGAGGTCGGCGATCGAGATCATCAGCAGACCGTGCTCGTCGGCGAAGACTCGGCACTGAGGCGCGCGCATCATCGTGCCGTCGTCGTTGACCAGCTCGCACAGGGCGCCCGACGGGGTCAGCCCGGCCAGACGTGCGAGATCCACCGCAGCCTCCGTGTGGCCGGCGCGACGAAGCACTCCACCGGGGACAGCGCGCAACGGCATGACGTGCCCCGGTCGGGTGAGATCGAACGGCTCGGTCGCGGTGTCGGACAGCACGCGAATGGTGTGGGCTCGATCCTCGGCGGAGATGCCCGTTCCGGCGACGTTGCGTGCATCGACGCTGACGGAGTACGCCGTGCCCTTGCGGTCTTCATTGACGGCGGTCATGGGCGGAAGACTGAGACGGTCGAGGATCTCGCCAGCCATTCCGACGCAGACGTAGCCGGACGTGTATCGGATCATGAAGGTGGCGAGTTCGGTAGTCGCTTTCGATCCGGCGAAGATGAGGTCTCCCTCGTTCTCGCGATCCTCGTCATCGACGACGACCACTGCCTCTCCACGCGCCATAGCTGCGATGGCAGCCTCGACGGAGTCCAGTAGAACGCCATCGGTGCTGCGCGCGCCTGCTGCAGGTTTCGTCACCCCAGATTCCTCGACGACGGCGTCCTCCGTGTCGGAGAACATCTCATCGGCCGGAATCATGGTTCCTCCACTGGATCAGGCGCTCGACATACTTGGCCATCGCATCGACCTCGATATTGACCGGGTCCCCAACCCTACGAGTGCCCAGAATGGTCTCCGCCAGTGTGGTCGGGATCAGCGAGACACGAAAAGCGGCGTCGTCGACATCGACGACCGTGAGGGATACTCCGTCGACCGCAATGGAGCCCTTCTCTACTACGTAGCGGGCGAGACCGTCGGGCAGCGAGATGCGCATCACCGTCCAGTGCTCTGACGGCTCGATGGACTGGATCTCCCCCACTCCGTCAACGTGTCCCTGAACCAGATGGCCGCCGATGCGCGAGTCCATGCGGGCCGCGCGCTCAAGGTTCACCTCGCTCCCCGGCTCAACCACGGTCAGCGACGTCCGCTTGAGAGTCTCAGCCATCACGTCGGCACTGAAACCCTCCGGCAGCACGTCCACGACCGTGAGGCACACCCCGTTGACCGCAATGGAGTCCCCCGGGCGCGTGCCTTCCATGACGGCGGGGCCACGCACCCGGATTCGGGCAGCGTCGCCGAGGGAGTCGATGGCCTCGACGGTGCCGCGAGCCTCAACGATTCCGGTGAACACCCAGGACTCCCTCCACGACCACATCCTCCCCCATCACCAGGGTTCGGCGAACCGTGACGTCGACCATGGTGCCAAGAGCGGGTATCGCCACCGGGCCGTCACCGAGGATGAGCGGAGCCACGAACCACAGGACCTCGTCGGCGAGTCCCGCCTCGAGGAACGCGGCCTCGAGGGTGGGTCCGCCCTCGACAAGCACATGCTGGACGTCACGTGCGGCAAGCACACGCAGCAGATCGACAAGATCGTGCCCGGAGAACACCACGGTCTCCGCAGCGTCGTCCAGCACGTTCGCGTCAGCAGGGATCGGCCGTCGACCCACCACTACGCGCATGGGCTGTCGGGGATGCAGGTCGCCGGTGGGAGTTCGCGCGGTCAGCGAAGGATCGTCCGCCAGCACGGTGCCCGTGCCCACGACGATCGCATCGACCCGCGAGCGCCACTCGTGTGCCCACGCGCGCGCGGGAGGCCCGGTGATCGCGGTCGGCCCCCCGCCGGGCCCGGCGACGCGGCCGTCAAGGCTGACGGCCGACTTGAGCGTCACCAGGGGGCGCCCGAGCTCCCGAGCATGCAACCATGCGCGCGCGACCCAGCGGGCTTCGTCCTCTTCCACCCCGGGCACGACTTCCACGCCGGCGGCCGCCAGCACCACCGCACCACCTCCGGACTCCTCACCGGGATCGGCGACTCCGTAGACCACCCGGCGGACGCCCGCCGCCACGAGGGCCTCGACACAGGGGCCGGTGCGACCGGTATGACGGCACGGCTCCAGCGTCACGACGGCCGTGGCACCGCGGGCCCGGGCGCCAGCGTCGAGGAGGGCGACGACCTCCGCGTGCGGAGTGCCGGCTCCGCGATGATGCCCGCGACCCACTACCTCCCCGCTGTTGTCGACGATGACGCAACCGACCCGAGGGTTGCCGCCCGGCGTGACATCCGTGCTCTGCGCCAGCTCGATGGCTTGACCCATGAGACCAGTCCAGTCTGACTCTGGGGCGCTTGACGTCACGGCGGTCGAACTCACGGGTACGCGGCGTTCTCTGCGTCGGCGCGCAGCTGCTCGACCATGACGGCAGGGTCCGTGGCACGGAACACGGCTGAGCCCGCGACGAAGACGTCCGCACCCGCCGCCGCGGCCTGCTCGATGGTGCCCGGCCCGATGCCTCCGTCGACCTGAACCCAGATGTCGGCATCGGACGCATCGGCGATCCGGCGCGCCTGGCGCACCTTGGGGAGCATGTCCTCCATGAAGGACTGACCACCGAATCCGGGCTCAACGGTCATCACGAGGATCATGTCGACATGGCGGATGACGTCACTGATGGCGTCGATCGACGTTCCGGGCTTGAGGGCCACACCCACGCGTGCGCCGGCCGCGCGGATGTCTTTGGCCACCTGGACCGGGGCCCGTGTCGCCTCGACATGGAAGGTGACGCTGCCGGCGCCCGCCTCCGCGTAGGCCGGAGCCCATCGTCCGGGGTCGTCGATCATGAGGTGGCAGTCAGCCGGCACCTGGATGTGCGTCAGAAGGCGCTCGATCACCGGCAGGCCGAACGTCAGGTTGGGCACGAAGTGGTTGTCCATGACATCGAGGTGCACCCAGTCGGCCACGGCCGCAATCCGCTCGACCTCGTCGGCCAGCCGCGAGAGATCGGCGTTCAGGATGCTTGGAGAAATCTGCATGCCCACGGTCGGCAGGCTATCCGGTGGTCCGAGGAGCCACCTGCCCCCTGGCCCGAGAGCACAGTCGACCGGACCCGCTGTGCCACGCAGGCACAGCACGACGAAGGATGGTCCCCATGGACGTCATGGACTCCCCGGACGACGCCTTCCTGGATCCGCGGTTCAGCGCAGCGGTCGCGGTGGCACGCGAGGCTGGCGGCCTGGCCCTCAGCCACTTTCGCAACCTCGGCGCCCTCACGGTCGAGAGCAAGGGTGTGCAGGACCCGGTGAGCGAGGCGGATCGACAGACCGAGGCCGTCATCAGGTCCCGCCTCACCACGCAGTTCCCCGACGACGCGTTCGTCGGGGAGGAGACCGGTGCCACCGGCGTCGACCCGGATCGGGGCACATGGGTTGTGGACCCGATCGACGGCACGCAGCCCTTCCTGCTCGGCCTGCCGACCTGGTGCGTCTCCATCGCCTACGTGCACTCGTCGGACATTCGTCTCGGCGTGATCTACAACCCGGTCACGGACGAGATCTATGCCGCGCGACGCGGGCGCGGGGCGACGTTGAACGGAGCCGTCATGCACGTCAGCGGTGCACGACGGCTGAGCGAAGGCCTCACGGGACTGGGCTGCTCCGCGCGCACGTCACCGCAGGACCTCGCCTTCATGGCCGAGCACCTCCGTGCTGCCGGGGGCATGTTCCACCGGGTCGGATCGGGAGCCCTGACACTCGCGTACGTGGCGACCGGCCAACTGATCGGCTACCTCGAGATGCACATCAACGCCTGGGACTGTCTGGCCGCGATCCTCCTTGTCGAGGAGGCCGGTGGCGTGTCCACACCCTTCCTGGCCGAGAACGGGGTCACCGGTGGAGGCCCCATCGTCGCCAGTGCTCCCGGCGTGTTCGACGAGCTGCGGAGTGTCCTTCCGGCCACCTGATTCGAAGGGTCACCCGCGAGCCGGAGGCACGGAACGCCACAGGCCGACCGCGGGATCCAGGGCTCCGACGACCGCCACGATGGGAAGCGCCACAACCGGCAGCACTGGAACGAGGTTCACGCCCAGAGCCGAAGCGAGCATGACCTGGGGCACGGCGACGCCGAGCCAGGCCACGACGACGACAGCGATGCGATGACCCCGGTCAGCAGAGTCCGAAAGACACTCGCGGGCCACGAGGAGAGCCACTCCCGCCGCCGCCAAGGCGCTCGGGCCGCAGGCAACCGCCAGTGCCACGAGCGAGGACCCGTGACCGAGGATCATCGGCAGGACCACTAGGGCAAGTGCGGCGACGGCGCCCGCCCCCAGGAGCAGCGGATGCGCGGGTCGCCGCAGTACCTCGCGCAGCGGGATCCGAGGCACGAGAGGGATGTCGTGCGGATCCGGGATCATCATCAACCGGCGCGCCTGCTCCAGGCGCGCGAAGTGCTCGGGATCCCCGCCGAAGTCGGGGTGTGCGATGCGCGCCCACATGCGCCACGCATGACGCACTGTGGCCGGAGGCGCATCCAAAGGCACGCCCAGAAGCACCGCCGCATCGGCGCGCGTCAGTCGTACTCGGGGCTGCACAACCACATCCTGTCGCGCACCTGACCGCTCCGCACCCAGGACACATCTGGCTGCACGGTCGGCGCGCCCGCACCTAGCGAGGAAGGCGACGGAGAATCGCGAGGAACATGCCGTCCGTGCCGTGCCTGTGCGGCCATAGCTGGATCATCGGCCCGGACCCGAGATCCTCGACCTCGGGCAACAGAGGACGCGCGTCCTCCAGTACGACATCGTCCCGACCGCGCAGCACGTCGTTCACAACGAACTCCGTCTCCGCAAGGTGAGGGGAGCAGGTCACGTAGGCGACCACACCTCCGGGACGCACCGCATCAAGTGCCGCCCGAAGCAGATCGCGTTGGATTCCGCCCAGTGCTGCGAGGTCGGCCGGCGTGCGCCGCCATCGCGACTCCGGGCGACGACGCAGGGCGCCCAGGCCCGTGCAGGGCGCATCCACCAGCACCCGGTCGAAGAGCTCCTCACCCCAAGGCCTGTGCCGTGCATCTCCGGTGACGACCACGGCACCTGAGCCGGGGTCGAGGGAGGACTCCACGAGCGCTGCTCGATGAGGATGCTGCTCGACTGCGACCAGGTGCCCGCCGACCCCATGCGCGAGTCCGGCCAGCAGAGCCGCCTTGCCACCCGGTCCAGCGCACATGTCGAGCCACAGCCCGGAGTCGTCGTCGACCTCGGCCCGGGCAAGGGCGAGCGCGACGAGCTGACTGCCTTCGTCCTGCACCCCAGCCCGCCCGTCGCGAATGCACGACAGCAATTCGGGTGCACCTTCCATCAGCGTTCCTCCCAGAGGTGACCAACGGGCGGCCGAGACCTCGGGCAGGGCACGCAGTTCGCCGACATCCATTCGACCGGGCCGTGCCACCAGGGACGGCCTCGCTGCTGTGTCGTCGGCCTGCAGCAGCGCTGACAGCTCATCCGCACGATCGCCCAGCGACGAACGCAGCGCACGCACGATCCATGCAGGGTGGGACCACCGCGTCGCCAGCCACTCGACATCGTCGTCTGCGCGGTCCGATCGCAGCACCTGCTCCCATCCGTCATCGTCGTGGGCGGCAACCTTGCGAAGCACGGCATTGACGAAGCCGGCCCGCGCGGCTGCCCCCGGCTTGGCGCCCTGGTCGCGGGCAAGCGCGCATGAGGAGTCGACTGCGGCATGGTCGGGCACGCGCATGGACAGGATCTGGTGAGCTCCGAGCCGCAGGATGTCGAGCATGACCGGCTCGACCTTCTCCAGTGGTCGGTCGATGCAGTGCGCGAGGATCGCGTCGTACCAGCCGCGCATGCGCAACGTTCCGTAGGCGAGCTCCGTCGCGAACCCGGCATCCCTGCCGGTGAGCCCGTACCCATGCAGGATGCGCGGCAGCTCCAGATTCGCGTAGGCATCGTCCTCGCGCACCACCCTGAGAAGCTCGAGGGCGGCCCGCCTTGGCTTGTCGGTCACGCGTCACCCCCGCCAGCGCCCAGGACGACTCCGGACTCGATCCGTGCACCACGTGCCCAGTCAGCAGCGGACATCTCCCGCTTGCCTGCCGGACGCACGAGACCCAGGCGCACGGGGTCGGTCAGGGTTCCGACGATGACGTCGCGCTTGCCGACCAGGACGTGGCCGGGAGCCAACTCCCGATCCACGTCGCCGGGCAGGACCTGAACGGGACCTAGACCCAAACGCTCACCTTCCACAGTTGTCCATGCTCCCGGCGCCGGAGTGCAGGCTCGCACCTGCCGGTCGACCGCGAAGGCGGGTACGTCCCAGCGCACCGCGGCGTCCTCGACCGTGAGCTTGGGTGCGTGGGACGCCTCGCCCACCTGCGCGACCGCGGCCGCCGCGCCTGCGGCGATGAGGTCGAGGGTGTCGACGAGCAGGTCAGCGCCCACATCAGCCAATCGGGCGAGCAGGCTGCCTGCGGTGTCGTCTGGCGCGATCTCCTCGATGACGGAACCGAAGACGGGGCCGGTGTCCAGGCCCTCCTCCAGCAGGAAGGTCGACGCGCCCGTCACCTCATCGCCGCGCCAGATCGCATGCTGCACGGGCGCCGCCCCACGCCACCGCGGCAGCAGCGAGAAGTGCAGGTTGACCCACCCGCTCGGCGGAATCACGAGAGCAGCAGGAGGGACGAGTCCGCCATACGCGACGATGGGAGCGACATCCGGCTGGCGCGCCTGCAGCCATTGGAGGGACCCTGGATCGCGCAGGGAAGTCGGCTTCATCACCTCGATGCCCGCCTCGGCCGCCATGAGCGCGACCGGGGACTGCGCGACGGTGCGACCTCGGCCGGAGCGGGCATCCGGACGCGTGATGACACCCACCACTTCATGGGAGGACTCGAGCAAGCGCCTCAGAGCGACCGACGCGACCTCCGGCGTTCCGGCGAAAACGCAGCGCACCAGCTACAGCCAGCGCGAGGAGATGGAATGCGGGCTGATCCGGACATCGGGCGCCGGCTCACCGAACCACTCGGACTGACGGATCTGGCGCATGGCCTCCTTGCGCATCTCCGGATCGAGGCGATCGATGAACAGGATCCCGTCGAGATGGTCGGTCTCGTGCTGGATGGCGCGCGAGAGAAGTTCCGTGCCCTCGATTACAACGGGCTCGCCGTGCATGTTCATTCCCTTGGCGATCACCCGCCGGGAGCGCGGCGTGTCGAACGTCAGGTCCGGAAGGGACAGGCAGCCCTCGTCACCCTCCATCATCTCGTCGGAGAGGTCGAGGTCGGGGTTCACCAGATGACCGGGTTCGTCGTCGACCCAGTAGGTGAAGACCCGCAACGACACACCGATCTGAGGTGCGGCCAATCCGGCACCGGGAGCGTCCATCATCGTCTCGGTGAGGTCCTTGACCAGCTTGCGCAACTCCTTGTCGAACGTGACGACAGGAGCAGCAGGCGTGCGCAGGACGGGATCCCCGAAGAGCCGGATCGGCTGGATGGCCATGTGGCCGAGTGTAGACAGCGGGCGACACGCGCCTCACCGGACCGGGATCAGTGCCCGGCGGGGCTCGGACGTCAGTGCTACACCGTCCTCGGATCCATATGCACATGGACTGGTCTGCTGCGCCCCTCGGCCGAACGCGTCGATGTGACGGCCGCGAGCTCCCGACCAAGACGCACGCCGTGACGGCGGTCGACCACGACGAGCCCACGCTGCCGATCAGGATCCTGACGCGTTGGATCCGGCACCGGACCCAGGAGGCGGTGCGGAACGCGGAGCCGCGCGACGACCGCAGCGATGTCAGCGCTGCTGCCCACGAGAGCAGCCATGCGTGTGGCCGGTGGCAGCCCTGCGGACTGCCGTTCACTGAGATCGCGATCAGCCAGCCATGGTGCATCCCAGCGAACGAGCGCCTGAACCGCAGGCAGAGCATTGTCGGCGTTGATCACCACGGGTGCTCCCGGCGCGGCAAGGGCGGCGGCCGAGAACCATCGACGTGCCGCCTCCTCCTGCGAGTCAAGGCTTGGACGCCCGAGTTGAGCGCGTGCATCCAGGAGCAGCACAGCGCGGTAGCCGCCGATCGCGACCGGCTCCGCCCCCACAGTGGCCACGACGATCGCTGGATCCGCCGCCACCTCAACGAGCCGGTGATCGCCGTTGCTGCTGATGATGGCCACTTGGGGAAAGGCTCGGCCGATCTCCTCAACCGTGCGCTCGGCACCGATGGTGATGGCCCTCAACTGGTGCCCACTGCACTGGGCACAGGTCCATGCCCCGTGGAGCGCTCCACACCACGTGCAGGCCGGAGGCCCTGATCGTCCCCGGAGCATGAGCGGGCCGCCGCATTCGCATCGGGCCGGGGTCCGGCACGCCTGGCAGGCGAGAGCGGGCACATATCCCCGACGTGACACCTGCACCAGAACCGGACCTGAGGAGAGGGCGACGCGTGCGGTCTCCCAGGCGGCGTGCGTGACACGTGCAGCCGCCGCCGCTGCATCCCGGGCATCGTCCTGCTCCGTCAGGGCACGGACCTGCGGTGCGCGCGCGGCGATCACTGTGCGACTCGGGGCAACCGACTTCGCCCAGCCGGAGCGGACCCACTGCTGGGTGGCGACAGATCGCCCGGGCGATCCCACCACGAGGTGGCAGCCGGACAGATGCGATCGCAGGGCCGCGACGTCACGGGCATTCCAGTAAGGAGCCTGAGGATCTACGAGCGAGTCGTCGTTGTCGTCCCACACGACGATCAGCCGCAGGTTCGTCACCGGCGCGAAGACACTGGCGCGCGTTCCCACGACGATGCGCACGCCTCCGCGCAGGATGCGCAGGAACTCCCGATACCGGCGCTCGGGCCCCATGTCGGCGGTGAGCTGCGCGACGGCGCGGTGGACGGTGGCATCCGTAAGCTGTGCCACCACGCGACCGACGTCGTGGGTGTCGGGTACGACGACGATGACAGACCCGCGCGCATCGGTGGTCGCCGCCGCCACCAGCGCCGCGACGTCAGTGCTCCAGTCGCTCGCGGGTGCCACCGACCACACGGCGCGCACGGGTACCTCGGCATCCGCCGACGCGATGCGTCGCAGCAGGGCCGGCCCTGCCGTGTAGTCCTGCCAGGCGGAGGCGTCCGGATCCGGCACTGACTGCCACTCGCACGCGGGCACGATCGCCTTCTCGGCCCGCGCATGCCGCGGAGGGACGGCAGAGCGGACGACGTCGCTGAAGGTGCCTGCCCAGCGCTCGGCGACCGCCTGCACCAGCGCGAGGGTCTGGTCCGTGAGCACCGGCTCCGGGCCCATCACGCGCTCGATCGAGCGAAGCTCCCCCGCATGCTCGGAGACGTCGCTGCGGCCGACCACCACGGCGTTGACGAGACGTCCGGCGAAGCGCACGCGCACTCGGGACCCGATGTCGATCTGCTCCGCGAGGCCGGCGGGCGCGAGGTAGTCGAAGGGCCGATCGAGGTGTGGCACGGCAGAGTCGATGCGCACCTGTACCACCGGGCCCGAACCGGCCCGTAGCTCGCGGACGGCGGCCGGGCTCATGGCGCGATCATGCCCGACCACCCCGACGGTGGCTCGACCTCGCCGGTAGATGACCGCCGGCGCTCAGTGAGGGCGGATGACATCCCCGGAAAATGCCGCTTCCCGGGTCAATTCTGCGGAATTGACCCGGGAAGCGGATGACATCTGACCGGGTCAGGCGGAGGCAGCAGCCTTCAGCGCCTCGGCGCGATCGGTGGCCTCCCAGGTGAAGGTGGGCCCGACCGCCGTGCGCTTCGCGGGATCCTCGCTGTCCAGCAGGACGTTGCTGCCCTGCGGCCGGCCGAAGTGGCCGTAGGCGCTGGTGGTCCGGTAGATCGGGCGCAGCAGGTCGAGGTCGCGGATGATCGCGGCGGGACGCAGGTCGAAGACCGACAGCACCGCCTCCTGGATCCGCTCGTCCGGCACGATGCCGGTGCCGAACGTCTCCACGAAGACACCCACCGGGTGGGCCTTGCCGATGGCGTACGCCACCTGCACCTCGCAGCGCGTGGCGAGCCCAGCGGCGACGACGTTCTTCGCCACCCAGCGCATCGCGTACGCGGCGGATCGATCCACCTTCGACGGGTCCTTGCCCGAGAATGCGCCACCACCGTGCCGGGCCATGCCGCCGTAGGTGTCGACGATGATCTTGCGCCCGGTCAGGCCGGCATCGCCCATCGGGCCGCCGATCTCGAACCGACCAGTGGGATTCACAAGCAGCCGATAGTCACGCGAGTCGAGATCGATGAGATCGAGCACGGGATCGACCACGTGCCGCTTGATGTCGGGAGTCAGCATCGTCTCGAGGCTGACGTCCTTGGCATGCTGCGACGACACCACGACGGTGTCGATCCGCACGGGACGGTCGTTCTCGTCGTAGGCGATGGTCACCTGTGTCTTGCCGTCAGGGCGCAGATAGGGAACGGTGCCGTCCTTGCGCACTGCCGTCAATCGCTCGGCGAGCCGCTGAGCTATGTGGATCGGCAGCGGCATGAGCTCAGGCGTGTCGTCGCAGGCGTAGCCGAACATCAGGCCCTGGTCGCCGGCACCCTGACGGTCCAGAGGATCGGCGCTGCCCTCTGCACGCTCCTCGAAGGCGTCGTCGACGCCCTGCGCGATATCCGGCGACTGCTTGCCGATCGAGACCGAGATACCGCAGGACTCACCGTCGAAACCCTTGACGGAGGAGTCGTAGCCGATGCCGAGCACGGTCTGCCGCACGAGGTCCATGACATCGGCATAGCCGTTGGTCGTGACCTCGCCGGCGACGTGGACCTGGCCGGTCGTGAGCATGGTCTCGACGGCGACCCGGCTCCTCGGATCCTGGCGAAGCAGATCGTCGAGGATGGCATCGCTGATCTGATCTGCCATCTTGTCCGGATGGCCCTCGGTGACCGACTCGGATGTGAACAGGCGATGTGACACGAACTTCTCTCCCTTGCTGACGTCGTTCGCAGCCCCACTGGTGGATCCGCGCTTGCCCATCGGGCCTGGTCTGCTCCCGGAGCACCCCACCGCGTCTGGAGGGTTGCCGACCAGCGAGCCGGGACTTGGCGCTGGTACTCGTGACCGCGCAGAACCTTACCGCAGCGGACTGGGAACACCGCCCACGGCGCGCGCTCCTCGATCGGGAGGGTCAGCCCAGCTGGGCCAGCACGGCGTCCCACACCGCGTCAGCCACCTCGGCCTTGCCGGCCCGGGGCACCTCACGCTGACCCCCGGAGGAGTCGAGGATCACGACCTCGTTGGTGGGCCTGCCGAATACCGCCTCGTGGGAGACGTCGTTGACGACCAGGAGGTCGCAGCCCTTGCGCTCCAGCTTGGTGCGGCCGAGGTGCAGCAGATCGGCAGCATCCGTTGGAGTCTCCGCCGCGAAGCCCACGATCAGGGGTGAGGCCCCCGTGCGGAGTCGCACGAGATCCGCGAGGACGTCAACGGTCTGCTCAAGGTGGAGGTCCACCCCGGCTCCACCGTCCTTCTTGACCTTGGCCGACGCCGCCTGCGGACGGAAGTCCGCGACAGCCGCAGCCATCACCACGACATCACTCCCGGTGGCTTCGTCGGCCATGGCCCGGTGCATCTGCTCGGCGGATTCGACGCGCACGACGCGCGCACCCGCAGGCGGCTCGACGTCCATCACGGCAGCGACGAGCGTGACGTCCGCACCGCGGGAGATCGCGGTGCGTGCGAGCTCAACACCCTGGATCCCGCTGCT
>CAIZPS010000087.1 GCA_903934925.1 uncultured bacterium | reverse complement strand
GGTGTGGGCGATCGAGGCGTAGAACACCGGGCCGCCGAGGATGCCCGCGTCGAGCAGCCGGGTGGTGAGGAAGGTCTTGACCAGCAGCGGGTCGCGGCCGTCGACGGTGTAGGTCGACAGGGCGGGCAGCTCGCCCATGGTGAGCGTCAATCCCGCCTCCTCCGCCAGACGAAGCCAATGGGCCTGCATCTGTTCCCCGATGGCATGAACGCGCGCTGGTGCGTCCTCCTCCTGCATCACGTCGAGGCTCGCGAGAGCAGCAGTGGGACCGATCCGCTCCGTCCAGAAGGTGCTGGAGATGAAAGTGGACTGCGCAGCCTGCATGACCTCCTCGCGGCCGATCACTGCGTTGATCGCGTAGCCGTTGCCGAGAGTCTTGCCGAACGTCGCGAGGTCCGGCTCGACGCCGTAGTGCAGGTGCAGACCACCGAATGCTCGACGGAAGCCCGACGTGCACTCGTCGAAGATGAGCACCGCCCCGTGCTTCGTCGCGAGCTCACGCACACCCTCAAGGAAGCCAGGGGCCGGCGGAGTGCTGCGCTGCACCTCCATGTAGATCGCACCGACCTCGGGATCGTTCTCGAGGATCGAGCGCAGGGCATCGAGATCGTTGTAGCGGAACGGGATCGAGGTGCCGGCGAGGACGCGCGGCACTCCCTTGGGCTCAAGCCCGGGGAGCAGATGACCGTCGAGTGAGTCGTCGGTGCCGAGGTTCGCGGCGAGGTACCAGTCGTGCCAGCCGTGGTAGCCGCAGAAGGCGACCTTGTCCTTGCCCGACGCAGCTCGGGCGATGCGCACTGCGATCGCGCACACCTCACCGCCGCTGCGCGCGAAGCGCACCATGTCAGCCCACGGGTGCAGCTCGACGAGTCGATCGGCGAGCCACACCTCCTCCGGCGCGTTGAGTGTCGACAGGTTCCCCTTCGCCACCGTGCGCTGCACGGCCTCGTCGACCTTCGGATGCGAGTAGCCGAGGATGTTCGTGCCGATGCCCATGAAGCCGAAGTCGAGGTACTCGACTCCGTCGAGATCCCAGATGCTGATGCCGCTCGTGCGATCGAAGTAGGCGGGCCATCCGGCCGGAAGCTGCAGCTCGGCGCGCTTGCTCAGCAGCATGGACCCGCCGGGGATGCGCTCCTTGGCGTGCTTCCAGAGCTCGGTGCCGGAGCTCATGCGTCTGCTGTTGGCCGCATCCGCGTTGCTCATGCGCCTCTGCCCTTCCACTTGCGCAACGGCGCCGTCACCTTCCACGACCGTGTGCCCTGCATGAAGTCGAGCTCCTGCCGCAGGGCCTCGGCAGCCGACCTGTGCGCGATCACCTCGGCCTGGAGGTCATCCGCCTTCAGCACCGCAAAGGAGCGGATGCCGAGGAAGCCCTCGATGGAGTCGTGCGCGTCGACGATGGAGAGAGACACCTGGGCTGGCTCGCCCGCGCGCCCGTCGCCTAGGGGTAGGGAGATGACGGAGCCGAGGTAGACGTCCTGGCGCAGCGGGCCACCCGGGCCGACCGCCTCGATGGTCGCCACACCAGGCATCGAACGAGTCGAGACGAGCAGGGTCAGCGGGCCATCGACAGGGCGCCGCACGCGGAAGTCGACCCGACGACCCGGACGGATCTCGTTGCCCCACACCTGCGGTGCACCGAAGGTTCCGATCACCGCGGCGTCGACGATCTCGTAGTCGCGCTCCCCACGAGGCTGGCGCAGCATCGGGGTGAGGCCCTCGGACTGCAGGTGGGCCAGGTACTGGTCGGCATGGCCACCGTCGGGAGCCGGCTGACCGACGGCCAGCATGTACTCCCGGCCGAGCTCGATGTCGGGGATCACGGGTTTCCTGCCTTCCGCTGCGATGGCCGCAGCAACCTCCTGGCCGATGATGCCAGCCACCTGGGCCCAGCTGATGCCGTCGCTCGTGTCATCCGCGATGACCTGCTCCGCCTGCCGCCGGGCCTGCGGGTCGAGCGCCTGCGTGCGGAGCACCTGCACGAGGTCGTCGACGTCGTCGGAGCGGAAGTAGGCCGCCAGATCGCGGCCGGCCTCCGGCAAGGAGGAGTTGTGGGCGACGACGGGCAACTTGCCGAAGGCAAGGCTCTCGCTGACCGGCAGACCCCACCCCTCGTAGCGCGACGGGTAGACGGTGAACTCGGCGTGAGCGTAGAAGCGCGCGAGGTCGACATCGGGGACGCTGCTGGTGAGCAGGCTGAGTCGGCCGCCCAGCCCGTTCGTCGTGACGTACTCACGCAGGAACTCGTCGGCATGCCAGCCGAGCCGGCCGATGCAGACCAGATCGGGCAGATCCGAGGTGCCGGCGTCGATGAGACGCTGCCACGCCCGAAGTGCCAGGAGGTGGTTCTTGCGCGACTCGACGGTGCCGACGAAGAGCGCATAGGGCCGCGGCCAGGGCGCGTCACCGAGGTCGAACCCGTGGGGAGTGAGACCACAGGGCAGCCCTGTCGCCGCACCCGCCGGTGCCTGCCAGCCTCGCTGACTGCAGTGCTGCTCGTAGTCACGCCGACTCGACTGCGAGATTGCCGGAATGCGGCTGCCGGTCTGGGTGAT
>CAIZPS010000086.1 GCA_903934925.1 uncultured bacterium | reverse complement strand
CGTTCCGGCGTGACGCGGGGCGGCAATCCGTAGATTGCCGCCCCGCGCACTACCTGATGAAGGCTGAGGATCAGCCCCAGGCGTTGTCGATGCAGAACTGCGCGGACTCCTGCGGAGCGGACACAACCGTCTCCATCGGGTCGTCCGTGCAGAGCACGACGCCGGTGTCGAAGAACTGGCCGTTGGCCGAGGTGTTCTCCGGAGCCGCGCCGCCGTCGGCGATCGTCTTGATCGCCTCGACGCCCAGGGACGCCATCTTCAGCGGGTACTGCTGCGAGGTGGCCTGGATCGTGCCGGCCTTGACAGCCTCGACGCCGGCGAGGCCGCCGTCGACCGACACCACGAAGACGTCCTGGCCGATCGTCTTGCCAGCAGCCTTGAGGGCCTCAGCGGCACCGAAGGCGGTCGGTTCGTTGATCGTGTAGACGACGTTGATGTCGGGGTTCTTCGAGAGGCAGGTCTCCATGCCCGTCTTGCCGCCGGCCTCGTTGGCACCCGTGGCCTCGAGGCAGACGATCTCGTACTCGCCACCAGCGCCGGTGGTGTACGAGCCGGTTGCCGCCGGGGACGTCATGTCCTCGAGGGTCGGCACCTCGATGCCCATGCCCTTGAGGAAGCCGTTCGCGCGGCAGTAGTCGACCGAGACGACGCGATCGTTGAAGATCACGAGCTCGGCGATGACAGCCTTCTCGCCGTTGAGCTTGCCGGCAGCCCACTCGCCGATGGCCTGGCCAGCGAGGCAGTTGTCGGTCGCGAAGGTGATGTCGACGACGTCCGGCGGATCGGTGGGGGTGTCGAGCGCAATCACGTAGAGGCCGGCGTCGCGGGCCTTCTTGATCGCGTCGTTCACGTTGACCGACATCGGGGTGATGAGGATGCCCGCCTGGCCCTGAGCGATCGCGTTCTCGATCAGCTCGATCTGGCCAGCGTCGTCGCCCTCTTCCTTGCCGGAGCCGACGGTCAGGTCGACACCGAGCTCGGCTGCCGACGCCTTCGCGCCCTCCTGCATGGCGACGAAGAAGGGGTTGGTGGAGTCCTTGGTGATGAGCGAGACGGCAACAGCGCCGCCCGCGGGGGCCTCCTCAGCGGGGGCCTCCTCAGCGGGGGCCTCCTCAGCGGGGGCCTCCTCAGCGGGAGCCTCGGCAGCGGGAGCCTCCTCGGCCGGAGCCTCGGACGAGCCCGAGCTGCATGCTGCGAGCGTGACGGCGGCGACGCCGGCCACCGCAACTGCGGTGAGCGTGCGACCGCGAGTCAAGCGGTTGATCATGTGGTGTCCCTTCGAAGGGTGAGTGGGGTGTGACCGTGAGACCACGGGTTCTGTCTAGCCGCTCTCCCGGGAGAACGCATCCGGGACGCTGGGTTAGATACCGAAGCGTTACGGAACCGTACCGAGTTGCGACTCCCAGATCCGGGGTCTCGGCGCTGCCAGGCGGATGGAGACCCACCCCTCTGACAACGTTGTCTCGTTTCTAGTGCCCAAAGGTCTTCTCGGCAAGGGTTGGGGCTGCAATACTCCCAATTCGTAATGACAACGTTATCTTCCGGCGCAGATCTCGGGTCCCGCGAGCGGGCCACGATGCGCGACGTCGCCGCCCTGGCCGGTGTGAGCCTGAAGACCGTCTCCCGGGTCGTGAACGGTGAACCGGGAGTCAGCCCGGCTCTGGCTGAGCGGGTCACAGGGGCCGCCGAGCAGCTCGACTACCGCCCCAATCTCACCGCCAGCAATCTCCGCCGCTCCGACCGGCGCACGGGGACGGTCGGCCTGCTGGTCGACGACGTTGCCAACCCCTTCTTCGCCGACATCCACCGCGGGGTCGAGGAGGTGGCGAGGGAGCGAGGGGTGGCCGTCATGGCGGCGAGCCTGGATCGCCGTGACGACCTCGAGGCCGAGATCGTCCGGACGTTCGCCTCGCGGCGCGTGGACGGGCTACTGCTGGTGCCCACGGCCCGCGACCAGTCGTACCTCGCCACCGAACTCCGCAGCGGGTGGCCCGTGGTGTGCGTCGACCGGGTACCGGCCGGCGTCGATGTCGACGCCGTGCTGGCCGACAACCACGAGGCCTCGATGACGGCCGTCACGCATCTCATCCGTGGCGGGCATCGCCGAATCGGCGTCCTGTGCGACGAGACGACCCTCATGACCGCCCGTGAGCGCCTGCGCGGCTATGACGATGCGATGGCGGAGGCAGGTCTGCCGGTCCATCCGTCGTGGATCCGTGCCGATGTGCCGTCGCTGGAGCGCAGTGACGAAGCCGTGCAGAAGATGATGACGGGTCCGGATGCCCCAACGGCGATCTTCGCCGCGCAGAACTACGTGACCATGGGTGCCTGTCGCGCTCTGCATCGACTCGGTCTGCAGCGTGAGGTCGCCCTGGTGGGCTTCGATGACTTTGCCATGGCCGATGTCCTCGATCCCGGAGTCACCGTCATCGCCCAGGATGCCCGGCGCATGGGCCGCATGTCTGCGCAGGCACTCTTCCATCGCATGGATGGCCATGAAGGACCGAACACCACCGACATCGTGCCGTCGCGGCTGGTCATTCGCGGATCGGGAGAGATTCCCCCGGTGCGATGAGCACTTTCGATCTGCGTGAAGTCTCGGCAATGACGACGCCTGCGAGCACGATCACTCCGCCGACGATCTGAGCACCGGCGAACGTCTCGCCGAGGAGCACGAAGCCGATCACGCCGGCCCACAGCGGCTCCGTCGTCCCGACGATCCCGGCACGCTGCGCGCCGATGCGCCTGAGCGAACCGAGAACAAGCAGGAAGGGAGCGATGGTGCCCATGACGATGCCCCAGGTCATCAGCGACCAGATGGGCAGACCCGAGGTTCCGTCCATCAAAGGTTCGGCCGAGACCTTGAGCACCTCCCACGGGAAGTTCCACCACGGCGAGATCACTGCCCAGGCGAGGCTGGCGAAGATGAAGCCCCACATGGTCAGCGACACTGCGTCGCGATGCTCCTGACCCGATTCGCCCAGCAGCCAGTAGATCGCAAGAGCCACAGCGCACAGGAGACCCGCGATGACGCCCACGGGATCCAGGACGAAGCCGCTCCACACCTGGGCCACCATCGCGAGCCCGATCAGCGTCAGGCCGATCGCCACCCAGATGCGGTTGCTGACGTCGTGTCCGCGTCCAAACTTCAGCCACAGTGAAACGAGCACGGGTGCGAGGAATGCCAGCAGCGTCCCGATCCCAACATTCAGTTGCGAGATGGTGAGGAAGTAGAGGTACTGAACAAAGGTGAATGCAATGACCCCGTACGCGATCAGGAAGGGCAGTTCGCGCTTCATCACCTTGAACCGATCCGGATGTCGGATCGCTACGTAGGCAACGAGCAGGAGCATCGCGCCCACATTGCGCAACTGGGTCAGGTGCATCGGATCGAATCCGACGTTCATTGCCGACTTGGCGATCACGCCGTTGAGGGCGAACAGGAACGCGGCCGCAAGGTACATGCCGACGCCGAGCAGGTCGGTGCGTCGATCAAGCTGCGCGTCGATGTCTCACCCCTCGAGCCGATTTCAGGCGTTGCATCAGTCGGTCTGCAGGTTCCAGACTCGCGCGCCACCGATGAGGGCGGCCGAGTTCGGCACGATGACGACGTCGTCGCCCAGTTTGGCCAGCGAGGTCGGTGTGATGTGACGCGAGTTGCCGCCCCCGATGTAGAGGCGGTCCCAGAGGAAGACGGGGCGAAGCCCCTCCACCATGCGCACGACGCGCCGCGACCACAGTGCGTCGCCGAGCCGCCGCCGCTCGTGCTCGCCGATGTAGGTGTCGTACGACAGCCCCCAGCGCACGGGCGCCTGCGACATCTCCATGTGCGGGGCGAGTCGACTGCCGTCGAACACGGCGAACCCGAGGCCTGTGCCGAGGGTCATGACGATCTCCAGGCCGGCACCGGCGATCACGCCTGCGCCATGCACCTCGGCGTCGTTGAGCACGCGGGTTGGAATGCCGAGTTCTCGTTCGAGTGCGGCCTGGGCATCGAAGCCTTCCCACTGCGCGACCAGTTCGGGCAGGACGCGAGTCCGGGGACCAGACTTCGTCACGTAGTGCGGAGTCGCGACGACGACACCGTGGCGGATCATGCCGGGCATGCCGACGGTCGCGCGCTCAGCCTTGGGCAGCTGCGCGGCAAGGTCGACGAGGGTGGAGACGAACAGCGCGGTCGGCAGCGGATAGGGCGTCGGCACGCGGATGGGATGGGCGCGCATGGTGCCGGCCTCGTCGAGGACGGACCCCTTGATACCGCCACCCCCGCAGTCGATCGCCAGAGTCGTCATGCGCCGCATTCTGCCGTGTGGCCGCCCGGTATCCTCGTGGGGCTGCTCGGGCGACCGAGCGGCATGGAGGTGTCGCCTAGTCCGGTCTATGGCGCCGCACTGCTAATGCGGTTTGGGTCCGCCCATCGCGAGTTCAAATCTCGCCACCTCCGCCACTGAAGGGGTCACCCGCCGAGGGTGGCCCCTTCGTCGCATAATGATTTCCCTTCCCCCCCGTCGCAGCGCGAAGCGGCGCACGGCAGGTGCCGATGGACGCAGCCCGTGGCCTGGCGGTGGAGTCAGCAACGGGGCTGGCCGAGGCGCTCCGGGGCCCTGCGGCTAGACTGCTTCCTGACCATTGAGGTCAAGCGCCCGTAGCTCAACGGATAGAGCATCTGACTACGGATCAGAAGGTTAGGAGTTCGAATCTCTTCGGGCGCGCAAATGTGAAGTCCCGGGACTCTCCTTTCGGATGTCCCGGGACATTCTTATTTTTTGAACCTGTAGCACTTGGGCATGCCGCCTTTGCGGTGGCCCGCGTCGGGAGCAGGCGGTCGCCGGAGCGACGGATGCCACACCTTGCATCCGTTGTCCCTTGCTAGGGTCCGCGGCATGCGATCGATGCGAATTCTTGCGCCAGTACTGGTTGCCGCAGTGCTGTTCGGCACCTCGACGGTGCCCGCCATGGCCAGCACCACCGTCGGCAAGGGGCAGACCGTTCGCGGGTCGGCTTACTACCAGTTCACGTCCACGGTGCCCGGCGTGTTCCAGTTCGGCGTCAACCTGCCAGCGCGGGCGCGCAATCCCCTGAGTCAGGAGAACGTCAACTTCGCCCCGGACACCCACTCCGCCACCACGGACGACGATCCCTCCTGCACTGGCAACTACACGCTCCCCACGGCGCCCCCCGGAAAGCTGTGCCTGTATCTGTGGCCCATGTCGCCCCTCTCGGACAACGTCGTGTACCTCAATGCCGGTGGTGACGCTCCCGGGTCACCTGAATTCTCACGCAACAGTTTTTGGATCGTGTGGCAGACGCAGCAGAGCGCCAACGCCGCTGTCTACGTGTACGCGAGATGGGCCTACACCGCGCCGTAGCCGGTGATCGACCTGACCCGTCCAAATCAGTCCTGGACAACAACTCGATGGTTGGTCTCGCCCCTGGTGTCGCTCGCGAAGGCCGAAGGTGGCGACTTCACGAGAGTTGCGCATGGCGAGACTCGGACCCCCAACAACACGGTTGTGCTCGAACACCTGTCGGGGTGCGCAGTGCGGGGATGGCGGAGCGCAGCCCCCATCCCGGTCGGCGTCGCGTAGGAGCCGGCCGTGACGGCACTGATGTTCACGCAATGGTCAGCTGCGCATAAGTTTCCGGTGGCCACGAGGCCAGCAGTGTCCGAGAGGCTCCCCCCACTTCCCCATGCTCGTGGCGCGCAGTCGCCGTGCTCTGCGCCAATCGTCACGTTGAGCGAAGGGAAGGGCCATGACCTATCCGGATCCGGCAGTCACCTGCGCATGCTGTCACGCGGAGGATTTCGAGGTCGTTCGTAACGACCGACGCGGGTTCATCGTCATCTGCAGCGAGTGCGGCTACGCCCGAGGACTCACATTGGCGCATCTGCAGGCCAGCTGACGTCACACGCGTGATGCCAGTGTGACTTGATGGTACCAGCGTTAACAGAGACACCACATTTGCGAAAAAAACTTTGAAAAACCCGTTGCGCCTCCTTGCTTTTTTGGAGTAGAAATATGCCAACGCACCGCAAGGTGCGGGTCGGTTCGAAAACCGGCGGTCACTCGGAGAAATCCGAAGCCCCAGTGCTGGGGGGTGGATCGCACGAAGCGGATCGAGGAGCAGGACACAGCGACGCCACCGGAAACGGAGGGCGGCCAAGGCGGGAAGCGCCCCGCGGAGGAGCCGGGAAACCGGACGCGCAGGACCTGGTCCAACAGCAGGGCCCCTCGAACTCATACTTCGAGGGGCCCTGCTGCATGAAGTGTGCCGGAATCCTGTTGCGGCACAAAGATGCCACGCCGGATCGACAGGCAGCTGGCGCTGCCCTCCGGCGCTATCCCGTTGGTCGTGATTCAGCCCACGGTCAGGGTGCCCCGGCGCACATCCCATCGGGAGGGGTAGGCAGCCAGGTTCGTCGTCGCCGGGCCGCGCTCCATCGCGCCGTCCAAGGCGAACTTCGACCCGTGCGCTGGGCAGAGCCATCCGGCAGCGTCCGGGTTCACCGTCACACCCTGGTGAGTGCAGGCGAGATTCAGGGCCGCGAACGAGCCATCCGCCTCTCGGACGACGGCGACCGGCGTGCCCTTGACGGTGCCGAGAAGGGCGCGTCCGCCTGTGGCCTGCAGCGAGGGCACCTTCGCCACCGTGACCACGACCTGACCGTTCTTCTTGCGCCGGATGCCCGTGGCGGCGACGGCGTCGCCCGCCAGCAGGGCTGAGCCCAGGCCGGCACCGAGAAGGGCGGCACCGCAGACGCCAACGAGGAAGGCCCGACGCGAGGGATCAGCAGACAGTTCGCTCATGGTCGAAGTGTGCGCCGACATGGGTGTGGGCGCACATCTAAGCCGGGAAGTCCGCCCGCAGGAAGGGGTTCTCCCACAGCTGCAGTCCGTCCTGGACGGTGAAGCCGGCCAGGGTCGGATGCGTCATCGTGAAGTGGGTCGTGCAGGGCTCGTCGATCGCCAGCCCCCATCCGCGGGGCAGGAAGAACTCCTGCAGGCGTCCCTCGTTTCCCCGGTCTGTGGTGCCGACCGCCATGAGTCGGACTTTGGATTGAATATCGTCAGCGGTCGCGATCAGCAACTGGCTCTCGACACCCTGCACATCGACATGGAGCAGATCGGTGACCATCGATGCGTCCAGCAGGTCGGCCATGGTCACGGAAGGAACGTCGTGGTGGTCGAGGTGAGCGCCTCGATAGTCGACGTCGGTGCCGGGCAGCGTCCAGATGGCACCCCCCATGTCCCCGACATCAAGGGCAGGGAACTGGAGAGTCGTGCGTGTATGCCAGCCGGCGGCCCGCACCACGCGCAGTTCCGTATCGCCCCACGGCTCGCGCAGGGCAGCGGCGATCTCGTCGGGTGCGCCCGTCACCAGCTCGGCTGACACGTCGTTGTCGGCCGCATGCTGCATAGCCCACGAACTGCGCTCCTCGTCCGCCTCGACCGCCAGGCCTGTCGCCTGAAGTCCCAGCCGCTTGGCAATGACGATGCCGGCAATCGACCACGGCGCCCAACCCGCACCGATCTCCACGATGCGAAAGGTGCCGTCGGCAGTCGTGAGTGCCTGGGCGAGGGCCGCATACTCCTCGGCCTCGCTGCGGTATCCGTCATCGGGTATCGGCAGCGAGGTGCTCACAGTGCCGGCCAACTCGTCAGGAGCAAAGGGCAACATCGCCACCCGGGTGCGCACGCCATCCCAGCCGATCAGCATCTCGGGTCGTGGCTCAGCAACCGCGGCGTCGCGCAGAGACTCCAGCAGCGCGGGATGATCGGTCGGGGTTATCGGCGTCGTCCAGCCGTTGCCCAGGCTCGGGACACGAGGCGCTCCGTCGGACTGGGCCGAAGCCCCCGACGAGCCAGCGGACTGCTTACGGCGCAGAAGCACTTGGCCTCCTAGTTCCATGCCCCCATGACGATCCCGCGCGGGGAGGATAGCCGCCCGACCACCCTCCCCGCCGGGGGATTGAAGCGGAGGTCACCACAATGGGTTCGTGGCGCCGGTGCGAAACCTCGTGAACCTCGAGTCGGTGAGCAAGGCATTCGGTGAGCGACCCCTCCTTTCGGAGGTGTCGATCGGCGTCAACGCCGGTGAGCGCATCGGTGTGGTGGGCCGCAACGGCGCCGGAAAGTCCACCCTGCTGGCCGTCATGGCCGGGACCGAAGCGCCCGATTCCGGGCGTGTCAGCGTCACCTCCGACGCTGTCATGGGAAGCCTGAGGCAGATTGCCGTCGCAGACCCGCGAAGCACTGTGGCGGAGGCCGTCCTGGGTGGGCAGGCGACGCACGAGTGGGCGGCTGACCCGCGAGCCCGTGAGGTGCTCACTGCCCTGCTCGGCGGCTACGACGAGGCCCGTCTTTCCCGACAGATCGGAACCCTCTCTGGGGGCGAGCGCCGCCGCGTCGATCTTGCCGCCCTGCTGATCCGCGACCTGGATCTCCTCATCCTCGACGAGCCGACCAACCACCTCGACGTGGAGATCGTGGCGTGGCTCGCGGCGCACCTGGGGGCGCGTCCCGCCCTCGCCGTCGTCGTCGTCACTCATGATCGGTGGTTTCTCGACGAGGTGAGTGATCGCACCTGGGAAGTGGTCGGCGGACAGGTGGAGGAGTACGAAGGTGGGTACTCGGCCTACGTGCTCGCCAAGGCTGAGCGAATGCGACAGGCTGCCGCTGCTGAGGCGCGACGAAGCAACCTGATCCGCAAGGAGCTTGCCTGGCTTCGCCGTGGACCTCCGGCGCGGACGTCCAAGCCCAAATTCCGCATCGATGCGGCCAATGAACTGATCAGCAACGAGCCACCACCACGCGACGCGATTGAGCTTCTCTCGTTTGCCAACGCGCGACTCGGCAAGACTGTCGTCGAGGTGCACGACGCGGAACTGCGCGTCGGGGATCGCACTCTGATCGACCGGCTGACGTGGAACATCGGCCCCGGCCAGCGACTGGGCATCCTCGGAGCCAATGGGGCGGGCAAGACCTCGCTGATCAGGATGCTTCTTGGCGAGATCGCCCCCGCTCAGGGCCGCATCGTCACGGGAGTCACCGTGCGGCCGGCGTACCTGTCGCAGCACTTGGAGGAGCTGGATCCCTCCTGGCGCGTCCTGGAGGCCGTGCAGCGCGTGGCCGAGCGAGTCGATCTGGGCAAGGGCCGCGAGCTGACGGCCTCGCAGATGTGCGAGCGACTGGGGTTCGGAGCCGATGGCCAGTGGACACCGGTCGGCGATCTCTCGGGAGGGGAGCGTCGCCGGCTCCAGCTCACGCGCCTGCTCATGGGCGAGCCCAACGTCCTCGTCCTCGATGAGCCCACGAACGACTTCGACGTAGAGACGCTGAGCGCGCTCGAGGACCTCCTCGACGGATTCGCCGGGACCCTGATCGTCATCTCGCACGACCGCTACTTCCTGGAGCGGGTGTGCGATGACTTCGTCGCACTGCTCGGGGACGGCTGCCTGCGCGACCTCCCCGGGGGCGTGGATGAGTACCTCGCTCTGCGGGCCACGGCGGCAGACTCGGTGGCAGAGTCGCGACGCGTGGTCGAGCAGCCGCGATCGTCCGCGGCGCAGGAGCGCGACCAGCGCAAGGCGCTGGCCCGACTGGAGCGCCAGATGGAGAAGCTGCAGGTGCAGGAGGAGAAGCTGCACGCGCAGATGGCTGAGCATTCGACGGACTATGCGCGTATCGCATCGCTGGACGAGGAGCTCCGAACGGTCCGGGCGCAGCGCGAGCAGGCTGAAGAGGAGTGGCTCGGCCTAGCCACCTGATCGCGAGTGGCCACTGGGCACCGCGAGTGGCCACTGGGCACCGCGAGTGGCCACTGGGCACCGCGAGTGGCCACTGGGCACGGGGTCGTGGAACCTACGATCTGGTCATGACCCTCTCCGTGCGCACGATTGGTGATCTCTCGGTTTCAGCGGTGGGACTGGGCTGCATGCCCCAGTCCTTCACCGAAATGGTTGACGAGCGCGAGCGCGCCGTCGCCACCATCCATCGGGCGCTCGATCTGGGCATCACGCTTCTGGATACCGCCAACATCTATGCACCGACGTGGGACACCGTCGGACACAACGAGCTCCTTGTTGCTGAAGCGCTCAGGTCGTACTCGGGACCTGCGGATCGCTCCGGAGTCGTCGTCACCACCAAAGGCGGGATCACTCGCAGCGTGGGCGAGGAGTGGGGACGTGATTCGTCTGCGCAGGGGCTTCGCGCTGCATGCGAGGCGAGCCTTGCGGCCCTTGGAGTCGAAGCGATCACGCTGTACCAGCATCATCGTCACGATCCGACCCTCACGTACCGCGAGCAGATGATCACGCTCGCATCGCTTCAGCAAGACGGACTCGTGGAGCGAATCGGACTGTCGAATGTGACCGCCCCGGAACTACTTCTTGCCCTGGAGCTCTTGGGTGGACCTCAGTCTGGCGGTGTCGTCTCGGTGCAGAACGAATGGTCACCGCGCTACCGCCGCGACTCCGATGTGCTTGACCTGTGCACTCAGCTGGGTATCGCTTTCTTGCCTTGGTCACCGCTCGGGGGCTCGACCCAGGCCCATGACATCGGCAGCCGCTACGCCGAGTTCGCCAGCGTGGGCGGCGAAGTCGGGGCAACGGCGCAGGAGACGATTCTTGCGTGGCTGCTGGCCACCTCGCCCGTCATGATCCCGATTCCGGGAGCGACCCGGCCGCAGACCGTCGATTCGATCGTTCGCGCTCTGGCGGTCGAACTGACTGATGAGCAGGTGGCGCGCCTGAATGCCACAGAGCCCGAGATGGATTCCATGTATCCGGATGACGAACCCCGGAGCGTGCTCGGCTGAGTGGCCACTCGCGGTGCCCAGTGGCCACTCGCGGTGCCCAGTGGCCACTCGCGGATCAGGGGGTGGGGGTGCGCTCGGCGAGTTCCTGCTCGTACTGCGAGTACGGGACGAAGCACTGGGCGGAGCGTTGGCCCTTGCGCCAGCCGACGGCGGTCGGCCAGATGGCCCACCAGCCTGGGTACTTCTCCTTGCCGTTCCAGGCCTTCCCCTGCGCTTTGCACAGGGCCCGCGTGCGGTTCTCCACGCTGCGCGTGCCCGGGAACGTCGAGCCGGGCTTTCCGAGGTCCTTGTCGAGGACCTTGATCCAGTTGATCTTCGGCTTGTTGCACGGAAAGGCGGACGTGTTCTTCGCATTGGGCGTGCCGGGGGTGCAGAAGTCGAACTGCTCGGCGGGCGTCGCAGCCACCAGTTCGGCGGCGGGCCTGGTCAGCGTGACCAGTGACGTCCCGCCCTGCAGGACGACGTCGCAGCGCATCCAGCGCTCCCCCGCCTTCCACTGCGGGTCGGTCGGGAAGAGGACGGCCGTTTGGAAGCGTGACGGGAGACGGCGCTCGGACAGGCCGAGGTAGGCGTTCATCGCCGTGGTGGTGCACGGCTCGGCAATGGACAGGCGCGCGGCCGCGGAGGCCTTCGAGGGCAGGCCGAACGAGTCCGGGAGCGTCCGCGCGTAGTAGGTCTCTGCGGTGTGCTTCGTCGTACAGGTCACCGGCTCGGCGGGAGAGGAGACGTTCTGAAGGGTGGACTTCTGGTACGCGTAGCAGGTGCCCTTGGCAGGTTCAGCCGCCCTGCTCGCAGGCGCCGTGAGGCCCGCGAGGACGAGGGCGAGCAGGAACGTGACGACGACGGTGAGGCGAGGCATGCGGCTCCTCGTGGCGGGGGAGGAAGTCCTGAGGACCCTAACCGATGGCGCTGGTACTGGAGGCGTGGGACGGCCGACGGGGGATCGACAGACGACATGGGGCTTCTCGAGAAGCGGTTTGGGCCGCCGCCTCCTAGGCTTACGGCTCCCGGCCGGAGTGCGGCCGCCGCATGATCGAGGAGGCGCTGTGCTCATCGGAGTGCCACGGGAGACCAAGCCGGGGGAGCGGAGGGTGGCCGCGACGCCCGCGACCGTGGTCCAGCTGGTCAAGCTGGGCTACGAGGTGCTCGTCGAGTCGGGCGCCGGGGATCCGTCCTCGTTCACGGACGCTGCCTATCGCGAGGCGGGCGCGGCCATCGGAGCGACCGACCAGGCCTGGGGAGCGCCGATCGTCTTCCACGTGAACGCACCCGACCAGGCGCAGGTCGCCCTGCTCCAGCCCGGGGCCTACCTCGTCTCCATGCTTGCGCCGGCCCAGAGCCCGGACCTGCTGCAGTCGCTCGCCGACCGCGGCGTGACCGCCCTGGCCATGGAGGCAGTGCCGCGCATCTCGCGCGCGCAGTCACTGGACGTGCTGAGCTCGATGGCGAACATCGCGGGCTACCGGGCGGTCATCGAGGCGGCCAACGCCTTCGGTCGGTTCTTCACCGGCCAGGTCACCGCGGCCGGCAAGGTGCCCCCTGCGAAGGTGCTGGTGGCCGGAGCCGGTGTCGCAGGTCTGGCCGCCATCGGCACCGCGGGGTCGCTGGGGGCCATCGTGCGGGCCACGGATCCGCGTCCCGAGGTCGCCGATCAGGTGAAGTCGATGGGTGGTGAGTACCTCGCTATCGCCTCGCCTGAGGCTGAGGTGAGTGCCACCGGGTACGCCAAGGAGATGGGCGACGACTACAAGCAGCGTGAGGCGGCCCTGTACGCCGAGCAGGCGAAGGACGTCGACATCGTCATCACGACGGCGCTGATTCCCGGGCGTCCGGCACCGCGTCTGCTCACGGCGGAGATGGTCGCCTCGATGAAGCCGGGATCGGTGATCGTCGACCTCGCGGCTGCGAACGGCGGCAACGTGGAGGGCTCCGTCGCCGACGAGGTGGTCGTCACTCCCAATGGAGTCACGATCGTGGGCTACACGGACCTCGCCGGCCGACTGCCCGCACAGGCGTCGCAGCTGTACTCGACGAACCTCGTCAACCTGATGAAGCTGCTCACTCCGGGCAAGGACGGCGAGCTCGTCCTGAATTGGGACGACGTCGTGCAGCGCTCGATGACGGTGACTCACGATCGTGCGGTCTCCTGGCCCCCGCCGCCGGTCGAGGTGTCGGCGTCTCCCGTTGCGGCGACGACGTCGGCGGCTCCTGCGGTGAAGAAGGAGAAGGCGGCGCCCAACCCACGGAAGCGCTACACACTCGTCGCCCTCGCAGGTGCCGCGCTGCTGCTGGTCACTGCTGCGGCTCCGGCGCAGCTGACGTCGAACATCACCGTCTTCGTCCTGGCGATCGTGATCGGCTTCTACGTCATCGGCAACGTGCACCACGCGCTGCACACTCCGCTGATGTCGATCACGAACGCCATCTCGGGAATCATCGTCGTGGGGGCGATTCTGCAGATCGGTGCCGGCGACACGATTGTCACCGTCCTTGCCTTCGTCGCCGTCCTGGTCGCGAGCATCAACATCTTCGGAGGGTTCGCCGTGACCCGTCGCATGCTGGAGATGTTCCAGCGATGACCATCGACTCCCTGGCCATCGCGGCCTACCTCGTCGCCGCCCTGCTGTTCATCGTGAGCCTGGCCGGGCTCTCCAAGCACGAGACCGGCAAGCAGGGCATCTGGTACGGCATCGTCGGCATGGCGATCGCCCTCGTCGCGACCATCGCGCTCGCGCTCGACGGCGGCAGCCACGGCATGACCGCGCTCGGCATCGTCCTGATGGTCGTAGCGCTCATCCTGGGTGCCACGGTCGGTCTCTGGCGCGCGAAGGTCGTCGAGATGACCGGCATGCCCGAGCTCATCGCTCTGCTGCACAGCTTCGTCGGACTCGCGGCAGTGCTGGTCGCGTGGTCCGGATACCTCATGGTCGAAGCGAAGGGCGCAGCGCAGACGGAGGTCGCGCCCGAGCTTCTCGGCATTCACCATGCCGAGGTGCTCATCGGCCTGTTCATCGGTGGTGTCACCTTCACCGGATCGATCGTCGCCTACCTGAAGCTGTCCGCGAAGATCGACTCCAAGCCGATGATGCTGCCGGGCAAGAACGCTCTCAACATCGGCGCCCTGGTGCTCTTCGTCGCCATGACCGTCTGGTTCGTGATCGATCCGGCCCTGTGGCTGCTCATCGCCGCAACGGTGCTCGCGCTCCTGCTGGGCTGGCACCTGGTGGCGTCCATCGGTGGAGGCGACATGCCCGTCGTCGTGTCGATGCTGAACAGCTACTCGGGCTGGGCTGCAGCCGCGGCCGGCTTCCTGCTCAACAACAACCTGCTGATCATCACGGGCGCCCTCGTCGGCTCCTCGGGTGCCTACCTCAGTTACATCATGTGCCAGGCGATGAATCGGTCGTTCATCTCCGTCATCGCCGGCGGCTTCGGCATGGAGCAGCCGTCCTCCAGCTCCGATGCTGAGCAGGGCGAGCACCGCGAGGTGAGTGCCGAGGAGGTCGCCGACATGCTCGCCAACGCGTCATCGGTCGTCATCACCCCCGGCTACGGCATGGCGGTGGCGCAGGCGCAGTACCCCGTTGCAGAGATCACGCGCATCCTGCGTGAGCGCGGTGTCAACGTGCGGTTTGGCATCCACCCCGTCGCCGGCCGCCTCCCCGGGCACATGAACGTGCTGCTGGCCGAGGCGAAGGTGCCGTACGACATCGTCCTGGAGATGGACGAGATCAACGACGACCTCTCCGACACCGACGTCGTCCTGGTCATTGGTGCCAACGACACCGTCAATCCTGCTGCGGAGGAGGACCCGGGCTCGCCCATCGCCGGAATGCCCGTCCTGCGCGTATGGGAGGCAGGCAACGTCATCGTCTTCAAGAGGTCGATGGCGGTGGGCTACGCCGGCGTGCAAAACCCGCTGTTCTTCCGCGACAACACGTCCATGCTGTTCGGCGATGCCAAGGAGCGGGTCGAGGACATCCTCCGCGCGCTCTAGCCCGTGG
>CAIZPS010000085.1 GCA_903934925.1 uncultured bacterium | reverse complement strand
GTGCGCGGCGGAGCACAACTCACCACTCAACGGGGCCTCGGGCGTCACTTCTTGGGGGGCTCGGTGGTGGAGAGGGCGGCGACGAAGGCCTCTTGGGGCACCTCCACCCGGCCAACCATCTTCATCCGCTTCTTGCCCTCCTTCTGCTTCTCCAGGAGCTTGCGCTTGCGGGTGATGTCGCCGCCATAGCACTTGGCCAGGACGTCCTTGCGGATCGCCCGGATCGTCTCGCGGGTGATGACGCGTGAGCCGATGGCGGCCTGGATCGGCACCTCGAACTGCTGCCGAGGGATGAGCTCCTTGAGCTTGCTCGTCATCATCGTGCCGTAGCTCATGGCCTTGTCGCGGTGCACGATCGCGCTGAACGCGTCGACAGGATCACCATGGAGCAGGATGTCGACCTTGACGAGATCAGCCTCCTGCTCACCGGTGAGCTCGTAGTCGAGCGAGGCATAGCCCCTCGTGCGGGACTTCAGGGAGTCGAAGAAGTCGAACACGATCTCCGCCAGCGGCAGCGTATAGCGCATCTCTACGCGGTCCTCGGAGAGGTAGTCCATGCCGAGCAGGGATCCCCGACGCTGCTGGCACAACTCCATGACCGTGCCGACGAACTCACTGGGCAGGATGATCGTCGACTTCACCACCGGCTCGAAGATGCGCGAGACCTTCTGGGTCGGGAACTCGCTCGGGTTGGTGACGACGATCTCCTTGCCGTCATCGAGCACGACGCGGTAGATGACGTTGGGGGCGGTGGAGATGAGGTCGAGATTCGCCTCGCGCTCGAGCCGCTCTCGAACGATCTCCATGTGCAGCAGGCCCAGGAACCCGCAGCGGAATCCGAACCCGAGGGCGAGCGACGTCTCTGGCTCGTAGACGAGGGCAGCGTCGTTGAGCTTGAGCTTGTCGAGCGCGTCGCGCAGCTCGGGGTAGTCCGAGCCGTCGATCGGGTACAGGCCCGAGAACACCATCGGTTTGGGATCCGCATATCCCCCCAGCGGAACCTTGGCACCGCTGCGCTCACTCGTCACAGTGTCGCCGACGCGTGACTGACGGACGTCCTTGACACCGGTGATGAGGTAGCCGACCTCGCCGACCCCGAGGCCAGAGCCGGCGATGGGCTCGGGCGAGATCACGCCTACCTCGAGCAGTTCGTGGACCGCCCCGGTCGACATCATCGCGATCCGCTCGCGGCTGGAGAGGTGGCCGTCGACAACCCGCACGTACGTGACAACGCCTCGGTAGGTGTCGTAGACCGAGTCGAAGATCATCGCCCGAGCCGGCGCATCGGCGTTGCCGACCGGTGCAGGAATCTGCTCGACGATCTCCTCGAGCAGCTCGGCGACCCCCATTCCGGTCTTCGCCGAGACACGCAGGACGTCGTCCGGTGAGCAGCCGATCAGGTGGGCGAGCTCAGCGGCGTACTTCTCCGGCTGAGCGGCGGGAAGGTCGATCTTGTTCAGGACGGGGATGATGGTGAGGTCGGTCGCGAGAGCCAGGTAGAGGTTGGCCAGGGTCTGCGCCTCGATCCCCTGCGCGGCGTCGACCAGAAGCACCGCCCCCTCGCAGGCAGCCAGCGAGCGCGACACCTCGTACGTGAAGTCGACGTGCCCCGGGGTGTCGATCATGTTCAGGACGTAGTCACGGCCGTCGAGGGCGCGGTAGGGCAGCCGCACAGCCTGGGACTTGATGGTGATGCCCCGCTCACGCTCGATGTCCATCCGGTCGAGGTACTGGGCCCGCATGGCCCGCTCCTCGACGACGCCCGTCTGCTGCAGCATCCGATCGGCCAGGGTCGACTTGCCGTGGTCGATATGCGCGATGATGCAGAAGTTCCGGATGACCGAGGGGTCGGTCGCGCCGGGCTGCGGGGCGGACGGGGTGGCAGGCACCGGGCTCCTTGAGGGCGGTGACCCCCTCAACGAGGGGGTGATTTGGGCTGGAGGCCAGCCTACGGGTACTCTTGGGGGTCGCTTGACCACCGCCCGGTGCACCTACCGGTCCACGGCAGGCGCACGCAGAACCCGAAGCACCGTCCGTCGTCCAGATTCACAAGCCGAGAAGGTTGTCCCGTGGCGAACATCAAGTCGCAGATGAAGCGCAATCGCACGAACGAGAAGGCGCGCCTGCGCAACAAGTCGGTCAAGTCGTACCTGAAGACGGCCGTCCGCAAGTTCCACGAGGCCGCCGAATCCGGCGACTCCGCCGAGGCCGCCAAGCGGGCCTCCGAGGCCAACCGGGTCCTCGACAAGGCCGTCAGCAAGGGCGTGATCCACGCGAACCAGGCGGCCAACCGCAAGTCGTCGATCTCCAAGAAGGCCGCGGCCCTCTGATCGTCACCATCACTCTCCGAAGGGCGTCCGTCACGGGCGCCCTTCGTCGTTGTGGGGCATAATCCTGAGATGCCCAAGATCAGCGCACCAACTGTGGCACTGAACCGCGAGCAGCGCCGTGCAGCCCTGCTCGACGCAGCCGCGACCCTGATCCTGCGTGAGGGCTCCTTCACCGTTGCAGAGGTGGCCTCGGAGGTGGGATTGTCCCGCTCGGCGGTCTACGAGTACTACAGCAGCGCGGCCGATCTGATCGCCGATGTCCTCGTCGACGAGCTCGCGGACTGGAGCACGGACCTTCAGGCAGCAGTCGCCGCCCAGAGCGACCCGGCGGAGCAGGTGCGCGCGTGGGTCACCGCCGTGCTCGAGTACGTACGAGACGGCCGCCACGCACTCGTGCGTGCGGCCGGGACGGTGGAACTGCCGCCCACCCGACGGGCGCAGGTCCAGGCGCAGCATCGCGACCTCATCACGCCTCTGTCGGTGGCAATCGCCGAGCTCGGCATCGGGGATCCTGCCGCGGTGTCGATGCTCGTCTGGGGAGCGGTGGACGCCGCGATCGGCCGCATCGAGTCCGGCCAGGCCACAGCCGAGCGCGAGATCGATCTCGTCCTGGACTTCATCCAGGGCGGCGTGTCTCGGCTCGCGCTCGGCTCCTAGTGGCCTGCGGCACCGCTACTTCGTGATGCGGAAGACCTGCGTCGTCACCAGCGGTCGGTAGTTCCGGCCACCGGTCGAGGTGATGAGCACCGTGCACGTACCAGCGTCCGCGACAGCGGTGATCGCCCCGTCCTTGACGGCGCATCCCTTGGACGACACCGACGCAGAGAGGCCGGATGCCAGCTTCACGGTGAAGGGAAGGGCCCGGTCGGCCTTGAGAGCCGGCTTTGCGCCCTTGCCCAGCGCCTTCCCGTCAAGCGTCAGGACGGCTGCGTCCGCGGCGCGGTCCGCCTTGACAGGCAGGTATGCCGTCGGGAAGACCCGCAGGTACGTCGGGTTCGCGCTGTCGCGTCCCGCACCGAGTACGTAGACGGCACACGTCGTGGTGCGCGGATTGCCCGTGCTCACGCGGCAGTCCACACTCTGGCCGCCAGCGTCCCCATTGGTGGGATTCGGATTCATGCCGTAGAACTCGGCGTTCACCTTGATCGGCAATGAAGCGCTGGCCCGCGCCTCACCCGCGGCCGGCAGATAGGCAGCCGCGCCCTCGGAGAGGTCGCACACGGTCGGGGCAGATCGCGGATCCTGGGGCACGAGGCAGTTCAGCGCATACAGCCCTACACCAGCGGGCAGATTCGTGACGGCAACCGTCTGCGTCGACGACTGTGCGAGATTCGACAGCAGGCCGTAGTTGCGCTGGCCGGCGATGCTGGCGTTGTATGCGTCCGCGGCCTGCGCTGGGGTGGCCGCGACTGCCGTGAGAAGCAGGGCCGAGCCGAGGATGCTAAGTGACCTGTGCACTGGTGATCTCCTTGTCTGGATTGACGTGGTCGGATTGGGGTCTTTTGACGATGCCGACGGAAGCGAGAAGCGGGTGACTCGTCACTGCCCGGCCTCGAAGGTGACGGGGACCGCGAGGTCGAAGCGACGGTCACCTGATCGTGTGTGATCGGCGCGGGTCACGATGGAGCATGAGGTGCGCCGACAGTCGACGTCGCCGATCACCGAGGACACCGTGATGCGTACATCGAAGCGACCGCCTGCGCGATACGGGATCGCCAGTGACCGTCCATAGGGTGGAGGCGTGGACGACACCCATGCAGAGGATGGATCGCTGGCAGACATGTTCACTCCCCCACCGCACGGTGACGGGCGCTGCCCCGGGACGGGAGTGACGCACAGGGCGACATAGATGCCCACGGACCGGTCGAAGCCTGCCCCCCGCACACGCACGGTGGCGCCCTGAGGTGACAGCCCCCGGACCGGCGACACTGTCAGACGCAGCCCGTCGTTGCCCTGCGCTCGACCGACTCCGGCGGGCTCCGCGAGGGCAGGAGACGTGATCGCTGCACACAGCACCGCAGCAACAGCAGCGCCGGTCACACGCGCTCTCATGCCCATGATCCGACGGATGGCGACCATGGACCGGACGGTAGGCCAGGTGGGCGTGATGTCGCTTGACACAGCGTCGGAGTCATGCCGACGCTGCATCGGAATCTGCGTCGGAGTCATGCCGACGCTGCATCGGAATCTGCGTCGGAGTCATGCCGACGCTGCATCGGAATCTGCGCACATGAAGACGGCGATAATCGGGCCGTGACGATGCCGCTTACCCGCGCGGGGATCTGCGCCGTCGCCACCCTGCTCGTCGTATCCGTCGCCGGCTGCTCCTCGGCACCATCCGAGGTGACCGCGTCGCCGTTGGCATCATCCAGCATCACCGAGCAATTTTCCGGGCCCGTCATCATCACTTCCGACGACGTTCCTCTGCCGGGTTCGCGTCTGGCAGTGCTGACCGAGAATGCACCCCTGCGGATCGTAAGCCTGGCAACCGGCGTCGCCGAGACGCTGGTCGCACTGGGACTCGGCGATCGAATCGTCGGAAGGGACGAGACGAGTACCGCGACGGAGCTGAGCGAGGTGCCCGTTCTGACGAAGGCGCACGCAGTCAGCGCCGAGCGCGTCCTTGCCACATCACCAGACCTCGTGATCATCGATGCGTCGACATCACCTCCGGAGGCGATCGAACAGATCCGTTCTGCGGGAGTAGCGGTGGTCAAGATCCCGGAGGCGTGGTCCCCTGACGACATCGCGCCCCGCGTGCGCGCTCTCGCGGACGCCGTGGGCCTGGATGCCGACTCTGCTGAGGCGGCAACGGCGACCTGGCTGCCGTCTGCTCCGGGAGCGCAGCCATCCGCACCGCGTGTGGCCTTCCTGTATCTGCGCGGCACCTCGGCGATCTACCTGCTCGGCGGTGAAGGCTCCGGTGCGGATGCCCTCATCGAGGCGGCCGGAGGAGTCGACGTAGGGGCGGAATCCGGCCTGCCGGCTTTCACACCGCTCACTGCCGAGGCACTGGCCGCGGCCGATCCCGATGTACTTCTCGTCATGACCGGCGGGCTGGAGTCGGTCGACGGGGCGACGGGGCTAGTTCAACTGCCCGGCGTCGCGCAGACCCGAGCCGGTGAGCAGGGTCGCATCGTCGCCGTAGAGGACACCCTGCTGCTGTCGTACGGACCGCGCACCGGAGCCCTCGTTGATGCGCTCGCTTCCGCGCTGCAGGTGGCGTCCAGATGAGGCAGCTCGCCCGGAGCGCATCACCAGCGCACCTGCCATGGCTCGTCATGGCGATCGTGCTGGTGATCGTCACTGCGGGGGCCTCGATGCTCGCCCTGAGGATCGGCGCGGCCGAGGCGACCCCGGAGATCATCCGTGAGATCCGCGCGCCCCGCATCGCCATGGCCCTGCTGGTCGGCACCGGACTGGCTGCTGCAGGAGTCCTGCTGCAGGGGACGATGCGCAACCCATTGGCGGATCCGGCCCTGATCGGGATCTCGTCTGCCGCAGCACTCGGCTGCGTCATCGCTGCAGTGGCAGGCATCACCCTCGGGAGCGCAGGCGCAGCTCTTGCTGCAACCGTGGGCGCAGCAGCGGCCATGGCGCTCGTGGTCTGGGCTGCTACCCGGGAGGGTCGGCCCGAGGTCGTGACACTCCTGCTGGCAGGCATCGCGGTGGCGGCGTTCGCTTCGGCCGCTGTCGGCATTGCGGTAAACGTCATTCCTGACGCCGGCGTCCGATCGCTGGCCTTCTGGACTTCCGGGAGCCTCGCGCTGTCAACCTGGTCGACGGCGCTGTACGTCGCGCCCTTCATCGTGGCCGGCCTGGCTGTCGCGGCTACTACCGCGCGCGGACTGGACGTGCTCGCCCTTGGTGACAGAGACGCAACGGCGGTGGGCATCGACGTGCGCCGGGTGCGCGTCACCTCGCTTTGCGCCGTCGTCCTCCTGATCGGCGCTGGCGTGGCAGCAGTCGGCGTCATCGCCTTCATCGGACTGGTGATTCCTCACGCCGTACGTGGACTGGTCGGTCCTCGCACGGGACCCGTGCTTCTGGTCAGCAGCCTGACGGGTGCACTGATACTGCTGGTGGCCGACACCATCGCACGAGCAGCCGCGGCTCCTGCCGAGATTCCCGTGGGCGCGATCACCGCACTGCTCGGTGCACCGGTGTTCTTCGCGCTGCTGTGGCGCACTCGCACACGACAGGGCGGCTGGGCATGACTCCTGCCGCAAGCCTTCGTGACGTCAGCCTGGTCGATCGTGGCGTGACGCGACTGCACCCCACCTCACTGGAACTCCGGCGGGGAACGTTGACCGGAATCGCAGGCCGAAACGGTTCGGGGAAGTCCACACTGCTGGGCCTGCTCGCCGGCGAACGTCGTCCAGGCACCGGGACTGTCCGAATCGACGAGCAGGACGTCACGAGGCTTGGAGCACGCGCGCTGGCCCAGCAGCGATCACTACTCGGCCAGGATCGAGATGTGGCCTTCGGCTTCACGGTTGAGGAAGTGGTCGCGTGGGGCCGCACGCCGTGGCACGGAACACCCCAGGCCCGTCAGGACGCCAGCATCATCGGGGAGGTGCTCGAGCAGCAGGGGCTCATGCATCTGAGGACCCGGCCGGTCACGACACTGTCCGGAGGCGAGCGGACACGTGTGCACCTCGCCCGGGTGCTGGCCCAGCGCGCGCCTTTGCTGCTGCTCGACGAGGCCGACGCCGACCTTGATCTCGTGGCTCGCCACGATCTCGACCGACTCCTGCGCCGTCACGTCGACGAAGGCAGAACAGCCGTCACCATCAGCCATGACATCCCGCGCATGCGCCATACGTGCGATGACGTCGTTCTGCTGCGCGACGGACGCGTCATCGCCCGCGGGCCGGCAGCAGAGATCCTGTCGCCGGAGGCCATCAAGAACGCCTTCGGCATCGACGCCGCCTGGTAAGCCCGGTCGAGGCGCCTTAGTCGCGAGCAGACCCCGCCACAAGGATCTCGAGCGCGAGGAGCTTCTGGTCGGCGTCGAGGCTCGATCCCACCCGCACGCCGCCCTTCATCGCGGCGTCCGCATCAGCAAGGGCGACGATGGAGGAGGCAACCCGGCGCTGGTCCCCCGACCAACGCGACCACTGCCGACGCAGTTGACCGACCTTCCAAGGAGGGACGCCGGCGTCCTTGGCGACGTCGGCATCTGAGGCACCCGGCGGCATGCCACCCACCCGAACGAGAGTGCGCAGCCCATTCGCGAGTGACGACACCGTCGTGACTCCAACGCGCGGTGCGTCCGACACGAGCATCGCCTGACGCAGAGCGCGCAGGGCCTCGGCGTACCGGCGGTCCCAGAATGCGTCGGCGATGGTGAAGCTGGACACCTCGGCCACCCCGAGGAAGGTGCCGTGCACGGCATCGGCATCGATGAGCTCGGACTCGACGTCGGACGACAACTGGGATACGGCGCTCACGAGCAGGCCGAGATCGTGACCGACCGCCTCGTACAGCGCAGCCACACCGTCGGACGTCGCCTTGCGGCCATGGCGAGCGAACTCCTTGGTGAGGAAGTCGAGGGTCGCCTTGCCCTTCTTCATGGTCGGGCAGTCGACAACGTCCGCGCCCGCCTTGCGGATGTCGTCGAGCAGAGCCTTGCCCTTCATGCCGCCGGGGTGGGTGAACACCAGGTGGATGTCGTCCGGGAGATCGACGAGGACCTCCCGGATCGCCTTGGCCACGGATTCGTCGGCACCATCGACACCCTCGACCACGACGATCCCGGCATCGCCGAACAGATTGGGGGCCGCCGCCTCACGCAACTGGTGAGCCGCGGAATCGTCACCCGCGGAGATGACGGTGCGCTGAGCGTCAGGCGTGACTCGGCGAACGGCCAACGTCACCGAGCGCACAGCTCGTTCCACGAGCACGGCCTCACCCCCGATCGCGAGGGTGATACGGGCTGCAGTCATGGTGAGGGCAGCATGCCACCTCGGGTCACGACACCCAAGCCCCGCGCCCCCACGGCCACCACGGCCACGTCGCCGAGCTCATCGGTGCGCAGGACCATGGCTTCGTCCCCCGCGTAGAGGTCGATGGCCTCAGGAGCCGGATGCCCGTAGTCATTGTCAGCACCGACGCTGATCAGGACGACGGGTGCGCGGACGGCCAGGGCGAACTCCGGGGCCTGATGCCTCGAGCCGTGATGGGGCACCTTGACCATGTCGAGGTCGAGGCCGACAACGTCGCCGACGAGTGCACGCTGGGCATCGGGCTCGATGTCGCCGGTGAGCAGGATGCTTCGTCCGGCAATCTCGGCCACGAGGACGACGCTGGCGTTGTTGGGCACGGACCCACGCGAGATGAGGCGCCGGGGCCACAATGCCCGCCACGACACCTGCCCCACGCGCCGGGCATCACCCGCGGTGATGTGCTCCGGACCTCGGCCCGTGGCCGCGAGCACCTCGCGCACCATCGCCGCCTGTTCGCTCGGCTCCTCCACCGGCGTGCTCAGCACCACGCCGACATCACGCCCCGCGAGAACTCCGGCTAATCCGGACACGTGGTCTGCGTGGAAGTGGGTGAGCACGACGGCAGGGACCCGCTCCACACCCGCGTCGGCCAGGCAGGCATCGACCCGCTCGGGATCGCTTCCCGTGTCGATGACGACCGCGGACTCCGGCGCGGACCTCAACAGCAGGGAGTCCCCCTGACCGACGTCGCACATCACGACGAGCCAGTCTCGAGGGGGCCACCCGCGCACGTCCACCGGGCGCAGGACCATCGCGAGCACACCGACCACAGACGCCAGGGTCACGGCGACGCGCATGACGCGCGGCAGGCCGTGCCATCGACTGCGCACGGGCCGGGACCGGAGAAGTGCCACCATCCCGGCCAGCAGGGCGAGCAGGACCAGGCCCGTCCACCCCGAGGGCCACACTCCTGCTGGCCAATCCGGCACCGGAAGGCGAGTGGCCTGCTCGGCCACCAGGGCGATCCAGCCCGCCGGCCATGCCGCTGCGGACCCCAGGAGCCCTGCCAGACTCGGCGCCACCGGTGCCGTCACCGCGGCAAGCAGGCCCAGGACGGTCACCGGCGCGACGGCAGGCATGGCCGCCAGATTGGCCGGAACGCTGATCCACCCGGCCGCACCGCCCATGGCGATGAGGATCGGCAGAGTCGCCAGCTGAGCGGCGAGAGTCAGGGCGGCTGCCGCGAGAACCACGGGAGGCAGGCGTGCGGTCACCCACCACGAGCGGAGTCTCCTGAGCACCTCCGGCGCGGCCAGGATGATGCCCGCCGTGGCGCAGGCCGACAGGGCGAACCCCCACGACAATGACAGCGCGGGCTGGACGAGTACGAGCCCGAGCACGCCCGTGGCGAGCACGGCTGGTCCGCCCCGGCGACCTCCGACCAGTACGCCGACGAGGACGACCGCGCCCATGACCGAGGCTCGCAGCACGCTGGGTTCAGGCCCGACAAGGAAGGCGTAGTAGGCCAGTGCAAGCAGGCCGAGCACGACGCGTGACCACAGCGGGAAGCGGAGTGCGGTGGTCAGGCCCACCACCAGACCCACGACGATCGCGACGTTTCCACCGCTGACCGCGACGAGATGGGCCAGACCGCTGGCACGCATGGCGTCCGTGAGCTGTGCAGGCGAATCCGCGTCGTCACCGAGAGTGAGTCCCCGGACCAGCGCTGCGGCATCGGGTGGCGCTCCGGCGACTGCCCCCGCGAGTCCGGCTCGCATTCGAGTGGCCAGCGAGTCCCATGCACTCGGAGGGCCGATCACCCGAAGTCCCCCGCTGCTCGTGCGCAGCTCAGCGGCCCACCCGGTGCGGATCGGGACCTCGGCCAGCCGACCAATCGCCTCGACGACGGTGCCCCGGGCCGGCAGGTCCGAGTTCCACGGGACTCGAACGTGGACGGGCAGGTGCACGTCCATGCGCACGCCGCGGGCCGTGACCGAGGATGTGTGCAGCAGCACGGTGACGGAGCCGGTCTGCCACCACGCACCGGAAGGGTCGGGCGGGCGCAGGATCGGTTCGCCGGCGATGGAGCCGACGACGCTGGCGGTGGCGGCCTCCGAGACCCACGAATCCAGCGGCTCCGGCGCCAGGCGCCAGGCGAGCAGAGCCGCGGCCGCAGCACCGACGACCATCAGGACCGCACCGACGACGAGACTGCTCCGTGGGACGGAGCGGACGAGCAAAGCAGCCAGGAGCAACGTGAGCCCGACGAGCACCGCGCTGGTTCCCCACGCGAGGTGCAGTGCCGCACCCACCCAGGTGGCGATCGCCGGTACGAGCAGGCGTCCGTCGATCACACTCGAACCAAGGGGCGCAACTGCCCGAGGATCGCGTCACCGATGCCCGACACCTCGCCGAGCTCGTCGACGGAACGGAAGCGTCCGTGTGTCGTGCGCCATTGCAGAATGCGCCCGGCCAGAACGGGACCGACTCCGGGCAGAGAATCGAGCTGTTCCACGGTCGCGCTGTTCAGGTCGAGGGGAGCCCCACCGGCTGAACCGGCCGAGACGGCAGCCGGCGTCGTGGACCCGAGAGCGGCCGCCGCGTCGGCCACCACGATCTGCTCGCCGTCCACCAGAACCCGGGCCAGGTTGACGCTGCCCTCGGCCCTTCGGCGGGTGACTCCACCCGCCAGCTCGATGGCATCGGCCACTCGGGCCCCCGCAGGCAGTCGCACGAGTCCGGGGCGGCGCACGAGGCCCGTGACATGCACGACGATCTCGGCTGCGGCCGCGGAGTCACCCGTGGAGTCCTGTGCGGGGGTCACAGGTGCGTCGCCGGTCGCCGCCGGAGAAGCCTCACCCGTGAGCGGCGCACCTGTGGCCAGCACCTCGAGCGGCAGATCCTCCGGCGCGACCGCGACGCTGCGGGGCTGCGCCTGCCACACCAGGTAGCCGACCACTGTGCCGATGACGGCCAGGAGCACCAGAAACCCGCGAAGGGCCGGCCGGCTCCACGGGCCGATCGACAGCCGCGCCGCTGGCTCCAACTCATCGACGTCGAGGAGGGCGTGCATCTCATGTGTGGGGTCGGACCACTGCGGGCTCCACTCGTGCACGACGGTCCGAAGGCGGCGCTCGGCAGCATCGCGTGCACGTTCAGCAGAGTGAGTCCAGCCCATGCCGGCACGCTAGGAGCGGTCCGTCCTCACGAGGATCGACGTCACTCGCCAGTGGACGACGCACCGTCGTCGGTCGTGACTGTGGACAGTCAGTCGCGCAGGCTGTGCCAGGCCTGGCGGATGTTTCCGAGATGCCGCCCTAGCACGAGCAAGCCGAGGACGACGGCGAACCACATGTCCGATGCGTCAGTCCAGCCCAGTGCCCAGCCGGCGACGCCGGCGATGACGAGGACCACGGCGCCCGTCACGGCTCCGATCCCGACGCGACGACTCACCGCCACACCGATGCCGAAGCCGACGAGGACGGGAATGGCCAGAATCGGCTGCACGCCGAGGATCGCTCCGAGAGTCGTCGCCACACCCTTGCCGCCACGACCTCGAAGGAATGGCGACGTGACATGGCCCGCCACCGCAGCTACACCGGCAACCTCGCCCGCCGTCTGCCCGACCAGCAGGCCGAAGGTCACGGCGGGGATGAAGCCCTTCACGATGTCGAGGAAGCCCACGAGGACGGCCCAGCGTGGACCAAGGGCTCGCCCGACGTTCGTTGCGCCCGGGTTGCCCGAACCCACGCGGTGAAGGTCGATGTCGAAGGCGCGTGCGATGAGAGCCGCCGGGTTGACCGCCCCGATGAGATAGCCGACCACCGCCGCGACGGCCAGCACGACTCCCATCGGCAACTCGGACATCAGGACACCATCACGTCGCTGGATCCGTGACAGCCTCGAGGACTGGCGCCACGATCACCGCCACCATGCCGGGCCCCACGTGGGCACCGACAACGCCGCCTACTCGGCCCTCGATGACGACAGCACCCGCAATCCGCTCGCGGAGCGTCGCAGCAAGTGACGTTGCGCGGTCGTCAGCGCCGAGATTCTGCACGGCGATCTCCACGCGCGGAAACGGCGTCGACGCCTCGACTGCGAGTTCCGTGAGTCGAGCCATCGCCTTGGCCGAGGTCCGCACCTGGTCGAGCTTCTCCACACGTCCGTCCACGACCTGCAGCAGGGGCTTGACCTGAAGCGCCTGCCCAACAGCCGCGCGAGCAGCGCTCACCCGACCCCCACGCCGCAGGTACTCGAGGGTGTCGACGTAGAAGAAGACTCGAGTGACGCTGGCGCGCTCTCGGATCACGCGAGCCACCGTGTCCATATCGGCACCCGCCTGAGCGGCCACAGCACCGCTGACCACCGCGAACCCCTCCCCCATCGCGATGGACCTGGTGTCGACCACCTCGACGGGGATCCCGCACTCGCGGGCGGCGATGAGGGCTGATTCATAGGTGGCCGACATGGCCGAGGAGAGCGTCGCGACAACGATGGCCTGAGCACCGGAGTCCTGGGCTCGCTGGAAGGATTCCAGAAAGCGGGAGGGCGACGGGCGGCTCGTCGTGACCGGCTGCCAGTCCCGCAGCGCATCAGCGACCTGCTGCGCCTGATCGTCCTCCGTCTCGTCGTACGGGTGCCCAGCCACGATTACCTGCACAGGTACGACGTCCACCCCGTGCTGAGCCGCCCATCCGGGAGGCAGGTACGAGGTGGAGTCGGTGATGACCGCCACTCGGGGCGCTGACATGGCTCGCACCCTACCCGTGTGGAATCAGCGGACGACGTCGACAGAAGAGGACTCTTGCAGCACGACTCGCAGGGCGCGTGCAGCGCTGGGCGGACGGACATCACGGACGTCTACCGCCTGCGAGCCCACCCACGAGGCGGCCTCCTCAAGAGCGCGTGCAGTGCCGATGACGGCATCCTCAGCACTCGACGCCATGGTGACGCGCTGTGCCCGCAGAACTGCGCCGTCGCGCTTGGGATCCACGCGCGCGACGAGTCGGCCGCGATGCAGGACCGGCATGGCGAAGTACCCGTGCTCACGCTGGGGTGCGGGCGTATAGGCCTCGATCCGATGCCGCATGCCGAAGATGCGCTCCACGCGATCGCGATGCCACACCAGCGGGTCGAACGGAGACAGCATCGTCGTGCGATGCCGATCGCGCGAGGCCGACTCGAGCCAGGCGAGAGCCTGAGGATGCGCCCAGGCCGCAGGCCAGTCGCGTACGCGGACAGGCACCAGTCCCAGCGCTTCCGCGTGCGCTCGGACCGCTGAAGTCGGAAGTCTGTGCACATCTGCGATCTCCGCTGCCGTGCCGATTCCCATCAGTCGCGCTCCCGCCTCCACGAGTGCCGCGCAGCACTCGTCGTCGGTGAGGTCGTCGTGGAAGAACTCGGATGGGATGACCCGTTCGGGAAGGTCGTACTGGCGTCGCCAGCCGGCTCGCCTGCTCACCACGAGCTCGCCTTCGTCAAGCATTGTCTCGAGGGCGATCTTGGCGTCCGACCACTCCCACCAGTCGGCACCGCGCTTGGCGCCGCCGACGTCAGCCGTCGAGATCGGACCCTCGAGTCGGATGCGCTCCTTCAGGGCGTGAACGTCATGGCGCGGGCGACCGTGCCAGCGTTCACCCTTCGCCCGATAGTGGCGTCGACGGAAGGCGAAGAGCGGCCAGGACGAGACGGGAAGGATGCATGCCGCATGCGACCAGTACTCGAATGCCTCACCACCCCAGTAGGCACCCTCGATGGCGCTGCGCCGCACGCCGCCGAGCCGGGCGTAGGCAATGAGTTCGTGCGACCGCGCGAGAACGGAGATCGTGTCGAGCTGAACGGCCCCAAGTCGGCCCAGCAGCTCGAGGACCATGGCCTCCTGGCGCAATGCTGATGCACTCCTGCCCTGGGCTGCGGTGGGGTGCGCGGACAGCAGTCCCACCGACCACAGCGCGACCCTGCGAGCCTCGTCGGGTGCAACGTCGAGCATGACGTGCCCGGGTCAGACCGGGACGATGTTGACGAGCTTGGGAGCCCGAACCACCACGGTACGGATCTGCGCACCATCGAGAGCCTTCACAGCACCGGGGGACGCGAGGGCAAGAGCCCGCAGGTCGTCCTCGCTCACCGTGGGCGAAACTTCGAGTCGATCGCGCACCTTGCCCGCCACCTGCACAACGCAGGTAACGGTCTCCTCGACGAGGAGCGCGGGATCGACAACGGGCCAGCCTGCGAGGAAGACAGTGGGCTCGTGACCGAGGCGTGCCCACATGTCCTCGGCGGTGTACGGAGCCACCAGTGACAGCATCACCGCCACCGCCTCAACCGCCTCACGCACCGCGGGATCACCCGCTCCGCTGCCGGAGTCGATGGCCTTGCGCGTGACGTTGACCAACTCCATGGTTCGCGCGACTGCAACGTTGAAGCGGAACGACTCGACCGCAAGGGCCGCATCATGAACGGCACGGTGCGTAGCCTTGCGCAGCTCGAGATCACCCGACGCCGGATCGACTCCGGGCTCGCTCGTGACATCACCGGACAGCCGCCAAGCCCGCGCGAGGAACTTGCGCGAGCCAGACGGCGAAACATCAGCCCAGTCGATGTCGTCCTCAGGCGGACCGGCGAACACCATCGTCAGCCGGATCGCATCGACCCCGTTCTCCGCGAGCTCATCCGACAGCCGAACGAGGTTGCCGCGCGACTTGCTCATGGCTGAGCCGTCCATGACGACCATGCCCTGGTTGAGCAGTCGCGTGAAGGGCTCCGTGAAGTCGAGCAGGCCCATGTCGTGCAGAACCTTGGTGAAGAACCGGGAGTACAGCAGGTGAAGGATCGCGTGCGTCACGCCACCCACGTATTGGTCAACGGGGAGCCACTCGCGGACAACCTCCGGATCGAAGGCCTGCTCCTCATTGCGCGGATCCGCGTAACGCAGGTAGTACCACGATGAATCGACGAAGGTGTCCATGGTGTCGGTGTCGCGCTGCGCAGGACCTCCGCACGACGGGCACGTGGTGTTGACCCATTCCGTCGCACCGCCCAGCGGAGACGTGCCCTTGGGCTTGAGGTCGAGTCCCTCTGCCGGCGGCAGGACCACGGGCAGTTGGTCGTCGGGAACCGGGACCTCTCCGCACTGGGGGCAGTGGACGATCGGGATCGGGGTGCCCCAGTAGCGCTGGCGCGAGATGAGCCAGTCGCGGAGGCGGTAGTTCACGGCCGCGACACCGGTACCTCGCTCTCCGAGGATCTCGATGATGCGGGCGATGGCCGTCGCCTTGTCGAGGCCGTCGAGCGGTCCGGAGTTGACGTGTGGGCCATCGTCGGCCGTGGCGATGCCTGTCTCCCGGGGATCCTCGTCCGAGGCCACCACGATGCGCACGGGCAAGTCGAAGGCCAGGGCGAAGTCGAGATCGCGCTGGTCATGGGCCGGCACCGCCATGATCGCGCCGGTGCCGTAGTCGGACAGCACATAGTCCGAGGCCCACACCGGGATGCGCTCGCCGTTGACGGGATTGATGGCGTGGCGCTCGAGGAAGACACCCGTCTTCTCGCGGGAGGAGTCCAGCCGTTCCATCTCCGAGCTCTGCTTGACCCGCTCGAGGTAGGAGGCGAACTCCCCCTCCGCCGGCGTGCCCGCCGCGAGCTCCATCGCGAGGTCGGAGTCCGCGGCCACGACGAAGAAGGTTGCCCCGTAGAGGGTGTCGGGCCGAGTCGTGTAGACGGTGACCGGCTCGTCGCGGCCCTCGATGGCGAACTCGACCTCAGCACCCGAAGAGCGCCCGATCCAGTTGCGCTGCATCAGCAGGACCTTCTCCGGCCAATTGCCCTCCAGCTGCTCCATATCGTCGAGCAGTCGGTCGGCGTAGTCGGTGATGCGCAGGTACCACTGCGTCAGCTTCTTCTTCGTGACTGCCGTGTCGCATCGCTCGCACAGCCCAGCGACTACCTGCTCGTTGGCCAGCACCGTCTGGCACTGGGGGCACCAGTTGACGTTGCTGTCCTTGCGGTAGGCCAGGCCTCGCCGGTACATCTGCAGGAAGAACCACTGGTTCCAGCGGTAGTAGTCAGGGTCGCAGGTGTTGAACACGCGATCCCAGTCGAACGAGCACGCATAACGACGCATCGACGCCTTCTGCTGCGCGATGTTCTCGTACGTCCAGCGGACGGGATCCTCGCCGTTCTTGATGGCTGCATTCTCGGCAGGCAGGCCGAAGGCGTCCCACCCGATCGGATGCATCACATTGAAGCCGCGCTGCACCCAGTAGCGGGCGATGACGTCGCCGAGGGCGTAGGCCTCTGCGTGCCCCATGTGGAGGTCCCCGGACGGGTACGGGAACATGTCGAGGACGTACTTCTTCGGGCGCTCGTCATCGGGACGACCCGACCGGAAGGGCGCAAGGTCATCCCAGACCGGCAGCCACCTCTCCTGGATCGCCATGACGTCGTAGGCGTCACGCG
>CAIZPS010000084.1 GCA_903934925.1 uncultured bacterium | reverse complement strand
ACTCGACCGTTGCACCCTGCTTGCCTGACGACGCGGCGTTGATCTGCCGTGCCGCGGCCTTCAGCTCCGCCCGGTACGCGTCGAGTCGGTCCTTCTCCGCGGCGAGGAGTGCCGCGTAGGCGTCGAGATCGCTCCGCGTCATTCCGGAGGACGACGTCGCCACCGTCGAGGCCGGGTCGGCCAGCAGCACCGGGGTCGACTCCTGAGCCACGGGCTCGGCCGCCGCCTCCTGCGCCGAGACCATCCGCGTGCCCAGCAGACCGACGACGCCGATGCAGGCAGCGGTGGCCAGGCCGGCCGTCACGATCCGCTCGGCCGCCGTACTGGAGCGGCCCTTGCGTGATTTCGCGTGCTCAGTCATCGTCCTCATCTCCCTCGTGCTCCTCGTACTCGCCCTCGCCGTGCTCGGCTTCCTCGTACTCCTCTTCCTCGTGCTCCTCTTCCTGTTCCTCGTACTCGCCTTCGCCGTACTCCTCTTCTTCATAGCCGGCGGTCACGGGGGCGGGCGCAGGAGCCTCCTGCACCACGCGCCAGTCGAAGACCGTCGCGGTGACCCGATCGACGAAGCCGGTCACGACGGAGCCGTCGGGTCGCTGGACCGTGACGGCCCATGCGTCGTAGCCAGCTCGGGACGTCTGACGGATGTCCTGAGTGGCGCCGCCACCGGTTGCCGCGAGCACGAGGGCGACAGCCTGCTCCGGGGGAAGTGCCGGGCTGGTCGCCGCCGCCGACTCCGAGACCCCCGCCGAGGGCTCGGCCTGAGCTCCAGAGGGCAGGTCAGGCGTCGCCGTGATCGCTGGCAGCGGCTCCGTCGTGAATGGCGGCAGAACTGCTGCATCTGCTGAGTCGGTGGTCGTGAGAGCGGGTTGCTCGAGGACAGCCGGTGCTGCGAGCAGTTGGATCGTGGATGGGTCGGGCTCGCTGGATGCCGCGGCGTTGACCGCCGCCGTGCCAGCCACCGACCCGGCGATGAGGATGCCGGCGCCCGCGATGACGCTGGCGATGATGGTGGACCTTTCCATGTCTTCTCCTTGTGTTGGCAGGTAAGGGGGGGATCAGGCTGACGTGAGTTCGGGCTCGCGGGTCGGCTGCGGTGCGCGAGCCGGCAGCTGACGGGCTGGCGGTGGCACGAATCCGCGCGACAGGAGCAGCACGACGACCACCGTGACGCCTGAGCCGAGGAGCGCGAGCGACCACTCCGCGAGCGCGTCCGTGCCGGCCATGACGTAGTGCGCGGTGGCCAGCGGCCACGCGGCGTAGGCCACCAGGTGTGCGCGCTTGAACCACGCGGCACCGGCCTTGCCGAGTCGGCTACGCAGGCGTCCCATGACCATGACCGGGAGCATCGCCCACATGGCGAGGGTGCCCAGGGCAACCGCAAGCGTCTCCCACGGAGCCATGCCCGGCACGAGGATCTGAGGAACGGTGAACTGCACCACCGGGTCGATCAGCAGCAATGCAAGGTGCGCGAACAGGAATGCGAGAGCCGTGGCACCCAGCCAGCGGTGCATCGTCATCAGGCGCTGCGGCGGTGCGAATGAGCCGAGCAGTCGCGAGCGGAGCAGCAGGCCCCACGCCACGACGGCCGTCAGCAGAGCCCATGCAGTGATGCCGCTGCCGCGGATCATCAGCCAGGTCCAGGGAATGTCAGCCACGGAGTGCCTCCAGTTGTGGGTATTCGGCCAGGGGTTCGGGGGTGGGCAGCGCGCCGAGGACATCGTCCGTTCCGTCCGTCCTGACGATGCGGCACCATGCGCCGGCGTGCTCGATCACTCGGGCGAGGTCGATGTCGTCAGCCAGCATCGCGGTGGTCGCGAGGACTTCGGCTCGCCAGGCTGCGTCGCACACGACAGTGGCTTGAGCGATGTCGTTCGTCGTCATCGATCCGGTGCGCGGGTCGATGATGTGGTGACGGCGACCAGATGCCCATCGGCGCTTCGATGTCGTCGACGTGGCGATGCCGGCGCGATGCATGCCCTGGGGCAGTGTCACGAGACCCGACGGCGCCGTGGTGCCCGGGTCCTCGATCGCGATGAGCCATGACTCGTCAAGGTTTCCACCGATGCTGATGTCGCCGCCGAGGTTGACGAGGGCTGCGGTCGCCCCGACGGCAAGGAGTTCGTCGACGACGATGTCCGCACCCAGCCCCTTGCCGATCGCTCCCGGATCGATGCCGATGCCTGCGGGGAGTCGGACGGTGCTGGCTGCGCGGTCGATGGCCACTCCTCGCATGCCCGGTGCGGGCAGCACGGTGACATCGTCGACCGCAGGCACGGTGCGTGAGGCGACCGTCGCGAGATCGGCGTCGTAGCCGAGCGCGACCATCGAGGCCAGGACGGTCGGATCGAACAGGCCCTCCGTCATCGTCCATGCATGCAGCATGCGATCGGTCAGAAGCAGCAGGTCGCCACTGACCGTGACGTCTT
>CAIZPS010000083.1 GCA_903934925.1 uncultured bacterium | reverse complement strand
CTCTGCCGCGGCCTCGACCGTGATGCGCAGCGTGGTGGGGTCACCTGCGTGGAATCCACAGGCGACGTTCGCAGCATCGATGAGCGGCAGCAAGCCCGGATCGTTGCCGAAACTGTGGATGCCGAGTGACTCCCCCATGTCCGAGTTGATGGTCACCGTCATCGCATCGTCCCTTCCATGAGTGCAGGCAACTCTCCCGGAGTCATGTCGTAGGTCACCCACATCGTGCGTACCGCGAACTCGTCGTAGACGGAGCGCGCCCGATGGTTGTCGTCTGCCGTGATCCAGCGGATGACCGTCCAGCCTTCGTCCGCTGCGATCTGCCGCAGACCGTGCAGGAGGGCATCTGCCGCTCCGGAGCCGCGCACTCCGCTGTCGACGAGGAGATCGTCGAGGAAGCATCCGACACTTCCGGCCAGGGGCCGAGTGAACGCACGGTAGTGGGCAAGGCCATGCAGGGAGCCGTCGGGGGCCTCCGCGACGAGACAGCGCAGTGGGTGCTCGGGGTCCATGACCCACGACCAGACGAGGTCCTGATGCTCGGAGCGCACTGCCACCGTGTAGTGCTCGGCGAACTGGCGGTAGAGGTTGCGCCAGGCCTCCTGGTCCTGCGGCACCGGAGCGCGCAGGGTGTACTGCGAGGCCGCTTCGACCAGCTCGGGACGCCCGACCACTTCAGGGGCACTCGGCGTGCCCGTGGGGATGGCGGTCATGCGCTGACGCTCTGGTCCGAGGGTGCGCTCTTGCGCCGGCGGAACCAGGTCGTGATCTCACGACCGCCCGTGAGGCCGGCAGGGCGCAGGATGAGGACGAGCAGCATGATCAGGGCGAGCACCATCTCGGTGAGTCCAGGGAACTCCAGCATGGGGATCGGGCCCAGGCCCTGGGTCTCGAGAGTGCGCAGGAACTCGGCCAGGATCTGGACGACGAGCACTCCCACGACGGCGCCGGTGAGGCTGCCGAGGCCGCCGATGACCAGCATGGCCACGGTGAAGAAGGTCAGCGCGAAGCCGAAGGTAGTGGCCGAGAACGTGGCGATGTAGTGCCCGTACAGAGCGCCGCCCAGTCCGGCGATGGCGCAGCCGAGGGTCCAGCCCCACAGGCGTTCGATCGGGATGGAGATGCCGATCGACATGGCGGCCTTGTCGTCCTCGCGCGAGGCGATCAGGCGGCGGCCGCGCCTGGTCATCTGGTACAGCGCCGCGATGGCGATGGCGATGGCGATGCCGGCGACCGCCCACCACAGGGTGGTCTCCTTCGGGACACCGACCATCGTGCTCTCGCCGCGGGTCACGGCCTTCCACTTGGTGACGATCACGGTGACGACGACCAGGAACGCCAGCGTGCCGATGCCTGCCGCCAGGCCTGACAGGCGCACCAGGGGGATGCCGACGATGAGGGCGATGAGGCCGGTGAAGGCCACGGCGATCAGGATTCCCAGGGGGACGGGCAGGGAGACCGTGGTGAGCCAGTCCAGGAAGAACGGCAGGTCCGGGAACAGGCTCGGCTTCTGCTCCACGGGGATGGTGAGCAGTGCCGAGGTGTAGGCGGCGATCATCGCGAAGGCGACGGACGCGAAGGAGATGACGCCGGAGTTGCCGGAGAAGGTGTGCAGGCCGACGACGATGATCATCAGGATCAGCGCCGAGGACGCGCGCTGGATCCAGGAGATGTCGCCCGTGAGGTTGACGAGGACGGCGAGGATCACCAGGGGGACGACGAGCAGCCCGGTGAGCCAGGCCCAGCGGCGCCACGTGGCAACGGACTGACCCATCAGACTCGCACCCCCTTCGCGGCGACGAGGCCGGCCGGTCGAATGAGCAGCACCACGATCACGATGGTGTACAGGATCGCGTCGGCGAAGACCCGCAGCTCAAGGGGAAGCAGGGCGTTGAGCATCGTGTACGTGAAGCCCATCAGGAAGCCACCGAGGGCAGCGCCGACCATGCTGCCGAGGCCGCCGATCACGGCTCCCACGAAGGCGATCAGCACGATGGACTCGCCCGAGGACCAGGAGACGTTGGTACGTGTGGAGAAGAAGAGCATCGCGACGATAGCCGCCAGAACGCCGGAGATGACGAAGGCGGACGCGATCACCCTGTTCGACTTGATGCCCACCAGCTTCGACATCTCGACATCCTCGGTCGACGCGCGCAGCTGGATGCCGATGTTGGTGCGCTTGAGCAGCAGGGCCAGCGCCACGGCCGCGATCACGGTGGTCGAGACGGTGATCAGCGTCATCCGGGAGATGTAGAGATCGCCGACCACGTACTGCACCGACAATTCGGAGAACTGCTCCAGCGGCCGCGGATTCGCACCGAAGGCAACACGCGCCGCCTGCTGCAGGAACTGGGCCAGGGCGAAGGACGTGATGAGCATGGTCATGGCGGTCGCGGTGCGCACGGGCCGGAAGGCCAGCCGCTCCATCAGCAGGGAGACAACGACAACAGCCACCACGGTGCCCAGGATGAGGACCCACCAGGGCTGGGACCTGAGCAGGATCATCGCGAAGCCGCCGATCATCACCAGCTGGCCGTAGGCGAAGTTCATGAGCCCCATGACGCTGAACACGAGTGCCAGGCCCAGCGTCATGAGGGCGTAGAGGGAACCGGTACCGATCGAGTCGATGATGTACTGCAGATACATCTCAGACCTTCCCGAAGTGGAGGTAGTCAGCCTCGATGGCGGAGACGTCGGCGCTGTCGCCGCCCTTGGCCTCGACCTGGATCACGCCGCCGGTGCGCATCACGTAGTAGCGGTCCGAAGCACGGATGGCCTGCGCGGCGTTCTGCTCCACCAGGAAGATCGTGGCCCCCTGATTCCGCAGTTCGCCCAGAAGATCGAAGACCTGGTCGACGACCTGAGGAGCCAGGCCCAGGCTTGGCTCGTCAAGGAGCAGAAGTCGCGGCTCGCTCATCAGAGCGCGCGCGATGGCAAGCTGCTGCTGCTCCCCGCCGGACAGCAGACCTGCCATGCGTCCGGCGTACTTGCCCAGAACTGGGAATCTGTCGATCATCGAGCGGTAGGAAGCCTCGATGGCGCCCCGATCCTTGCGGACCGTCGCACCGACCGTGAGGTTCTCCTTCACGGTCAGGCGCGTGAAGATGCGCCGACCCTCCGGCACCACGGCGATGCCCTTGCGGAGAATCACTCCGGGATCCTTGCCCTGGATCTCCTCGCCTTCGAAGCTGATCGTGCCTGCAGTCGGCTTGACCAGGCCCGAGATAGCCTTGACCGTCGAGCTCTTCCCGACGCCGTTGTGCCCGATGAGCGAGACGAACTCACCCTCGTCGAGATGGATGTCGAGCCCCTGGACGGCGACTGCCTCTCCGTAGGCGATTCGAACGCCCCGCAGGTCTAGAAAGCTCATGAGTGACCACTCCCGAAATAGGCCTCGATGACGGCCGCGTTGGTCCGGATCTCATCGGGATCCCCGACGGCGATCGTGCGACCTGAATCCATGACGTGAATCTCTTCGCAGATCTTGAAGATGACGGACATGTCGTGCTCCACCAGGAGGACGCCGCACTGCCTTTCGTCACGGATCTCCCGGATCGAATCAGCCAGTTCGGACGTCTCCTTCTCATCGAGCCCAGCAGCCGGCTCGTCCATCATCAGGAAGTCAGGCTGCGTCGCGACCGCCCGAGCGATACCGACACGACGGCCATCGCCCAGCGCGACGTTGCCGGCGATCTCATCCGCGAGATGGCCGATGCGCAGCAGCTCCAGCACCTCCATGGATGCAGCCCGACCGGCATTGCCGTGCAATCCGGCGTCCATGGCCCCCAGTTCCACGTTCTCCAGCACCGTCAGGGCCTTGAAGATGCGGGTGTCCTGGAAGGTCCGGACTACCCCATGCTGGGAGATTCGCGTCGGCGACCAACCGGAGATGTCGGTGTCGCCGAGGGTCACCCTCCCCGCGGTGAGCGGCACGAAGCCGCTCACCGCGTTGAAGAGGGTGGACTTGCCGGCACCGTTAGGACCGATCAAGCCGTGGATTCGGGCACGCTGAACAGACAGGCTGATGTCATCGACGGCCTTGACGCCCTCGAAGTAGACACATACGCCGTCAGTGATCAGCGTCTCCGCACGACTTGATCGGTCCATCACGATGCTGTTCCTCTCGATCCTCAGCCGGCAGTCGACTGAGCAGCCTCACACGGGTTGCCCGGATCGACCGCTCCGATCTTCTCCGGCGTGATGAGGGTGACGAACTTACCCTTGCCATCCTGGTACTCGACCACGCGCTGCTGGCGACCGGTCGTGTGGTGGCAGGTGTCCGACCATGCGATCGGGCCCGTCAGGTAGTCGGTCGGGGGCATCGTCTCGAAGGCCTTGATGATGGCCGGACCGTCGGTGCTGCCTGCGGCCTCGACAGCGGCGCCGAGCGCCTTGCCGAGCTCGTAGGAGAGCACTGAGTAAGCCAGGTACGGATCAATACCCGTCTTGGCCTTGAACGCATCAGCGAAGACCTTCACATCAGGATCGGGATCACCCTCGCAGTACGCAGGCATGCATGCGAACGGCAGAGAGTAGAAATCGCTGATGTTCGGGATGGCGCCCGTGACGAGCGTTCCGTCGACAGCAGCACCCGGCATCATGATCGGGGTGTTGATGCCTGCGTCACGGATCGCCTTGATCATCGTCGTAGCGGCCGGAACCACCGACGGGATGATGATGACGTCCGCATCCTTGGCCGCATCGCGAGCCCGGGTCACGTTGGCAGCGGGATCGAGCTGCTCGTTGCCGGTGAAGACGTCCTCGCCGATGATCTCGCCGCCCAGCTCCGTGAAGCGACCCTTGAAGTACGCACCCAGGGACTTGGTGTACTCGAGCAGGTCGTCCTGAAGGACGTAGGCCTTCGTCCAGCCCTTGTCGTTGTAGGCGAACTCCGCCGCAGCCGAGCCCTTGAACGCGTTACCCGGCGACGGGCTGAGCGACATGGGGCCGATGGTGACGAGGTCGGTGCCCTTGCGGTCACCCAGGCACAGGGACAGCGCCGGGATGTTGTTGGCCTGGGCCACCGTGGCAGCAGGAGCAGCGAAGTCGAAGTCACAGGTGGTGACGATGATGTTCGCACCTGCATCGACGGCTTCCTGAGCGATCTGCGTGGTCAGTGCCGGGTCGGACTTGGTGTCCGTCCAGGTGACGGTGGCCTGCTGGCCGCCGATGCCACCCGCCGCGTTGAGCTCGTCGATCGCCATCGTGAACGCCTCGGCGGGCTGGATGTCGAACGGCGAGATGATGCCCGTCTTGGCAGCCACGATGTGGATGTTCAGCGGCTCGATTGTTCCGCCCTCTGCAGGAGCCTCCTCGGCAGGAGCCTCCTCGGCAGGGGCCTCCTCAGCGGGAGCCTCGGCAGCGGGAGCCTCCTCAGCAGGAGCCTCGGCCGCCGTATCGCTGCTGCCCGAACTGCAACCGGCCAATAGGAGTCCGGCGACTGCCGTGACCCCGATCCAGCGCTTGCTGATCTTCATGCACCTCTCCTTTGTGTGTGTACCGCAAGATCCGCCACGAGAGTCGTGCCGGTTACGCCGCCGTCCAGTAGGCCGCAGCGCGCTTCCTGAGCATGCTGCGGAACTGGTTGGTGGTCTTCGGGAAGAGCTCGCCCGTGCCCCAGTCGACGATGACGCCGTACTGGCGGATGAGGTCGAGCTCGTTCAGCTCGCCCGCGCGATAGCGCTGAGCAATGGACTCCGCGTCCTCGTCGAGCCACTGGAGTCGGTCACGGCGCATGCCGGCACGGGCTGCGGCCGTGGCGTCCTCGTCGATGGCGTAGTCGTCGGTGTCGGCGTCGACCACGGACACGACGACGCCATAGTCCTTGAGGGCCCGCTCGACGGAGACGTAGCCATCGATGACGTCCTCGAGAACCTCATCGGCCGGCCGCTCGAGCGGGTCTCCGTAACCGCCACCGCCCGCCGAGGGCCGGGTGAAGCGGTCACCCTCGACCACGGGCACGTTCGAGAACACCGCACCGAGGTACCGCTCCGCGTCGGTGCCCTTGTTCAGCCACACGCCGTGCGGCGTTGAAGGCAGTCCGCCGGCGACACCCCACGCCACATTGCGCGACCGGTCGCAGCAGTAGCTCATGACGGAGCGCTCAGCAGCCGTCAGAACGCCGCCCTTCTCGACGCCGCAGCCGCCGCGGTAGCGACCCGGGCCACCGGAGTCCGTGACGATCTCGTGGCAATCCGTGACGACCGGGGTGAGACGCTCCTGGCCCTCGAACGACTGAACCGCCAGGCCGACGCCGAACAGCGGCGACGTGCAGTTGGCGCCGTCCTTGCCGTTGCGGCCACCCCACCCGCCGACCATCCAGTCGTACCACATGAAGTAGCCGCCGTCGTCCTTGCGTACGTCCTTGCCTCCGATGAGCAGGTACTCGAGATTGAAGGAGCACGCGATGGCTCGCTCGGGCATGAGACCTGACCACAGCTCGAAGATCGCGCTCATGATCTTCTCGTAGGGACCAGAGCAGAAGCCCGTCACAGCGATCGGCCAGCCGGCATTGACCACCGTGCCCTCCGGCCCCAGGTCACAGGTGATGGCCCGGTAGAAGCCGGAGTTGAGCGGGATGTCCGGGAAGAAGGTCTTCGTTCCGGCCACGACTCCGGAGAACGACGCGCCGAACCCGGAGTTGAGGAAGCTCGCAACCGCCGGCGCCGACTCCGAGAGGTCGTAGTGGATCTGGTCGCCCTCGATGCGCATCTTGACCTTGACCGGCACGAGTCCCTCGCCATGGGCGGGGTCGTAGTCGATGTAGTCGACCGCTTCCCACTCCCCGTCGGGCAGTTCAGTGATGCGGGCGCGCGTGAGGCGCTCCACATAGTCCTGAACCTCGTCGAACGCCGAGACGACGGTGTCCTTGCCGTACTTCTCGGTCAGCCGCAGGATCTCCCTCTCGCAGACGCCAGTGGCCTCGGCCTGGGCACGCATGTCGCCCATGTTGGACGCAGGGGCGCGGGTGTTCGCAACGATCAGCTCCGCGACGTCCTCGCGGAACTCGCCCTTGTCCCACAGCTTGACCGGAACCATGCGGAAGCCTTCTCCGAAGTGCTCCCGGGCGTTGACGTCGAAGGAGCCCGGCACGGTCCCGCCCATGTCGGACCAGTGGCCCATGGACATCGCGAAGGCGATCAACTCCCCCTCAGCGAAGATCGGGCGCACGATGCGCACGTCGTTGAAGTGCGTGCCACCCGAGTAGGGGTCGTTGACGCCGAAGATGTCGCCCGGGTGGATGTCGTCCCGGAACCTGGCGAGGATCGCCTGCGCTCCGAAATGGAGGGTGCCTACGTGCACCGCGACGTCCTGGCTGCCCTGCATGACGGTGTTGCCCTTGGCGTCCACCAGCGCGCAGGAGAAGTCACGCGCATAGATGACGAAGGAGTGGCAGGTGCGCAGAATCTGGGCGCTCATGAGGTCGACGCTCGTGGTGAACGCGTTCTTGAGCACCTCGAAGGTCACCGGGTCGAGATGGCTCTCTCCCGCTCGTCGTTCGATCGTGGCCGTCACTCTGACACCTCCAGAATGTGAATGAGAATGTTCCAGTTCTTGTCGATCTCCCACCGCGTCTGCGGTGGCACCACCGTTGTCGAGTCCAGCTGATCGATGATCGCGGGACCCTTCGCGGTCACGCCGGGAGCGAGTTCCGAGCGCTCGTACACCGGTGTGGCGACTGGTCGCCCGGTGCCGTCCTCTGTCTCGAACCAGACCTCGCGGACCTCCTTCGGGGCGGGCGGCTCGGCGACGACGACCTGGCCCGAGGCCAGCCGCGGCTTCGGCGTGACGCCGATGGCGCGAAGGCCCAGCTGGTAGATCTCGACAGGAGCGTCCAGCTGGCTGAAGGAGTACTCCCGATCGTGCTCCCGGTGGAAGCGCGTCACCGCATCCTGAAGGGGATCCGGACCCTGCCCCAGCGTCACCGTCAGCGATCGCCACTGACCGAGGTAGCGCATGGCTGCCGTGCGCTCCAGGACCACCTGGTCGGGCGCCACTCCCTCCGCCGCCAAGTGCGCAGCCGCATCCTTCTCCAGGCCGCGGTAGATCTCCTCCATCTCCTCGGAGTTCGCCTCCGCGAGGGACTTCTGGTACATCACCGAGAGGTCATGGCGGATGTCGACCAGCAGGCAGCCCAGGGCCGAGGTGACCCCGGGATTAGGCGGCACGAGCACGGTCGGGATCGACAGCTCGCGAGCCAGTGCGGCACCGTGAAGGGCGCCGGCACCACCGAAGGCGACCAGTGCGAACTCGCGAGGGTCGTAGCCGCGGCGGATCGAGACCAGCCGGACTGCGTCAGCCATGTTCGCGTTCGCGACCTTGACGACCGCGAGGGCGGCTTCCTCCTGCGTCATGCCGAACGGCTCTGCCACGCCCGTACGGATGGCCGTGCGTGCGAGCTCCGGCTTCAGCGTCATCTTCCCGCCGGCGAGTTCGATGCCGAGGCGGTTGAGCACGATGTTGGCATCCGTGTTGGTCGGCTGGGTGCCACCGGTGCCGTAGGCGGCGGGGCCGGGAGTGGCGCCCGCGGACTGAGGGCCGTTGCGCAGTGACCCCGCAGCATCGATCCACGCGAGAGATCCACCGCCCGCACCGATGGTCAGGACCTCGATGCTCGGGAAGCAGATGGGGTAGCCGTACTCGACGAACCACTCCTTGGTGACGCGAACCTCACCGCCGTAGACGAGCGTGATGTCCGTACTCGTGCCGCCCATGTCGAGTCCGATGGCGTTCGGGAAGCCTGCCTCGGCCGCCAGGTGACGGGCGGCGATGGCTCCGGCAGCGATGCCTGAGGCCGCGAGCCGCACCGCGTACTTCTGCACCATGCGCTCCGTCATCGAGCCGCCGCCGGAGTGCAGGAGGAGCAGGTCTCCCTCGTAGCCGCCCTTCTTGAGGTTCTCGCCGAGGTCGCGGACATAGTCACCGACAAGCGGAGCGAGAACGGCGTTGGCCACCGTGGTGTTGAAGCGGTCGTGCTCGAAGATCTCGGGCAGCACCTCACTGGACGTGCTCACCCGAACTCCGGGGAGCTCCTCCTCGAGGATCTCCTTCATGCGGCGCTCGTGCGCGCCGTTGGCGTAGGAGTTCGCGAAGCACACTGCGACGGTGCGCACGCCCTTCTTGCGCAGGCGGGCCGCCAGCGCCCGGGCCTCAGCCTCGTCGAGCGGCTCGAGTTCGCGTCCCTCGTAGTCCGTGCGCTCGGTGACCTCGTAGCGATCGCGGCGACGGATGTAGGGCTTGGCGACGTCCTTGTAGGCGTCCCAGAGGTCGTCCTTCGTGCCATCGCGGATCTCGATCACGTCGCGGAAGCCCTTGGTGGTCACCATGGCGGCCGGCGGGAACCGGCGAGTGATCAGGGCATTGGTGGCCACGGTCGTGCCGTGGCTGAAGAGCACGACGTCCGCCAGGTCGACGTCAACGGACGCTGCCGCCTGGATGACGGCGCGGCCCGGATCATCCGGCGTGGAGGGCACCTTGCCCACGCGAGTCTGGGCGTTCTCCTCGTCGAGGACGAACACGTCCGTGAACGTGCCGCCGACATCGACCGCCACGCGAAGCGAACCCATTCCGTTCCTCCCCTGCACGCCGAGGCCTTAGCCCGCGGCGAATGTTGGCGCGAACGTATGCAGAGGACTCCCCGTGGGCAATGGGAGGGTCCACAACCTTTTGGCGTGTGGTTTGGATATTCTCCAAAGCAGGCCGCGCGAGGATGGCTAGCAGCGGGTAGCGTGAGGGGGATCGCCCCTCTGGGAGCGTGTCGGTGACTGGAGTCTTCGTGTCTGTTACAGAATCGTTACCTGCCGAGGGTCTTGCGGTGACTCTCGGCAGCGTCGCCGCGGTCACCGGACTGGAATACCTGGGAGGCGCTCCCCTCGACCTGCAGAAGCCCGTCACCGGGGTCTGCCTCGCCGAGGGCGCCGATGGGCTGATCTCTCTGGAGGCCGGCTGGCTGATCGCCACCGACGGGTGGCCCCTCGGGGCGGCCCACGAGACGGCCCTGCGCACCTTCGTGCGGGAGGCCGCCACGCGCCAGGCAGCGGGCATCGTCATTCGCCTGGGGCCCCTATGGCAGGACGCGCCCACGGCCCTGCTCGACGAGGCTGCCCACGCGGGCATCGCGATCCACGCCCTCTCCCAGGAGACCACGCTCAGCACCTTCCTGAGACAGGTCAACGGTTCCACCGGCATTCACGACGTCGCCGTGCTGAGCACGGCCATCGGCCTGCAGACGGAGCTGATCGGGGCG
>CAIZPS010000082.1 GCA_903934925.1 uncultured bacterium | reverse complement strand
CCTCAAGGGCCTGAAGAAGGCCGGATGGCCGGTCGACGTCATCTCCTTCCACGGCTACCCGGCCGCGAACGGCACGCCTGCTGACCGCGTCACCTACATCAAGCAGGTGAAGGCCGACATGCAGAAGGCCGGCGTGCCGGCGAGCAAGGCCCTCTGGGACACCGAGGTGAACTACGGCATCGCCGGTCCGGGCGCGATCTCTCGGCAGGTCATCACTGGTGCTAACGCCGCGGGATGGACGGCTGCCACTTACCTCGACAACGTGCTCTACGGCATCGGCCGCGGCTACTGGTACTACTGGTACAACAACTCGAACCTGGTGGGCATCCAGATGTTCACCGGCACCGAGGGTGCCACCGGCTACCAGACCGCGCGCAACTGGCTCAGCGGCTCCTTCTACTCCTGCCAGGAGGGCACGGGCGGTCAGCCGAACGTCTGCCAGCTCGGCGACAACGTCAAGCCCGAGGTGATCGCATGGATCAACTCCGGGTCGGCTACGTTTACGGTGCCCGCGAACGTGACCCAGACCTGCAATGCGCTGAACCAGTGCACGCCGGTCGCTGCTGGGTCCCAGGTGACGATTGGGAGCATGCCGCAATGGTTCGGAACCGCCGCAAGCTAGTCCTGCTCACGGCAGCAGTCGCCGCCACCGGCCTCGTGGCTGCGGGGTGCTCCTCCGGGGGCTCGTCCGATGCCGCGGGCGGCGGGGAGTCCGCTGCGCCATCGGAGTCGGCGGCTCCGTCCGTGCCCGGCATCCCGTCGTCGCTCATAGGCATGCACATCGAGGGCGCTGAGGGCGGGGCATGGGCCTCGGCCCCGTTCGGTGCCCTGCGCCTCTGGGACAACGGCACTGCGTGGTCGCAGATCGAACTCGAGCCCGGCGTCTACAAGTGGGACAACCTCGAGGGCGTCCTCGAGAACGCGCAGTCCAAGGGCATGACCGACGTCCTCATGGTCCTCGGCACCACTCCTGAGTGGAACGCCAAGGAGGTCAATCCCGACGACTACCCGCAGCCCGGAGCGGCGAGCGCGCCCAAAGACCTCGCGGCGTGGGATGCCTGGGTGACGGAGGTCGCCACGCGCTACGGCGACCGCATCTCCTCGTACCAGATCTGGAACGAGGCGAACCTGAAGAACTTCTTCAACGGCACGCCCGAGGAGATGGCCGAGCTCACGAAGCGGGCCTACGACATCATCAAGAAGATCGACCCGGACGCCCTCGTGGTGTCGGCGTCGCCGTCGACCCGCCTGACCGGCCCGTACGAGAAGTTCTTCCCCGCCTACCTGAAGGCGCTGGGGGAGAAGGGCTGGCCCGTCGACGTGTTCGCGGTGCACACCTACCCCGCGGCGGACGGCGATCCGTCGGCGCGCGGTGCGCTGCTCGACGCCGTGAAGGCCGACCTCACCGAGGCCGGGGCTCCGGACCTGCCGCTGTGGGACACCGAGCTGAACTACGGCCTCGCCGGCCCGGGCGACCTGCCGAAGCAGGACATCACCGGCGCGCGCGCCGCCGGCTTCGTCGTCCGCACCTACATCGACGACCTGCGCTACGGAGTCGAGCGCTCCTACTGGTACATCTGGACGCCGCGCGAGTATGCACTGCTCGGCGTGCAGGCCTTCCCGGGCTCGGATGCCGAGCAGGGCTTCTTCGCGCTGGAGAACTGGGTGCTCGGCTCGCAGTTCGACGGGTGCGAGGAGGCCGACACCGGCGCCGTCGTGTGCAACTTCTCCCGTGACGGATCCACGTGGGTCGTGGCGTGGGCGCAGTCTGGTGAGGTGCCGTTCACCGCGCCGGAGGGTACGGCCCTGGTGTGCGACCCGCTGGCCAACTGCACGGAGTCGTCGGCGGGTGCTGCCGTCACCCTCACCGAGGTGCCGGTCCGCTTCTATACGCAGTAGGTCCCGCTTGATGCGTCAGTAGGTGGTGTCCTGACTCATCAGTGACCCCACCTACTGACGCAGCATCAGGGGTGGATCCAACTGGTTGGCAACTGGTTGACTCGGGCGTAGTCTGGCGGTATGGCGATCACGCTCGGGGCCTTCGAGGCCAAGACCCGACTGTCGGAGCTGCTCGCCCTGGTCGAGGGGGGCGAGGAGGTCACCATCACCAAGCACGGGCGGCCGGTGGCCCGTCTGGTGCCCATGGCCGATGCGCCCGGCCGCCGGGACTGGGCCGAGTTCTGGCGCCGCGTCGACGAGCGACGGGTGAAACTGCCACCTGGGTTCTCCATCAAGGACGCGATCGAAGAAGGACGCGCGTGAAGGGCTTCATCTTGGACGCCTCCATGGCGATGGAATGGTTCACGGACGAGCCAGCGGCAGGTGCCTTGGAGAGGCGCACCCTGCTGGATGATCACGTCGCCCTCGTTCCGCATCTGTGGCGATTCGAGGTGATGAACGTCGTGAACATCTGGCGCCAGCGCCGCATCATCACGGAAGCTGAGGGATCCGTGATTCTGGGCGAGCTGATGGAGCTGCCCTTCGCGATCGTCGAGGAGGGGGATCCCGAGGCCATCGTCAACCTCGCCCTCGCCCACGACCTCTCCGCCCACGACGCCACCTACCTGCACGTCGCCATGATCAGCGGCGAGCCGCTGGCCACCCTCGACACCCAGTTGCAGAAGGCCGCCGCGGCCGTGGGCGTCACCTGTCTCTGACGCCCCCCTGACCGGTCATGGACCGGAATCCCGCCGGGGCGCTGCTACGGTGGGCGGGCGCCGTCGAAGGAGGTGGCATGGCACGGGACGATCGCACGACTGACGCCGACGCCACGCCGGACGACCTCCACCACACCATCCCCCTGGTCATGCCGTCGCGCATCGGCTGGGCCGAGGCGCACAGCCAGTGGGACCGCCCGCACCTGCGCCGCGATCCGCTGCGGGTCTACGCCACCCGGGCCGTCTTCCTCGACCTGCTGGCCATCGTCGTCGCCGGCGTGACGGGATTCATCCTGCGCTGGGCCATCCCCTACTCGGTCGAGCTCAACGACCCCACCTACGTCTCCTTCGTCATCGTCGTCGTGGCCGCGTGGATGGCGGTTCTCGTTCTCCGCGGCGCCTACGACACCCGCGTGCTCGGCGTCGGGTCGGAGGAGTTCAAGCGCGTGATCGGCGCGACGGCCATGGTCTTCGCCGCGATCGCCCTCGTGGCGTTCGCCCTGAAGCTCGAGCTCTCGCGCGGCTTCGTGCTCATCACCTTCGTCGTCGGAATCGTCCTGCTGATGATCGTGCGCTGGAGCCTGCGTGCGTGGCTGCGGCACGAGCGTCGCTACGGCCACTTCCTGCATCGCACCGTCGTCATTGGACAGGGCGACGCGATGACGGAGATCGTCGACATGCTCGATCGTGATCCCGTGGCGGGCTTCACCGTCGTCGATGTAATCGACGAGGTCGACTCCGATGCCACCGAGGCGCAGCTGGATGCGTGGCTCGACGAGGTCATGACGCGCATCTCGCTCGAGGACGCCGACACCGTCGCCGTCGCAGGCTCACCCGCGATGGGGCCCAAGGTGATCCAGCGCCTGGCCTGGCGCCTGGAAGGCCCGCGCGTCGATCTGCTCGTGGCACCGACCGTGGGCGACGTCGCCGGGCCGCGCGTGTCGATGCGCATGGCGGCCGATCTGCCGCTGCTGCACCTGGACGAGCCCCACCTCACCGGCCCGAAGCGTGCGATCAAGCGCACCCTCGACGTCGTGTTCGGCACCGTGCTGTTCGTGCTCTTCCTGCCCTTCATGATCGTCGCCGCCATCGGCGTCAAGCTCTCCAGCAAGGGCCCGATGCTGTACTTCCAGGAGCGGGTCGGCCGTGGTGGCCAGATCATCCGCATCGCGAAGTTCCGGACGATGTATGTCGGATCCGACCAGATCCGCGACGAGGTGATCGGTGCGCCCGACGACGGCATCGCCGACCGCTACAAGGCTGATCCGCGCATCACTCCCTTCGGCCGTTTCCTGCGCCGCTGGTCGATCGACGAGATGCCGCAGGTCGCTGCCGTCATCGCCGGTTCGATGTCGCTGGTGGGCCCGCGGCCGGTGCTCGTCGACGAGATGCCGCTCCTCGGCGACGCCGACCACCGCCGTCACCTCACCAAGCCCGGGCTGACGGGTCTGTGGCAGGTGTCCGGCCGCAAGACGACCGACTGGGAGGAGCGCATGCGCCTGGACCTCGAGTACATCGAGCACTGGTCGCCCGCGCTCGACCTCGTCATCGTGGCGAAGACCGTCAAGGCCGTTCTGGTTGGCGACGGGGCGTACTGACCCACCCCCGGTCCTTCCGCGAGTAGCCACTGGGCACCGCGAACGGCCACTGGGCACCGCGAGT
>CAIZPS010000081.1 GCA_903934925.1 uncultured bacterium | reverse complement strand
GAGCCATTGGCACCCACTACTCCGACGCGCTGCTCCGACACCGTGACGCTGACGTCGGCGAGCACCGCTGTCGCGCGCGGGCGGTCGTCGAAGCGGTGGGTGTCGTGAAGCACCTCGATCACGGACATCGCTCGAGCCCCACCGCGTCACCCAGTCCCCCGCCACCCGCGATCGCCGCCAGGCCCACGCTGCCAGCCTGCTGGATGACCAGCTGGCTGAACAGCCTGGTCATCAGCACCGCACCTGAGGCTGCCCAGGGGTGCCCGAGGGCCAGCGCCCCTCCCTGGGGACACACGCGCGAATCGTCGATCCCGAGCTCGTCGCAGCAGGCCAGGATCTGAGCCGCGAATGCCTCGTTGAACTCGATGACGTCGATGTCGTGCCATTCGAGTCCGGCACGTTGCAGCGCCTGCTGCGCGGCCGGGACGATGCCGAGGCCCGGCAGCTGCGGGTCGACTCCGGCCATGGCGGCGGACAGGATCCGCAGACCGGGGATCCCGGTCCGGTCGCGCTGCTCGTGGTCGACGATCGCGATCGCGGCACAGCCGTCGTTGATGCCGCAGGAGTTGGCAGCCGTGACACTGCCGTCCTCGCGGAAAGCCGCAGGAAAGCGCGCCAGTCGCTCGACGCCGAAGCCCTCCCGCGGCCGGTCATCGCGGCGGACGCCGTCCACCTCCACTATCTCCGCCTCGAAGAGACCCGCCTGCTGGGACTGCACCGCACGCTCGTGTGACCGGGCTGCGTACTCGTCCTGTCGTGCGCGCGAGATTCCCCGCTGCTCGGCGAGGACGTCGGCGGCGACGCCCATGTCGGGGTCGGGCCAGCCCGAAGGAGTGAAGGGTGCGCGCTCGTATGGCTGCGTCTCCACTCCCCCGTCCGCGCGCCACATGCGCAGGGGCGCAGTGGAGGCCGACTCCACGCCACCTGCGATGACCACTCCGCCCTGCGTCTGGACGAGCGCAGCCCCGACCACGACAGCAGCCAGGCCACTCGAGCATTGCTGGTCGATGGTGAGCGCCGCAGCATCGACGGGGAATCCGGCTGCGAGGGCCGACACCCGGGCCACGTTGCCTCCCGGACCCATGCAGTTGCCGAGCACCACGGCGCCAGGTGTGCCCTCGCCGCCGTGAGCGCTCCAGCCCGCGACCTCGGACAGCACCGGGGCTGCGAGTCGATCGGCCGTGCATCCGGACAGCCGGCCACCTGATGCCGCAATGGGCGACCGCGCGGCAGCAACCACCACGGGCCTTCGGTCGACAGTCACGCCCTCATCGTCCCACTCGACCGATGGATCACCTGGTCCGCTTCACCCCGGTCGAGCATCGTCGCCAGGCGGACGCGGTCAGGCTTTCCACCAGGCGTCATCGGAATCTCGGGCACGACGTACCAGCGCCGCGGGCGATGGGCGGAATTCAAACCCGCACGAGCGGCCTCCCACAGTGGAGCAACGTCCTGCGGATCTGTGACGACTGCGCACACCGCAGCACCGAGCCGCTCGTCGGGCACGCCGACCACGACGCATGTGCCGCGGTCGGCACGGAGCAGAACGGCCTCCACGTCGGCGACCACAACCGTCACGCCCGCGGTGGTGATGCCCCCGTCACCTCGTCCATGCACCACGAGAGCCCCGCCCCGCCACTCACCGACATCACCCACGGTCGCGTATCCGTCGGGGCTCCACCGCAGTGGGCCGCTGCCGTCGTCATCGAGATACCCGTCGCTGAGGTAGGGCGATCGAACCCAGATCTCCCCGTTGTCGATCCGGCATTCCACTCCGGGAAAGATCGCGAGGTCGGTGCCGTGCGCGTCCCACGCGACGAAGGACAGTTCACTCGCTCCGTAGTAGTGGTGCAGGACGAGGCCGTCCTGAATGCCTTGCTCGCGGAGTCCAGCACTCATCACGTCACCAGCCACCACGACGGTCACTCCTCGTCCCAGAACGCCGCTGCTGAGCGCGCGCGCGAGTGCGAGCGGGGTGAGCACGGCGTGGGATGCGTCACGGGCATCCGGCACCACGCGAGCACCCACTGCCTCGGCCTGCACGGCAGCGAACAGATTCATCGTGGCGGTCAGCGGGCCGGGGATCCAGACCGACGCAGACGCGTCCATCCCGGCCAGGCCGGCCACCGTGTCGAACGCGGATGCCCAGGACTGCGTAGTGCGGACGACGGTCCGGGCATGGTTGGTGGTTCCCGAGGTGCGCAGGGCGATCCGACGCCCGTCACGGTGCGCCGCCCAGAAGGCGCTCGCAGGGTCGCCAGCAGCGAGCAGGTCGACAGGCTCAGGTGGTCGGCGCATCCACGGCCTCAGCCACCTGGCGCCTCGGCCTGAGCAGGCCCGGGTAGGCGGCATGGACGGGCTTGGCGATGAGCGCCGCGAGAACGGCCTTGATGAGGTCACCTGGGATGAACACGACGGTCGCGACGAAGGCCGCACTCAGTGTGAGGTCGCCGACCAGCATCACGCCGGCGAGGCCGAAGACGTACATGACCACGATGCCGCCGATGACGTTGAAGGCGATGCCCCACGGGATGCTGTACGGAGCGCCTCGCCGCTGAGTCAGCCAGCCGATGACGAAAGCCGCGACCACCCACCCGACGAAGAAGCCCACGCTCGGGCTGGCGAATACGCCCAGGCCACCGCGGCCGCCGGAGAGCAGTGGCAGGCCGATGGCGATGAGGACGAAGAAGAGCAGCACCGACGCTGCCGCCTTGCGGGGTCCGAGCACCGCGCCGGCGAGCATGACCCCGAGGGTCTGGAGGGTGATGGGCACTGGCAGGCCCGGAATCGGCAGTGCTGGCAGAAGCCCCAGGACCGCGATGATGCCGGTGAAGATGGCCACGTGGGCAAGCCCACGCGCACCGCGTGATGCTCCGCCCGGGACTTCACCCCTGACTGTCTGCGCCCCCGTGGATCGCGGCTCGGCCATGCCGGGAGCGTAGCGATTCGATGATCACGCGCCCATGCCGGACGGCTTGTGGTGGCGAGGGCGAGACCCCGAAGCTGCCAAGGACATTGCCCCGCCGGCGTCATTCCCCTACATCGGGCAGCCTGGCGCCTACCGGAACGCCGGCATCACTTCCTCGGCGAGCAAGCGTGCCGACTCCAAGGTCTGCTCCCGGGTGACGAAGGGCAGTTGCATCCACGAGACCAGCTCGGTCATTCCGACTTCGTCGCGTAGCTGGGCGATGCGCTCGATCGCCTCCTCCGGCGTGCCGATGATGTAGCGCTCCTTGAACGTCTCGAAGTCCACCGTCGAGGCATCGCTGATGACCGTGCCGTCATCCGCTGTCAGGACGCGCTCCCCCTCAGCCGACTTGCGCCCGTAGAGCTCACGGAACAGGTGCGTGACGCCGAGAGAGGCAGCCTCGACCGCGGCCTGACGGGATCGCGCAAGGAACACACCGCGCCCGATAGGGCGCTCGGTTGGCACGAATCCCACCTGCGCGCAGGCGTGCGCATAGGTGTCGAAGTGCTGCGCGAGTTCGGGCACCGTGTGCCGCGGCGATCCGACGAGCAGGGCTCCGCGCCGCGCCGCCCTCTCCATCATGCGGGGACCGGAGACGCCGTACCAGAGCGGTGGATGCGGGGACTGGAGCGGACGGGGCGTGAGGCGGGTCGGCGGCACCGTGAAGAACTCGCCCTGATACTCGAAAGTCTCCTGCGTCCACGCGAGCTGCAGGATGTCGACCACTTCCTCGAAGCGTCGTGCCCGTCCCTCGTAGGGCACCATGAGGCCCGCGAACTCCTCCGTGACATAGCCGGGGGCCAGGCCCAGGGTCAGGCGGCCGCCGCACAGGTTGTCCAGTACCGCGGTGTCCTCGGCGAGCTTGACCGGGTTGTAGAGGGTGGCCAGGAGGATGTCGGTCGCCAGCCTGATCCGATCGGTGACCGACGAGATCGCCGCAAGCGCCAGGAGCGGGGAGGGATTCCAGCCATCCCTTTGGAAGTGGTGCTCCAGCACGTGGATGCCGTCGAACCCCATCGCCTCCACCTCCGGGGCCATCTGGACCATGTCCTGGGCCATCCGGTCCCACGACAGGGCGCCCTCCGGCGGCGCGATGATGCTGAAGGAGATCGCGAACTTCATCGGGCACTCCTCAGGACAGGGGTTGGGATGCCTCCGGCGGGGTCGACATCGACCACACTGGACTGCAGCAACGCCATTGTGGCGGACGACTCCGCCTGAGGCGCCGAGGATGGCGCCTGAGGCGCTCCCCGGCTACGTTGTCGTTGCGCACTGCGAGGAGACATGATGCCGCGAATTTCCCTGATCCTGATGGCGACCGACTTGGCGCCGGCACTCGGATTGACGGAAGCCCACCCGGCACCCACAGAGAAGCAGCCCGGGGACGGCAGGGACCTCTATGGGAAGGACTTCACCGGCGCGATGCTGACCGGCGCGAAGATCGATGGGCGTACGTGCGCTGCTGAGTCGATCGGCGCCTGCCGATGACGCCGGGCGCGGACTGGCGCGCCTACGCCTGGGTCCACGAGCCCGACAGCTGGGAGATCGACGCCACGGACGTGCTCCATTGGTCCACTCGGCAGCACAGTGACTTCTGGCGGCATACCGGCGGGGTCGTGGGGGCCGATGACGGAGACGCCTTCCTCACGGAGCACGTGGGCGACTTCAGCGTGACGATGCAACTCGACGCGGACTTCTCGTCCCTGTACGACCAGTGCGGACTGATGGTTCGCACCGACGAACGAAACTGGGTGAAGACTGGAATCGAGTTGGACGGCGGCACATGGTTCAGCGTCGTCGCGACGCGCGAGCACAGCGACTGGTCCAAGCAGGCGATACCGAGCGGACCGGTCGAGTTCACAGCGTGGCGCACGGGCGACACCCTTCGGGTCGGCCTCGCTCACGGAGCAGCACTGCAACTCGTGCGCGAGCTTGTGTTCGACGGCCCTGTGGCGGTCGGCCCCTACTCCTGCTGCCCGAAGGGATCGGGGTTCCCGGTGTCGGTAAGTGCGCGCGCTGGCGCCGACGGTGGGCTGCTCCTGCAGGCACGGGCGGGAACGGCTGCCTGACCTCGGCAGATGCGCCGAGTTCGGTACTGCTTCCGTGCCTACGTCGCGCGTGGCCCGTGCTGCGCGTCGATGTCACCGACCACATAGGTGAGCCACGGTTCGTTGAGATGATCGAGTCTGAATTTCCGGTACTCACCGCGCATGGCAGCCAGTACACGCGGAGGCGTCATTGGCAACTCGCTGATCGGCTCCCCGATGGCATCCGCAATCGCATTGCCGACGGCTGCAGCGACGTTGAGGATGGGAATCTCCCCCGCACCTTTCGCGCCGAAGGGCCCGTACGACGGTGCCCCCTCGTGCAGTTCGCTGCGCACCGCAGGAACATCACCGGCGAGCGGCAGGCGGTAGTCGCCGAAGCCCCGCTGCTCGATGCAGCCGCGTGCATCGATGGAGATCTCCTCGCTCAGCGCATAGCCCAGACCCTGGGCGACACCTCCCTGGATCTGCCCGCGGATGGCATCCGGATTGATGGCGCGACCGACGTCCTGGGCCACGCGATAGTCCAGTACGCGCACGACACCGGTCGCGGGATCAACAGCGACTTCGCACTCGTGCACCGTGAAGATCGGGATGTCAAGCGCATCGATCATGTGACCCGCCGCGCATCCGGGCAGGCATTCGGTGCCCCGGATCGTGAAGGCGCCGTTGCCGATGAGGGGACCATGCTTCGCCTGCGCGTGCGAGGCCACTTCGGCAACGGTGCGCGACATGGACGGATCGCCGACCACCATCACCCGGCCTTCGCGCACCTCGAGATCACGAGGTGACACCTCCATCAGCTCCGATGCCGCATCGAGGAGTTTGCCGCGGACGTCGAGGGCCGCCTCCTGAGCTGCTGCTCCGAGCGACACGGTCGTGCGTCCGCCACCGACCCCGACGTCGTATCCGGAGGCATCCGTGTCGGCCTGCATCACGACGACGGACTCCGGCGAGATGCCGAGGACCTCGGCAACGATCTGCGGTATCGCCTGCACAGTGGAGCCGGACCCGATCTCCACTCCTGCAGTGACGAGGGTCGCACTGCCGTCGGCGTTCAGGTTGATCGTGGCCGCCGAAGGACCCACGAAGACGAACCAGGTACCCACTGCAGTGCCGCGCCCGCGCAGCCATCCCGCAGGAACCTCGGCCTCGTCGACGGGCCGCATGCTAGAGATCATCTCGAGCAGTTCGTGATGAACGTTCCCGGAGAAGACCTGACCGGTGGAGCCCAGACTCTGATCCTTGAGGACGTTGCGAGCGCGGAACTCCTCAGGGTCCAGACCGAGTTGCTGGCAGATCTCGTCGGTGTGCCGCTCCAGTGCGAAGGTGCCGTACGTGCCGTTGCAGGCCCGGAAGGCTCCCGTTGGAGCCGTATTGGTGTAGACGGCCTGCGAGTTGAGCCGAACGGAGCCGAGTTCGTAGTTGCCGAAGAGCGTGTGGGCGGTCATGGTGGTCAGGAAGGGCTGCTCACCGCTGTAGGCACCGCAGTCCATCAGCACGACGCCTTCGCGAGCGGCGATCCGACCGTCGGCGGTGATCGCAGAGCGCAGTCGAATCTCGGCATTCTCACGACACAGAGCCGTGGCCATCTCCTCCATGCGGGAGTTGACAAGGCGAACGGGCTGACCGGATACCCGGGCCAGAGCCGCCGCATACGGCTCCAGGCTGACCTCGAACTTCATGCCGAAGCCACCTCCGACCGGCGGCACGATCACCCGCACCGACGATGGATCGACCCCCAGGATCCTCGCCGTCCAGTTCCTCACCGACCACGGCACCTGGGTCGACGTCTCGATCACGAATCGACCATCGCGATACGTGGCCACGCAGGCCCTGGTCTCCAGCGAGGCCTGGTTCTGCCGGCCGATCCGGAAGTGGCTCTCGACGATCCGGACATCCGTCCGGGCGAAGACCTCATCGACGTCGCCCCGGACCACGGTCGCCTGCCAGGCCACGTTCCCGCCACGTGCGACGTCCACGTCCACCAGGACCTCATAGTCGGACCAGCCGGGATGCAGGATCGGGGCATCGGGGTCGAGGGCCTCAGCCATCGTGACCACCGGGGTGCGCTCCTCGATCGTCACGTCGATCGCGGCGAGTGCAGCCTGCAGGATCATCGCGGAGTCCGCGGCAACAGCGACGATCGGCTCTCCGACGTAGCGGACCTCGCCTGCGGCCAGCCAGGGATGATCGGCGATACCGACCCCGTACAGGCCCGGGAAGGCATCAGCGGTGAGTACGGCCCGGACCCCGGGCATCGATCGCGCCCGCTCGACATCGAGGTGCGTGATGACACCGCTCGCCACGCCCGAGCGGAGAAGTCCGCCGTGAAGCATGCGTGGCTTGATCACGTCTGATGCGTAGACCGTCCGGCCGGCTGCCTTGTCGGCTGCGTCCCGACGTCGCATGCTCATCCCCAGGGCCGTCATGGGGTGCCTCTCGACGTGGGCGGCTGCGACGCGAGCACCTGCTCGATCACCGACACGATGCGGGAGTACCCCGAGCACCGGCAGATGCTTCCGATGAGCGCTCGGGGGATGTCTTCTGCCACGCGGATCTCGCCTTGCGAGATCAGGGAACTGACGAGCACGACGATGCCGGGAATGCACATTCCGCACTGAACCGCATCGGCCTCGCACAGGGCGTCCTGCAATGCGCACTGCAAGTCCTGAAGTTCACCTGGTCCATCGACGGTGCGCACCGAGCCCCCGTCGCACGCGACCGCGGGCGTCAGGCACGCCAGGGTGGGCTCACCGTCCAGGATCACGGTGCAAGCGCCGCAAGTGCCCTCCGAGCAGCCGACCTTGACGCTGGTGAGTTGCAGTTCGTCGCGCAGAACCTCCGCGAGAGACACCAATCCCGAGCACGGGAGGTAGCGCCGATCGTCATTGACGACGATCTCCACGAGTTCCGGCTTCATGCCAGCCTGCCCACAGCCCGGGCCAGCACCGTCGGAATAACCGACAGGCGGTAGTCGGCCGGAATACCCGGTGCCGCGATCGGACGCAGCACGTTCAGGTGCGCCTTCGCCACCTCCTCGGCCCGCTGCGGGGTGAGCGGGCCCTGCGTCAACTCCTGCTCGACCTCCGTCCACCGCCGGGGAGTCTGCTCAACTGACCCGAGGGCTACCCGGATCTCGCCTGACGTCGGCAGCAGACTCATCGACACTGTCGCCACTGAGTACTCGTTCCCGCTCCGCCAGGTCAATCTCTCATGACAGCTCACGCGGTCGGCGGCGGGAATCCGCACACCGAGGATCAGCCCTCGGTCCCGCAGGATCTCCGCGTCCAGACACAGGAGTGCCGGAAGCACGTCACTGGCATGGAATTCGGTCGCCGCGATGCTGCCACCGATAGTGATCATCCGTCGCAGACCAGGAGTCGCTGCTCTGCTCACGGCCTCGTGAAGAGCCTGCAGGCTGCTGATGCCAGCCGTGGCGACCGCGATGCGCTTCAACGTGACCATCGCGCCGAACTCCGCGCCATCACCGACGGCGCACTCATCCAGGCCAGCCACACCCGCGAGCAGGATGACGCTGCCGTCGAGCGATTCCGCTCTCATCGGTGCACGCATGATCCAGGTGGCACCCGCAACGAGTTGAGCCTCCGGGTACTGCTCCATCAGATCGAGGACCTCGGCAACACTTGCCGGCCGATGGACCCTCAGCCCGTGCAGGCTCCCGACGACAGGGAGCATCACCGCTGGCACGACCACCCCTTTCCGTGGGTTGCGCTCAACACTATGGGGTTGACGTCTCCACACGACGGATTCGAGCCAACCGATGCCCCAACCGCGAACTTGGCGTGACTTGGGATTCGACAACAGCCTGATCACCTACGTTACGCAGGCATCGTCCGGAGCGCCTGACGCGAGCAGCGCACCCGTCCCCGACGTACATCAGGCCGTCGGCCTGCCGTCCACGGGAACGTGCGCGTCAG
>CAIZPS010000080.1 GCA_903934925.1 uncultured bacterium | reverse complement strand
TCGACAGCCATGCGGAAGCGAGCCGTGGTGATGACGAGTCGATCGAGCGCAGTGCCGACGAACTCCGGGCAGGTGACGTTCGGCGCATTCACCTCGATCACCGCACGAACCATGCCTTCGGGGGAGATGCAGCGCACCTCGCCCTCACCGAAAAAGGCCACCCAGAGATCGCCGTTGACGTCGACGGCAAGTCCGTCAGGCGTCGCGCCGCAGACGAGAATGTTCCGCATGTTGGCCGCGGTGCCCGTGGCGACGTCGTAGTCGAACGCCCGGATCGCGCCTGGTCGGGTTTCGACGTGGTACAGAGTTCGACCGTCGGGCGAGAACCCAATGCCGTTGGAGACGGTGACTCCCGTGATCACCTCGCGCACCGTCCGATCCGGCCCGATCGCCCAGACGCTCTCAGACCTCACCCGGTCATCCAGCCGGATGCTGCCGACGAGGAAGCGCCCCGCGGGGTCGACGGTGCCGTCATTCAGACGGCTGCGGACTCCCTCCGCGATCACCGGGATAGATGCGCGGAGGATCCCTTCCGCGTCGAAGATGTGCACGGCCCGCTCGCCCGCGACCAGCAGACCTCCGTCTGTGGCCGGGGTCAGCGATCCGATCTTTTCGCCCAGCAGGCGGACGTCATCGATGCGCAGGTCGTCGCCGTCGAGGAATCCGCGGAACACCGCACCGACCTCGCTGTCGACCCAGCGGAGGCAACCCTCGTGCGCATCCCACACCGGGCCTTCACCGAGCTCGGAGCGCTCGTCATTGCCCGAAGTAGCGCGGGCGCCAAATCGGTCGACGGTCACGATCGTGAGCGTAGACGAGCGACCGAGTGGATAGGTTCGCCCTGTGACGGACGCCCGTGATGACGCGCCAGTGGACCCGGATGTGCGCTGCCTCTCCACCCGCGTCGCCTACGAGAATCCATGGATGACCCTGACCGAGGACGAGGTGGAGCACCGCGACGGCTCGCGTGCGACCTTCGCTGTCGTGCGCACGCGCGACTTCGCCCTGGTGATCCCGTTCGACGGAGAGCGCTACACCCTGGTGGAGCAGTTCCGCTACACCGTCGGCCGACGCCTGTGGGAGTTTCCGCAGGGCTCCGTGCGCGAGCCGTCAGGGCTCAGCCCCCAGCAGGTGGGCGAGATCGAGCTCGCGGAGGAAGCCGGGCTGGCAGCGGCCAGCTGGACGCATCTGGGTCGCCTGCACGCGGGTTACGGGCGATCATCGACCGCCTTCGACGTCTTCCTCGCAGAGGGCTTGAGCGCCGTTCCTACGCGGCGGGAGCCCACCGAACAGGACATGCGCACTGGGACCTTCACCCTTGCCGAGATCTGGGACCTCGTGCACGGCCGGCTCGTGACGGATTCGCACACCGTCGCCGCCCTGGCCCTGCTCGACCAGGATCGCCAGCGGAGCCCCAGCCACCCGGAGGGCTAAGTGGAGACGAAGACTCCGCCACCACGGCTCTTGACCTGATAGCAGGCATCGTCCGCGAGTCTGATCAACTCGTCGATCCCACGGTCATCGCCGGAGTCCAGAGCCATCACGCCGATGCTGGCACCCACGCCGATAGGTCCCTGAGACGTGCTCACGCGCAGCTCGCCAATGCGCTCAGCCAGGGTCTCCGCGATCTGCGTTCCGAGGAGAGCGGGGCACTCGTTGAGAATCACCGCGAACTCATCCCCGCCGATGCGGGAGACGAAGTCACGGCTGCGCACGCTGGCCACAAGTGTCCGTGCCACCTTCTGCAGCATGGCATCCCCCGCCTCGTGGCCGCCGACATCGTTGACCGACTTGAATCGATCCAGGTCGATGAACAGCAACATGCCCTGCAGTCCCTGCTCCTTGGTTCGACGCCGCACGGCCGCGAGACTGCTGAGGAAGGCGCGCCGGTTTCCGACACCCGTCAGGTCATCGGTGTTGGCCATTCGGTCGAAGTCGTCAGCCCGACGCTGCGCACGACGCTCCGTTCCCGTCACGACGAGGACGAAGGCCTGCAGCAGGGTGAGCAGGATGACACCGATGATGCCCTCGGTCGGCACCTCGCGGAAGTCTCGGGCCGCCAGAGGTCCGCTCGTCGGGCTGACCACCAACTGCCACGAGCGTCCGTACACCCCGAACACGTCACTTGACGCCTGAGGTACCGCAGCCGTCGTCAGGTCGACCGACGGTGGATCCTCCGCTTCGCGCAAGGCCACCTCGGTCGGCGAAAGGGAGTCCGTCACGTCGAGCAGGCGGATGTCGAGATCCGCCCAGCGCGGGCTCTCGAAGGTGTACGAGAGGAGGTCACCGAGGCGGTACGCCCCCACCGCGAAGGCTTCGACTGCTCCGGCGTCGTCGATGATCGGCACCAGCGCCAGCATGCCCTTCTGGGATCCGGACTCCTGGACCAGATCGACCGGGGCCGTGGCGACGGCCGCCTTCGTCACGAGCGCCCGATCGATGGCGTCCCGGCGCGTGGGGTTGGAGCCGATGTCGAAGCCCAGCGCAGGCCCATTCTCGGCGAGGGGCTCGATGTAGCCGACCACGACATGGTCGGATACACCCATCGCCGGCACCAGCTCCCCTGCGGCGTCGCGCTGGGTGATCCTGAATCCCTCCAGGCCCCTGGCCCGCTGTGCAGCCTCGAAGGCAGGCACCTCGCCATGCGTCACGATCGGGTTCCAGGAGAGGGCCTGCAGACTCGGGAATCGCGCCAGGGCCCCCTCGGTGAACGTGGCGAAGTCCTCCGGCGACAC
>CAIZPS010000079.1 GCA_903934925.1 uncultured bacterium | reverse complement strand
TGCAGCAGCGACTGGACGACCGGCGGATCACCCTGCAGATCAGCGATGCTGCGACCGCATGGCTGGTCGATCGCGGGTTCGACCCGGTCTACGGCGCACGGCCGCTACGCCGGCTGGTTCAGACAGCCATCGGCGATCAGCTCGCGAAGGCGATCCTCAGCGGCGCCGTGCACGATGGCAGCACGGTCCGCATCGGCACGGAGCCGAGCGGCGAGGATCTCACCCTGACGGTTGCCCGCGACTAGTCCCTCCGCGAACTGCGTCCGTCGTGGTCGCGAGGTCACACGGAGACGACGGCTCCTGCAGCGATAGGAACGTGGCAGCTCAGCGTCGTGCCAGTGGCGTGCGTCCCCTCGCGGTTCCATTCGAGGCACAACTCGTCGAGGATGGACGAGCCGAGGCCGGGCTGACCCGCACCACTGGGTGAGCCATCGTCGTGCACCTCGACGAGCAGGCGAGCGGCACCGGGGCGGGTGACTGCGATGTCGATGCGGCGCGCGTGGCCGTGGCGCACGGCGTTGGCAAGCGCCTCGCGGACGATCTCGAGGACCGCCTCCGCGGCGGCTGGATCGCCTGCGAGAGCTGAGCGCGCCCTTTCGTCGACCTGCAGAGTCGTCGTCGCGACGCGCGACCAGATGTCCGTGATCCGCACAAGCACCTCCTCAATGTCGCTGCCATGGGTTGGTCGATCCTGGAGCAGCCGTTCATCGCTCGTGAGGACGGTCAATCGGGTCAGGGCGGTGTCGGCGATGTCAAGTGCAGGGACCTGCTTGCGCAGTGCAGTCTCGATGGTCAGGGCGGTGGAGGTGAGCAAGGACTGCACGGAGCCGTGTAGGTAGCGCCCCCACTGTCGACGCTCCGCCCACACCGACTGCACCTGCTGGCGCACCTGCCAATCAAGAGCGGCGATGCGGGCCTCGCGGGCGTCGGCATCCAGCGCCCATGCCTGGCCGATGGCCGTGATGACGGCGATCCCGAGGCACGTGTTGGGCACGTACGCCAGCAGTGGGACTCCGAAGACGGCCCACGCGCGCTCAGGTCCGAGGCCCCAGCCCGCCGACCATGCGACGGGTAATGCGGAGGCGACGCCTGCGAGCAGCCAGATGACAAGGACGATGGTTCCTCGCGCAAAGACGGGGAATCGTCGAAGATGCGGAGTGACCGCTCGCCTTGCAATGACGAGGACGATCGCAGCCATCGCGGTAATCCAGAAAGCTCCCAGCCCACCCCACTCGACTCCGTAGGCGCGGACTGCGGTCATCAGGATTGAGGGCAGCAGGAGCGCGATCAGCCAACCGGGCCGGAAGGGGTCGATGGTGATGGCATCCGAGATCACGGTCTGCAGAGCCCGCGTGCGCGAGCGAGAAGGTGATGACGGCTGGGCAGTCGAAGTGGCGTCGGCGACCACGGTGTGGCTGAGCGGTCGGACGATTTCAGAGGAAAGATCGTGCAGGTCAGTCGCGACCTGGCGCAGGAGCGGATACGCATCGGTATCACCCGCTCGCATCTGCCGTAGCCGGGTGGTGATCGCCTCCAGCTGTGCGATCACGTCGACTCGGGCCTGCGCGCGCAGGCCGGCGAGCTCGTCGGTCGAGACGTGAAGGGCATGGCGGGCGGCCTCCTCGCGCGCCTGCAGATCCAGGCGAGTCTGCCGGTGGGTGCGGTAGCCGTCGACGATGAGCGTGGCGATGCTTAACCAGAAGACCGTGAGCACTGCGCCCGATGCGGCACGGACGGTCAGTTGCGGATCCTCGACGAGTCCGAGCCCTACAGCAGTCCAGCCGACAGCGAGACCGCGCGCGCATCCTGCGATCAGAAAGGTTGCGAGCACTGCTACCCACGACAACTTGGCGCGCAGTAACAGGTGGGCGAGCGCCAGCACCGCACCGGCGGCAAGGGCTCCTGACATGGCTGCAGTGAGCCACGCCACCACGCTGCCGCCGAACAGGTTGCGATCGTGCAGCACCGCCGTCGTCATGGAGGGGGCGAAGGCAATCAGCCACGTCCAGACGCTCGTCGCGCTGGGGCAGGCGAGGCGGCTCGGGTTCCAGCCGTTCCTCACGTGGATGCTGCCTTCGGGACTCCCATCGTGCGGGCGTAGAGCATGGCGGCCTTCACGCGCGCGTTGCTGCGCGGATCAGAGGAGAGACCGAGGGCGGTGAAGAGCCGGTTGACCATTGTCTCCACTGACCGCAAGGTGACGTTGCGCTCGCGCGCGATCATGTCGTTGGAGTAGCCCATCGCAATAAGCCTGAGGAGTTCGAGTTGCGGGGGCGTCAGGGAGCTCAACTCCGCGGGCACGAGCTCGCTGTGGTTCGGGCGGGCCAGAACCGCGTCACTGAGAACAGCCTCGAGGGCGGAGACCACTTCGTCCGGATCGGAGATCTTTCGCTTCATGAGGTAGCCGACAGACTCCGGTAGGACGGTGCCAGGGGATAGCGCCGATGCGGACGGGAAGTTCGACAGCACCAGCACTCCGAACTCAGCGATCCGGTTGCCGAGGGCACCGATGACGTCGAGCCCGGAGGGGCCGTGGCCGAGATCCAGGTCCACGATCAGAGCCTCGGGGTCGTGCTTGTCGATCAGTGACAAGGCGGCCTCGGCGGTATGCGCCTGATGGACGACGAAGCCGCGGCCCTCGAGAATCTCGCCGACCATCCCGCACAGGAAGGGGTCGTCCTCGACGACGAGAACCTGACGGGGCGTGGGCATGGTGGACACGGTACGGCTGAGATAACCGAATGTCCGATCGTGTTGAGATAACCGAACCTTGGGGCCTATCGAGTGATGTTGCTTCCTACCGTGTAGTTCTCCAGCTTTTCGCACTGGACTGGAAGCAAGCCGTTCGTAGGAACAGGAGCCAGTTTTTGACGCGTGATCGACTTCTTCTTGCTTTAGGAACGGTGACCGCGCTGGCTGCTGGGCTGCTGCTTGGTGCGGCACCTGCCTCGGCGGCGTCCTACACCCTGAACCTGACGATGAATGCCTCCACGTGCGTCGTCACGGCACCGGCGACGCAGACCCTTCAGACCGGCGATTCGGTGACCATCACCAACACCGCAGGTGGAGTTTCGGGTTGCCAATTGTTCATTGTGGGAACGTCAAACCTCACAGGCTGGACGCAGAGGTTGGGTGCTGGCGCTACCGTCTCCCTAGCGGGCTCAGCTTCAACCTTCTCTAGTATGGGCATGAATCCTTCAATCACGTTCGTCGTGGGAACCGTCTCGGCCGACATATTCACGGATCTTGCGGGTCGGGTGTCGACGGTAGCCACTTACTCCAGTAGCGGTGGTGGAGGAGGAAGTGGTGGGTCGGGTGGTGGAAGTGGAGCCACGTCAGGCTCCGGCCCCGCACCTCTGATGCAGCAGTTCGCTCAGCCGGCGACGGGCACCTGCGATGCCGCGCAGCCCACAGGATTGAACTGGTCGGGTGTTGCATCCGGCGGCTGGAGCGAGAGCTGGGCCCAGTGGGCGAACGGCGGCCAGGGCGGCACTGTGTGCACGCGGATGCTCGAGTACGTGAACGGCTGGCGTATCGCTAACTGACCTGAGCCGTCTGCGAAGTAGCGCGTGCGGTTATCTCAACTGCGCGGTGCTCACCACGGTGGCTCCGACCTAGCCTCAACCGACCTGTCGTCAGACAAGAGGAACGTCGTGTTGGAATCTGCGCTTGCGCTGCATGCCGGCCCGCGCCGCTGGGTCGCCCTCCTCGCGATCGGGGCCGTCCTTGCAGCTCTCCTGACAGGCGCCCAGGCCCTGCTTGTGCCGCCGCGTGCGGAGGCAGTCGTGGACTGTGGTACCGGTGCGCAGTACACGAGAGTGTCGGGGGACACCTGCTATTTCGAGACCCAGTCCAGTGGTTCATGGACCAAGCCCGCATGGGTCACGACGTACTCAGTGAACTTGGTTGGCGGTGGTGGTGGTGGAAGCGCTGTGTACTCCACGGGTCCAACAGATGACCCGCAGTGGGGAAATTCCGGAGCCGCAGGAGCTCTCGCTCAAAACGCTAGCGCGACGGCATCACCCATCTCCTTCACGATCGGGGCCGGAGGCTCAGGCGGCGCGTCTTTGGTACCCGGCGGAAATGGTGGCTCATCCACGGTCTCGACGTTGTCGCTGACAGCCACGGGTGGGGCGGGTTCAAGTGACGGCAACTGGTGGAACTGCAACTTCAGCAACCCCGCCTCACATAACGGAGGTCGAGGAGCGAAGCCCGGTCCGCTTTCGGGTACGAGCTGGGGCACATCGGGTTGGGGCGGCATAGCCCAGAACAACGGCTCCTGCCCCACCAACGGCGGGCCTACCGCGAGTAACGGCCAAGCGGGTCAAGCCGGTGGTATCCAGATCATCTTCTCGGCGGCGCCGGCCCCCCAGAACACTGCTGCGCCGTCCTTCACCGGCACTCCGGCCTTCAAGTCGCCCGCCGAAGTCCTGACGGGCAACCAGGGAACCTGGAATGACTTCGGTTCCGCTGCGACGTACACCTACCTGTGGCAGTCGCAGACGGCGTGCTCAGGCACGTGGAGCGATGCTGCGGGGTCCACGAAGGCGCTGTTGAACTACACGATCGTCTCCGGAGATGTTGGCAACTGCCTTCGGCTCCAGGTGACGGCGACGAACGCCTATGGAGCCACCCCTGCCACCTCCTCCGCATCGCTGCAGGTGACGGCGGTTCCGGTGTTCACTGCGTCTTCCCCGCCAGTGATTGCCGATGTGGGCTACGCCTTCAATGGCGCGGCTGGCGGATACGCGTTCCAGGCCAGCGGAGGTCGCATCACCTACAGCCTCAGCCCATCGACCTACAACGCCGCGGCATCGCCGACCGGCCTGCCTGCCAGCCTGACGATCAACGCCTCGACCGGAGCCGTCTCCGGGACACCGGCCTCCGGCCAGGCGGGCGTCTACACCTATCAGGTCGTCGCGACCAACGACTCGGGTTCGGCCACGACTGCCACCTTGACACTCACCGTCTCCAACGGCACTCCTGCCGAGATCTCGATCACGACACAGCCCGTCGGTGGCATGGCCAGCGGCACAGCGCTCACCACTCAGCCAGTGGTGGAGTTGAAGGACTCCGGCGGCCGCCTGATCGCCCAGCCGCTGGCCATCGTCGCGACGTCCTCGGGCGGCACCCTGGGAGGCACCACCTCGGTGACGACCTCAGCAGGTGTCGCGACCTTCACCAACCTGACACTGGCGGGCCTGGTGAACACGAACTACACACTGACCTTCACGAGGAGCTCGCTCACTGCCGTCTCGAGTGCCATCCAGGTCACGCCCGGGGCGGTGAACTCGATCAGCATCACGACGCAGCCGGTAGGGGGTGCGGCATCCGGAAGCCTGCTGGCGACCCAGCCCGTGGTGCGACTCCTCGACGCGCAGGGAAACCTCGTCGACGACCGTAGTTCCACGGTGACAGTGACATCAGAGCTCGCGGCGGGTGGTGCGGGAGGTTCCGTAGGAGGCACGACTTCGCGGACCACATCGACCGGTATCGCCACGTTCACCGACCTGACCTTCGGAGGGCTCGTCGGCACCTCCTACAAGCTCAAGTTCACGAGCGGCGCTGTGACCCAACTGTCGTCGTCCATTGCGAACACGGCAGCGGGGGCGCCAGCCCAGCTGAGCGTCCAGACGCAGCCGACCCTCACCGGGACGCAACTGGTCGGGTCCGCCTTCA
>CAIZPS010000078.1 GCA_903934925.1 uncultured bacterium | reverse complement strand
TGCCTTGAAGTCGGCGCACCTGGCCACCGCGTATCGACCATGAGCCCAGACCACGAACTGCCACGAAAGCCGCGTCTTGGTCCGGGAGGACCACCACGCCGATCGTGGTGCCAGCAGCGTCTTCAAGCGCCACCGAGACACCCCACAGCGGTATCCGATAGAGGTAGTTGACGGTGCCATCGAGCGGATCCACCACCCAGCGCCGTCCGCTGGTGCCGGATCGCTCTCCGCCCTCCTCGCCGAGGAAGCCGTCGTCCGGGCGTGCAGTCAGCACCATGTCGACGATGATCCGTTCAGCCCCACGATCCATGGCGGAGACGGCGTCCGTGGGTGTGCTCTTGGTGTCGACGAGGAGTTCGAGGGGCCGCTCGTCACGAAGGAAGGATCCAGCCGTGTTCGCTGACCGCCAGGCCAGTGGAAGATCCGGATGAAGGGCGAACAGGTCGCTGAGGACTTGCGGCTCGGTCGGGGTTGACGACATGGGCCCATCCTGCCCGGTTGGACACCGCGGTAGCGTCGGGGCGTGCTCAGTGCCTACCGATCTGCGTTGAGCCTGCCGGGGGCGCTCCGTTTCTCGACCACCGGATTTCTGGCGCGACTCCCCGTCGCGATGGTCGGCCTGGGGATCGTGCTCCTCGTGAGCGGTATGACTGGCTCCTACGCGGCAGCAGGAGTCCTGTCGGCGGCCTTCCAGCTGCCAGCCGCGCTGGGGGCTGTCGTCACCAGTCGCTGGGTTGACCGACTCGGACAGAGTCGCCTCCTGCCGTGGCTGGCGATCGTGAACGCCGCGTTCCTTGTCGCGTTCGTCGCCTCCGTTGAAGCAGCTGCCCCCCTGCTCGTCCAGGGAGTCCTCGTCGCGTGCGCGGGGTTGGCCCAGCCGGCCATCGGGTCTATGGTGCGCGCCCGATGGGCAGCAAACGCCCCGGATGCGCCAACGCTGCGCAGTGCCTTCGCGCTGGAGAGCATCGTCGACGAGCTGGTCTTCACCGTCGGCCCGTTGGCGACAGCGTTCCTCGCCTTCCAGCTGGCCCTTCCGCTCCCGCTTCTGCTCGCCGCAGGCATTGGAGTGTGCGGCTCCATCCTGCTCGCGCTTCAGCGGCGCACGCAGCCACGACCCAACCCGCGGCTGGCCCAGGAGCAGAGCGACAAGCACCGGTCGGTACTGGCGTATCCGGGCATGGCACTGGTCGCCGTCGCTGCGGTCGGCGTGGGATCGGTGTTCGGCAGTTTCGAGGTAACCGTGGTCGCCTTCACAGGACAGGCCGGATCACCTGGGATGTCCGGGCTCGTGCTTGCGATCTGGGCGGTCGGCAGCATGGTCGGCGGGCTCTGGTTCGGGTCGCGGAGCTGGTCGATGACGCTTGGTCGGCAGATGCTGGTGCTTCCCGGGGTGCTGACGGTGGCGCTCGTGCTCGCGCCTTTCGCGTCCACCATCCCGATCCTTGCCCTGGTGACGGCGATCGCGGGCGTCGCGATCGCACCGACCCTCATCGCTGCCTTCAGCCTGAGTCAGCGCCTCGTCCCGGGGCGACAGCTCACCGAGGGACTTACCTGGACGAATTCAGGCCTCGCGGTCGGCTTCTCCGCCGGCACCGCCGTCGCGGGTGTCGTCGTCGACGCCCACGGAACAGTCTGGGGTTTCGTGGTTCCCCTCGTGGGTGCTGGGCTGGCCACCCTGGTGGGGTGGATCGGGCAGAGCAGCTTCGCGGTGCACGCCGGAAGTGGGGACGAGCCGCTGCCGGCAGCCGCCCTCAACAGCGATCCGCTGCCTGGCCCCCACCCTGGCGGCGTGAGGGACGATCCCCACTGATCTGCACGAGGGTGCTGGCCCCGTCCGACCGCCCGACGCGCTAGGTTCTGATCTGAGACAGACGCCCACCCTCATCGATCACATCGGGAGACCACCCTGGAGACGTTCAGCCCTCGCGAGGTTCAGGCACGCGTGCGCTCAGGCGAGTCCGCCGAGTCCGTCGCCGCCGAAACCGGCTGGGATCTGGCGAAGGTGCTCCGCTACGCGGAGCCCCTCCTGGACGAGCGCGCCTTCATGGCCCAACAGGGTTCACTCGTCGAGGTGCGGCGCTCCGGCGGGGGCGCCACTCTGGAGGAGTCCTGCGCCCAGCAGCTTGGTGCCGAGCGCGCGGCGTCGATCGCCTGGGACTCGTTCCGTCGCGAAGACGGCCGCTGGATCGTGACCGCCGACGTTCCCGGACAGGGCATTGCCGCCTGGACGTACGACCATCACGGTCGCAACCTGCACCCGATCGACGATCTCGCACGGGCACTGATGGGTGTCGCGCCAGCGGCTCAGCACGAGGTCACGGATGACGACATCGCTGCCGCACTCGATCTTGCCACCCCTGTGTCCGTCGTTCGCGAGGCGCCGGCTGGGCGACCGCATCTGGTTGCCGTCGATGGGGGGGCATCGGCCGACGACGCCGAATCAGACGACGCCGAATCAGACGACGCCGAACCCGACGGCGCCGAGCATCCGGGTGTGGATGTCGTTTCCGCTGAACTCGAATCCGACCTCATCGGCACGGGGGTCACGTACGAGCAGGAGACCATCACGCTGCCCCGCGAGGCCTTGTCTGGACAAGGAGCAGGCACCGGTGACGAACGGCCAGCAGCCAACCGCAAGAACCGTGGCCGCAAGGGTCGCACGAGTATCCCCAGTTGGGACGAGATCCTGTTCGGGGCGGGTCGATCCGAGGATTGACCACGGCGACGTCGCGCCTCGTGCAGATCCCGGGGGACGATCGTGAGGTACCCCCGTCAGGCGCCACCGAACGGCAGCGGCTGACTCGACATGTGCTCGCGCTTGGCGCGCGATGCCGTCATCCCTGCACGGTAGTGGCGTCGGCACAGCACCTCGTAGGCAACGGTGTCGGCCTCCGCGGCCGCCGTGTCGCCGACCAGTACCTGGTCGCCCTCGACCACCATCTCGCCGTTGACCGTCCGAGCGTTGTGGATAGCGCGCGAGCCGCACCAGCACAGCGCCTCGACCTGGAGCACCTGCACACGATCAGCGAGTTCCACCAGGCGAGCAGATCCGGGAAACAGCCGAGTTCGAAAGTCCGTCATGATCCCGAAGGCGAAGACGTCGATGGAGAGTTCGTCCACGATGGACGCCAGCTGCTCGATCTGCGGCTCGGTGTAGAACTGCACCTCATCGCAGATGAGGTAGTCGACTCGGGCTCCCTGCGAAAGCCGGTCGACCACCAGTCGGCGAAGATCAAGGGTGTCGTGGACCTCGATCGCATGCACGGAGAGTCCCAGCCGACTCGAAAGCACTGAGTCGCCGGCGCGGTCCAGACGGGTGAAGACCATGCCCGAGCGACCACGGGAGGCGTGATTGTGATCGGTCTGCAGGGCCAGGGTGGACTTGCCGCAGTCCATCGTCCCGGCATAGAAGGTCAGCTCAGCCACGGAGGCATCCTTGCGCATGCCCCGCACGATGCTCAGCCGATCGGAGCATGAGCCGAGCCGACGCTCACGCGGTCACGCACGAGGACGATCACGCACCATGAACGAGTGCCGGAATCAGCATCTCCTCGGGAGTCAGGCCACCGTGCTGCCCCAGCAGGCCGGAGACCGTAGCGTCCACCGTGCTCGAGAGCATGGCGCGACCGCGAGGCAGGGCGACGAGGTCTCCGATCCGCTCCTTGAGCGCGTCATCCACGGGTCCCATCAGGTCCGAGTCGATCACTTCCTCACGCGTCATGACGTCAACCCGCCCGTCCAGGATCGAGCGCCACGTGGAACACACGTCTCCCGCAGCACCCGGCTGGACGTACACGTGGCGTGCACGGGGCTCGCCGGCCCATCGACGGACTCCTTGCGACAGCCGAGCGTCGTCCTCCAGCCGGATGCGGAGCTCCGGTGGGCACTCCACCATGCCGTGGTCGGAGGTGATCACGAGGACGCTGCCGGGAACAAGGGTCGCCAGGAGTCGCTCGACGAGCGCATCCACCCTGACGAGGGCGTCGCGCCACTGAACGCTGCCTGGTCCGTACTCGTGCCCTACGCGGTCGAGCTCCGGCCAGTAGACGTACGTGAAGCTGGGATCACTCGAGACGAGAATCCGCGCCAGAGCCACCGCACGGTCGTCGATGTCCGCCACGCCGATGTACTCAGCCCCACGCAGCACGGCACCCGTGAGGCCCGACGAGGCGTACGCGGACGGCGACAGCGTTGTTACCCGCACTCCGGCCCGGTCGGCGAGCTCGAAGACCGTGGGCTCCGGTTGCACGGCGATGGGCAGCGGATGGTGTCCCCAATGCAGGGGCGTGAGTACCTCGCCGAGGTCGGGGAGCTCGAACGACGCGCCCACCATGCCATGGCCCCCTGCCAAGAGACCCGTGCCGAGGGACGCCAGCCCCACCGGCGTGGTGGTCGGAAACGCCGCGAGAATGGAACGCCCCGAGAGAGCGAACAGATGAGGAGCCAGGGTCGCGCTCTCCTGCAGTGCCTGCCAGCCGAGCCCATCGATGAGGCACACGATCACGTGCCGGGCCTGTCCCAGGCCCAGGCGATCCGCCATGCCGGGGACACCGAGGGCCGCTCCCGCCGATGTCCCGACGTCCGCAAGGGTCAGCGGTGCGGAGTCATCAATCACTTGGCGCGCGCCGCCGTCGCCTGTGAGAGGGCGGAGGCGAAGGCCAGAACCTGAGCCACAACGGGGGCTCCGTCGGCGGCCTCGGAGACCCGGACGGAAAGGTCATCGTTGCTGGCCGTGCCGGTGTATCCATGATCGGCATCGCACTGTGGGTCTCCGCACGACGCGGGTTCGAGATCGAGCCTGCTGACGGCACCCCATCCGATCGTGAGCACCACCTCTGCAGCCGCTCCCCCGGGACGATGGCGCTCGGGATCGGAAACCACTCGGGAGACGACCACAGAGTCGACGCGCTCGAGGCGCACAGCCTCCGTGGATGCCGTCGCGGACGCGACCGAGTGCCCCTCGTCGGCCGGATGCTCATCGGTGTGCTCCACGATGAGCCGGGTGGGCGTGAGTGCCAGCACGGTCACGTGCCGGCGGAGCTCGTCACGATCGAACATCGCCTCGTGATGAACCACGTAGGAGATGACGGGCTCGTCGGCAAGGGCGGTCTCGAGTGCATCAGCCACCAGATCCGGGTAGTACCCCGAGCGCTGGATGTCCTTGCGCAGCTGCTTGCCCAGGGCGGTATCGCTCATGCCTGGCATTCTTCCACCACGCTCGGGTCGATCTTCGTCCGCTGCCGACTTCATGATTGACCTCCCGGCGTGCTGGGCTCTGCACGTACATCCAGCGTGACTCGCACCACATCGTCATCGACCTCGTGCTGCTCGGTGATGGGCAGGCCACTGTGCTCAAGGAGCCCCAGCATGCGTGGATTGGCTGCGAGCACGTCGGCGTCCAGATATCCGATACCGCGGGCACGGGCACGCGAAATCAGCGCGTGGAGCAGGCGGGATCCCAGGCCGCGCCCCTGCCAGGCATCGGCAACGACGAAAGCCACTTCGGCGCGATCTCGCCCCGTCGAGTCGAACCGGGCTACGCCGACTAAGTCCTCCCCGGACTGGGCCACCAGAGCCTCACGCGAGGCGTGGTCGACGATCGTGAAGTGATCCACCTGCGCATCGGTGAGGTGCGGATGCACGGCGAAGAAGCGCAAGTAGACCGTGCGCTCGGACAGACCGTCGTGGAAGCGTCGCAGAGCAGGTCCGTCGGTGGGGTGGATGGGTCGGATGATGACCTCCTCACTCGCTGACGAATCGACGATGACGGTCATGACGGCTGGATGCCCGACTGCGAGAGGACCACGACCCGATTCTTGCCCACGGGTATCGTCACGTCCATGCTGGCCGTTGATCGCGTGGATCGTTCCCTCTTCAGCATTGCGCCGGAGGTGGAGGAGGCACTCCGCTCAGGAGCAGCGATCGTGGCGCTCGAGTCCACCATCATCAGTCACGGCCTGCCGCGCCCGGAGAACCTTCGCGTGGCTGCCGAGGTCGAGGACATCGTCAGATCCCGCGGAGCCATTCCGGCCACGATTGCGATCCTCGACGGCAGGGTGCGAATAGGCCTGGATGGCGATGCACTCGACCAAGTCGCCCACCGAGATGACATCACCAAGGTCAGTACCCGCGATCTGGCCACTCTCGTTGCCCAGGGCGGCAGCGGTGCCACAACGGTGGCCGCAACGAGCCATCTCGCGCACGCGGTGGGAATCCCGATCTTTGCCACGGGGGGACTCGGCGGCGTGCATCGTCACGCGCGCGAGAGCTGGGACGAATCCGCCGATCTGACCTCGCTGTCCACGACGCCCGTTGTCGTGGTGTGCTCTGGCGTGAAGTCGATCCTCGACGTACAGGCGACGCTGGAGCGCCTCGAAACGCTGAATGTCGGCATCGTCGGGTACGGAACCGATCGATTTCCGGGCTTCTACCTGTCCGATTCCGGCTACTCGATCGACTGGAAGGTCACCTCGCCCGACCAAGTCGCTGACGCGATGGCCTCCCGTTCGTCACTGGGGATCTCTTCATCCCTGGTGGTGGCGAACCCGCTGCCGGTTGACGAGCAGTTGGATCCTGACGTCCACCACGAGGTCCTGGAGGAGGGCCTGCGTCTAGCGGCGGCGCGGAACATCACCGGGAAGGACGTCACTCCCTTTCTGCTCGATCACTTTCATCGTGCGACGCATGGCATCAGCCTGATCGTCAACGAGCGCATCATCGTTCGAAACGCTGAACTCGCCGCTCGGATCAGCGTCCAGCACGCCGGCAGGAGCGGTCGTCTTCGTGAAGGGTGAACCCCGGTCCGGTCGCCGAGCCACCGGGGCTGGCGGCGCCTTCACGCAGGCTTTCTGCCAGCCTGGGCCAGCGGCTACCCGCTGCCCGAGTCCGTGGGCCGGGGTCAGGCCCCAGCTGATCACTGTGTGAGCCGTGTCGGTGCCGGCCCATGGGACCCCTGACGCGACAGAATCGAACCCGCCACAGCCGAGAGGAACCCATGCCCCGCCGCAGTACGCCCCGCTCCGTCGATCACGGGCGCATCATCGACGTGGACGTCTCCACGGAGATGCAGGGCTCCTTCCTGGAGTACGCGTATTCGGTCATCTACTCGAGGGCCCTGCCTGACGCCCGTGACGGCCTGAAGCCGGTGCAGCGCCGCATCCTGTTCCAGATGGCGCAGATGGGGCTGCGCCCGGACCGCGGTCACGTCAAGAGCGCCCGCGTCGTGGGCGAGGTGATGGGACGCCTGCACCCGCACGGAGACTCTGCGATCTACGACGCCCTGGTGCGAATGGCTCAGCCGTTCAGCCTGCGCCTTCCCATGGTCGACGGTCATGGCAACTTCGGCTCGCTGGACGACGGACCGGCAGCCATGCGCTACACCGAGGCCAGGCTCGCGGCACCTGCCCTTGACATGACAGCAAGCCTGGACGAGGACGTCGTCGATTTCGGGCCGAACTACGACGGTCGGGAGCAGGAGCCGTCGGTCCTTCCCGCTGCTATCCCGAACCTGCTGGTCAATGGTGGTGCAGGCATCGCCGTCGGAATGGCCACGACCCTGGTACCCCACAACCTCGGGGAGGTTCTGCACGCGGCGCGCCACCTGCTTCACCATCCCGATGCCTCCCTCGCGGACCTCATGGCCTTCGTGCCCGGGCCGGACCTCCCTGGTGGCGGCGTCATCATCGGCATGGAGGGTATCCGCGAGGCATACGAGACCGGGCGCGGCAGTTTCCGGGTGCGCGCCCGCACGCGCGTGGAGCAGGTCAGCCCGCGCAGGCGCGGCATCGTCGTGACGGAACTGCCGATGAATGTGGGCCCGGAGCGCGTCATAGATCGCATCAAGGACGCTGTCCTGACGAAGAAGCTCCAGGGCATCGCTGACGTGGTCGACCTCACCGATGGCGAGTCTGGGCTTCGGCTGGTTATCGAGATCAAGAACGGGTTCCACGCCGAGGCCGTGCTTGACCAGCTCTACCGACTCACTCCGCTCGAGGACACAGTCAACATCAACGCAGTCGCCCTCGTGGATGGTCAGCCGTGCACTCTTGGGCTGCGCGACATGCTGCACGTGTGGCTGGAGCACCGTCAGGACGTCGTCCGACGCAGGAGCCTGTTTCGTCGGCGCAAGGCCGAGGAGCGCCTTCACCTCGTCGAGGGGCTGCTCGTCGCGATCCTGGACATTGACGAGGTCATCCAGCTGATTCGCGAGTCCGACGATGCTGCGTCGGCACGGGCGCGACTCATCAGCGTGTTTGATCTCTCCGAGGCTCAGGCGACATACATCCTCGACATGCCGCTGCGACGGCTGACCAAATTCTCGCGCCTGGAGCTCGAGGCTGAATCCGATGAGCTTCGCTCCTCGATAGAGCAGCTGAGCCACATTCTCGAGGATCCTGCGGCGCTGCGCGAGACCGTTGCCGACGAGTTGGCCCACACTGCGCAGGCACATGCCACTCCCCGCCGCACGCTTCTCATGGAGGGTGTCGCGGCCGTGCGCAGCGAGGTCCCGCTGGAGGTTGGCGACGAACCATGCGTCGTGCTCATGTCGAGCACTGGACTGCTCGCCCGCACCAGCGACATCTCGGCCTCGCCGGATCCGGGCCAGGAGCAGCGCACGACCCATGACGTCATCACGAGCGTGGTGCCTGCCACGACTCGTGCTGATATCGGCCTCCTCACTTCACGCGGGCGCGTGCATCGGCTGCACGTGGTCGACCTGCCGGCGATCCCACCCACGGCGGGAGTGCCCGCCCTCTCTGCAGGTGCTCCCCTTGGTGCCTTCGTCGACCTACCCGCGGGCGAGCGACCCGTGTGCCTCACGACGCTCGATGACGACGGAGGTATCGCCCTTGGTACGGCGACAGGGGTGGTCAAGAGAGTCGTGTCCGACCCCCTTCAGAACAAGACCGACTGGGAGATCATCCGGCTCGACGACGGCGACGAGGTCGTCGGCGCGGCTCGCCTCACCGAGGCGCAGGCCGAGAAGACCGACCTCGTCTTCATCTCATCCGATGGCCAGCTGCTGCGACTCGCCGCCTCCACGGTCCGACCCCAGGGCCGTTCGGCTGCCGGCATGGCCGGTATCCGGTTGGCGGCGGGCGCACGGGTGGTGGCCTTCAGCGCTGTGCCTTCGGAGCGCGAGGGTGCCGTCGTGACGGTTGCAGGGGCGGAGGCGACGCTGCCCGGCACCGAGGCGGGTGCCGTGAAGGTCACCGCACTCAGCGAATACCCTCGCAAGGGCCGTGGTACCGCTGGTGTGCGTTGCCATCGGTTCAAGCGCGGTGAGGATCGCCTGATCGCTGCCTGGGCTGGCTCGGCGCCCGCGCGTGCCGCGAGCGCTTCGGGAGTGCCCGTGCCGCTGCCTGAGGCAGACCAGAGGCGCGACGGTACGGGGTCACCTGGCTCTGCGCCCATCGACGGGCTCGGCGGCGCTCTGTGACCCTCGCGTGCAGCACGATCTCCCGACAGGTCGGCGAGTCCCTTCCCGGCACGGCCCCCACAGCACTGACGTGGATCGTCGTCGAGCATCCCGGCCCTTGGGGGCGTGACGCCCTCCAAGACGCCGTGATGACCCCTCGAGCACGGGCAGCACTGCACGGCCTCAAGTCGGCTGGAATAGGTGTGCTTCTCGCCCGGCGTCCGTCTTTGCGCGCGGAGTCCTCACGGGCCGCCATGCGGACAGGGCACGAGGTCCTTGTCGCCCGATCGGCTCCCGGCGGCAGCCTCCTGCGCAGGCTTCACGTGGACGACATCGCAGACCTCGCCACGTGGGATGCCGACGCCATCGCGGATGGCCAGGTCCCGGCAATGGGCGCCCTCGAGGGTCCGCGGGTGCTCCTCGTGTGCACCCAGGGCCGCCGGGACGCCTGCTGTGCGACGTACGGCCGGACGCTGCTGTCGGCGCTGCAGAGGGTCCTGGCTGACCGACCACAGCAACAGCCCGGGGTAGAGGTGTGGGAGTCCAGTCACATCGGCGGACACCGCCTCGCACCTGTGACCCTCGCCCTTCCTTCAGGTGCCGTTCACGGTCGACTCGACGCGTCTCAGGCTGGTCAGCTGCTCGATGCGGTTGCTCACGACGCTGTTCTACTTGAGTATCTGCGGGGCCGCACCGCCCTGTCAGCACCCTTGCAGGCCGCGGATGTCGCTGTCCGGACGTTGATTGACGAGGACGCTGCAGAAGCCGTCGACGTCCTGCTTCGCACACCCGAGCGCGCTGTCGTAGCCCGCCACGACTGGCTCCCGACGACCGATGTCGTGCAGGCCGAGGTCCGGCACACGGACGGCCGAGCATGGCACGTCGAGGTGCGACATTCGCCTACGGGTGTGGTCCGCCCCGAATCGTGCGGCAAGGAGCCGGTGCCGGTCGTCACATGGGAGGTCGTGGACGTCGCTGTTGCGCGCCCGTGGACCTAGCCTCCGGCCGCGCGTAGAAGGGCGGCACGATCATGAATCGTCGTACGCTCCCGCCCCCGTTCGGCGCCCAGCGCACGCTCGGCGGCATCAATCGCATCCCACCCTGCCGTCGTGACCGCGTTGATGCCTCTATCCAAGAAGAAGGCGTCGATCTCCCCCGCACGCGCCGGGGCCGGGAGGGTGCCAGCGTCGCGATCAGCCAGGAGTGAGGCGACTGTTGCCACGGCGTCCTTCTT
>CAIZPS010000077.1 GCA_903934925.1 uncultured bacterium | reverse complement strand
GGGACGCTCAACAGGTCACCCTCTGTGCACAGCATTCCGAGCACGCGATCGCCGATGTGGAGGTAGAACACGCCGCTGCCATGCGAGAAGAACCGGATCTCCTCCTCATCGTGCGTGTGCTCGTTCAGGAACCGCTGCCGGGCTCCCGCCGCCGTAGCACGCAGTTCCTCGGTGCTGTTCTCGTCGAGGTGCAGTTGGACGACGTCGACGAGGGTGTAACCGTGCTGGGCGCAGAGGTCGTCCACGAGATCGCGGTAGACCGAGAGGACCTCCTCCTGGGTGCTGTCCGAAGTCGTGCCGGGCCGCACGTCGTGATGGGAGTAGGCGATGCCCACGGCTGCCAGCTCCTGGCCGATCACCCCGGTATCCGTCGTGCGCAGGAGCGGCGTGGAAGGGTCGCCATCGGCCCAGATCGTCAGCATGCTCATCGAGGAGACCTCCGTCGTGTCGTAGCGGCCATTATCGCGAGTCTGCGTCGCGGACGACCACGTCGTGCATGAGTCGGTACTGCAGCAGCCAGTCAACGCTCTCCGTCCGATTGGCGGCATCGTCCAGCGACGATCCCCACACGTACATGCCGTGGTCGGCCACGAGCACGACGGGCATCTCCGGATTCAGGGCAGCTCTGATCCGACGGCTGAGATCGGCCATGTCCTGGCTGTTGAGCACGACGGGCACGACGTACTCCTCACCCTCCGCCGAGCAGCCGAGTCCCTTCAACTGCTCCAGTCTCGACAGCCGCACTCCCCCGGGCCATCGTGCGGCGGCCAGCACCGAGGACATCGCGTGGACGTGCACCACCGAGCGGGCACCCACGGCATCAACGATGGCGGCGTGCACGGGGGCCTCAGCGCTCGGCGCGTGGGCCTGGCCGTCGAGTGCCCGCCCGGCGGAGTCCGTCACCACGGCGTGCTCGGGCTGGGTCGCATGCTTGGCGATGCCGCTGGCACTGACGAGAAGGTGGAGCGGCTGATCCTGGGCCACGACGCTCACGTTGCCGGACGTGCCCCGCATCCAGCCGAGGTCGTACAGCTGGCGGGTCGTGGCTGCCAGCTGGGCGGCACGACCATGCTGCATGGACATGGCCGGACCCTAGCGCGAGCCTCCGGCACCTGACCCGGACGGCGGCCCGGCCAGGATGATCGCTTGGATGTCGCCATGGAGCGCATCGCGTGCCGCGGGATCGTCGTGGACATCGAGGGGACGACGAGCGCCGCACGCCACGTCTACGAGGTCCTGTTCCCCTACGCGCGTGCGCACATGAGGGACTGGCTCGCCGCCCACGGATCGGAACCGGAGACCGCTGGTGCCGTGGCCGAGGTGGCCTCGAGCATCGGCGCGGACCCTGGCGACCTCGACGCGGTCACCGCCCAGCTGATCCGCTGGATCGACGACGACGTCAAGGCCGCCCCCCTCAAGACGATCCAGGGGCTGATCTGGGAGGAGGGCTACGCACGAGGGGAGCTCACGTCGCACATGTTCGACGACGTGCCGCCCGCGCTGCGCGCCTGGAAGGAGGCGGGCTTCGTCCTCGCGGTCTACTCCTCGGGATCCGTAGCGGCGCAGCAGGCACTCGTGGCGAACGCTCCCCAGGGCGACCTGCGGCCCCTGTTCACGGGTTACTTCGACATCACCACGGCCGGCGCGAAGCGCGACTCATCCTCCTATCGCAGGATCGCAGTGTCGCTGGGCATGGATGCCGCGCACCTGCTGTTCCTCTCCGACATCCAGGCCGAACTCGACGCGGCACGCGAGGCCGGCTGGCAGACGGTGGGCCTGCTACGCGAGGGCGAGACGCAGGCCACAGCCACTGCCGAGCCGACTGTCGCATCCTTCGACGACATCGAGGTCGTGCCGGCCTGATCAGGCCTCCGGCTGCCCGTATCGACTGAAGCTGGCGAGGGCGATATCCATCTGCTCGTCGGTCAGGAGGACGGGTGTGCCCGCCGAGCGAGCGATGAGGTACTGCCGACAGAGCACTTCGACCTCGATCGCCAGTGCCATCGCCGAGACGAGATCCGGGCCCCACGCGAGCATGCCGTGGTTGGCCATCAGGCAGGCACGACGCGGGCCAAGGGCGGCGAGCACAGCGTCCGAGAGCGCCTGGGTGCCGTAGGGCGCGTATGCCGAGCAGGCGATCAGCCGGCCACCGGCCTTCGCCACCTGGTAGTGGAAGGAGGGCAGGTCCTCGCGAAGAGCGGCCAGCGCGGTGGCGTGGGGCGAGTGCGTGTGCACGATCGCGCCCGCCTCGGGGCACGAGGCGTAGATGTCACGATGAATGCGCCATTCGCTGGTCGGCACTCCCGGCGTCTGGGCCGCTCCCGTCATGTCCAGCCGGACGATCCGGTCGGCTGCGAGATCACCAGGCGGCACGGCCGACGGAGTGACCCACAGTCCGTCATCGGCACGGACGGAGAGGTTGCCGGACGTGCCCGCATTGAGACCCTTGGCGTCGAGGGCGAGAGTGGCGTCGACCAGTGCCTGCGCCGGCGACGTCACGACGCTACGACCAGGGACTCGACGGACGTCGATCCATCCGGCTCCACGAAACCGCGCTCCGTGACGATCGCGTCGATCAGCCTTGCCGGCGTGACGTCGAAGGCGGGATTGAACCCGCGCGCCCCGGCAGGTGCTGTGGACACCCCACCGAAGGCCGTCACCTCGGCACCGTCGCGTAACTCGATGTGGATGTCAGCACCCGTGGCCGTCGCGAGGTCGACCGTCGACGACGGGGCTGCCACCACGAACGGGATGCCTGCGTCGGCGCAGGCGAGAGCGACCCCGACGGAGCCGATCTTGTTCGCGGTGTCGCCGTTGCGGGCAATGCGGTCGGCGCCGATGATCGCGACGTCGACGAGTCCGCGAAGGATCGTGCTCGCAGCGGCTCCGTCCACCTGGACCAGATAGTCGATGCCGTCCTGGGCCAGTTCCCAGGCGGTCAGTCGTGAGCCCTGCAGCAGTGGACGCGTCTCGTCCGCGTAGACCAGCTCGAGCGCGCCGCGTGCATGCAGTTCCCGAACGATGCCGAGGGCAGTGCCCCACGCGGTGGTCGCGAGGAAGCCGGTGTTGCAGTGGGTGAGCACCCGGACTCGATCACTTCCGGTTCGCTCGAGGATCCAGTCGGCCCCGATCCGAGACAGCTCGCGGTTGGCGGCTTCGTCCTCGGCCATCAGCCGATCAGCCTCGTCGAGCACGGCCCCGACTCCAGCGCCCATGAGCGGCGTGACGCGATCGGCACCCCAGGCGAGGTTCACGGCGGTCGGACGAGCGTCGCGCACCCGGCGCACCTGCTCCTGCAGCTGCTCCGGTGACCACTCCTCCGCCGAGGCCTGGAGCATGGCCACCGCCACGCCGTAGGCGCCCACGGCGCCCAGGGCGGGAGCTCCGCGCACGACCAGCCGCTGGACGGCATCGACGACATCGTCGACCGTGCGGCACTGCACCCAGGTGAGCTCGCCGGGCAGGAGCGTCTGGTCGATGAGAACCAGTGCTGCAGCGCTCCGGTCCCACTCCACGGCTCGCATTCCCCGAGGCTATCCGTTGCCGACCCGCTTCCGGCGCCTCACCCGTTCTTCCGATGCCTGGCACGTTGTCGGGCTTCGGGGTCGAGCCGATGCCCGACAACGTGCCAGGCATCGGATGTCCCCAGCGTGGCGCGCAGGGCGGCGGCACTTCACAGACTCAGCGAACCGATGACAGAGACGTCTTCCGTCAGCGTCCACTGCAGGCATGACGGATCAGACCTGCTTCAGCGTCACGCGCTTGGGCGGCAGCGGCTGGACCGGCGACGAGGTGCGCAGTCGCCGCTTCGTGGCCCCCCATCGAGGGGTCCGGGCAGCGCACCCGTGGCAGGACAGTCTCCTGAATCGCTCGATCGCCCTCTCCCACGCATCTCCCGACAACTCCTTCCTGTGCGGAATCTCTGCGGCAGCGCTGCTCGGCGCGCCGCTGCCTCCGCACCTCCAGGACTGCCCGCCCAGCAACGCCACTCCCGCGGGAGGCAGTCACCTGCACCGATCCACCGCCCGAGGGAGACGGCTCGACATCACTGCCGATGAGCTCGTCAGCGTGGACGGCATCCTCGTGACGTCACCGGCCCGCACCTTCCTCGATCTGGCTGCCGAGTTGTCCGTTCCGGATCTCGTGGCGGCCGGCGACGCCCTCATGCGCAGGTGGGGAAGCTCTCACGAGGAGCTCACCAGGGCCTTGACCCGCCGCCTGCGGTACACCGGCAAGGTCCGGGCGCGAGACACCATCTCGATACTGACGCCCCTGTCGGAGTCTCCTCAGGAGTCGCGCACGCGGGCGATCATCGCCATCGGCGGACTCCCGGTCCCGACGCCGCAGGTGGTCGTCCACGACCACCACGGTCGGTTCGTCGCCCGAGTAGACCTCGGTTTCGAGGAGTGCCGGCTGGCCCTGGAGTACGACGGCTCCCACCACTTCTCGCC
>CAIZPS010000076.1 GCA_903934925.1 uncultured bacterium | reverse complement strand
GTGAGCAGAGCGACCGCCTCCCCCTCGATCACCCCGTAGTGCAGGTCGTCGTCCCAGGACACTCGGCAGATGCGCACCCTCCGACCCTACCGATCACGCCTGAGGAGTCCGTAGCGCACAGCGTCCTCCAATGCACGCCACGAGGCGGCGATGACGTTCTCGTGGACCCCGACCGTGCTCCACGAGTCATGCCCGTCCGTGGTGCCGATCAGCACGCGCGTGCGCGCTCCCGTGCCGGACGTCTCGTCGAGGATGCGCACCTTGTAGTCGACGAGGCGCATGCCCTCGAGATCTGGGTACTTCTGGAAGATGGCGCTGCGGAGAGCACGGTCAAGGGCGTTCACGGGGCCGTTCCCCTCCGCCGTAGAGATGATCCGCTCGCCATCGAGATGAATCTTGACTGTGGCCTCAGTGCTGACCGCGCCAAGGGCGTCCTGCTCCACGATGGTGCGCCATGACTCGATCTGGAAGGACAGCTCCCGGCCTTCACTGCCCCAGATCAGCAACTCGAATGACGCATCAGCCGCCTCGAAGCTCCAGCCCTCGGCCTCGAGCTCCTTGACCTGCTCGACGACACGACTGACGACCTCCGGCTTGTTCGAGAGGTCGTGGCCCAGCTCAGCGCCCTTGAGCTCGATCGAGGCGCGGCCGGCCATCTCCGTGACCAGCACGTTCTGCTGATTGCCCACGACCGCCGGATCGATGTGGTTGTACAGCTCGGCACTCACCTTGAGCGCACTCGCGTGCAGACCCGCCTTGTGGGCGAACGAAGCCCACCCTGCATAGGGCTGGTGGGTGTTCGGGGCGATGTTGGCGATCTCGGCGATGGCGTGCGAGATCCGCACCGTCTCCTGAAGGGACCCTGCGGGAAGGCAGTCGATCCCGAGCTTCAACTGCAGGTTGGGGACGACTACGAAGAGATCCGCGTTGCCCGTTCGCTCCCCGTAGCCGTTGGCTGTGCACTGCACGTGGGACACCCCGGCCTCGACTGCAGACACGGAGTTCGCGATGGCGCATCCCGTGTCGTCCTGACAGTGGATTCCCAACCGAACCCCAGACCTGACCTTGACGTCCGACACCACCTCGTACATGCCGTGCGGGAGCATTCCGCCATTGGTGTCGCACAGCACGCCCACAGACGCGCCGGCCTCGGCTGCCGCGATGAGCAGGCGAACACCGTAATCGTGATCGTGCTTGTAGCCGTCGAAGAAGTGCTCCATGTCGACGAAGACACGTCGCCCCTCGCCGACGAGGAACCGCACGGTGTCCTGGACCATGGCGACGTTCTCGTCAAGGGTGGTACGCAACGCATCGGTCACGTGGCGTACGTCGGACTTGGCCACGATCGTGATCACGGGGGCCATGGAGTCCAGCAGGGCGCGGACCTGCGGATCCTGATCCACCTTCACGCCCGCCTTGCGGGTGGCGCCGAATGCCACCAGTTCGGCGTTGGAGAGGCGCAGCTCCGACTGCGCACGCTGGAAGAACTCGGTGTCCTTGGGCAAGGCCCCCGGCCAGCCGCCCTCGATGAAGCCGACGCCGTAGTCGTCGAGCAGTCGCGCCACAGCCAGCTTGTCGTTGACCGAGTACGAGATTCCCTCACGCTGGGCACCGTCGCGCAATGTGGTGTCGTAGACGTGGAAGCCGTCGGGGCGAACCATGGCCCTACCTCGCAATCAGCGTCGTACTGCCAACGAAAAAGCCCCCCGCGGGTGCGAAGGGCTGCGCGTCGACGGGTGTCGACGCGCTAGTTGATAATGATGAAGCTGACGAGCATGCGCCCATCATTCCACACGGGCCCTCGGAGCCACGGAGCAGGCTCAGACCAGCCGGTGCAGCCAGTTGTGGCGGTCCGGCGCCTGACCGGTCTGGATGTCCAGGAGTGCCTGTCGAAGGCGTTGGGTCACAGGCCCCGTACCCCCATCGCTGACCCTCCAGGCTCCCGACGTGCGGGTCTTGACCTCGCCCACCGGGGTGATGACCGCGGCGGTGCCACAGGCGAACACCTCGCTGATCTCCCCGGACTCGCAGCCTTGGCGCCAATCGTCGACACTGATGCGTCCCTCATCGGCCCGAATGCCGAGGTCGGATGCCACGGTCAGCAGGGACGAGCGCGTGATGCCGGGGAGCAGCGAACCAGTGAGCTCAGGCGTGACGAGCCGGGCGCTGTCGCCGGACCCGAACACGAAGTACAGGTTCATTCCGCCCATCTCCTCGACCCAGCGACGCTCTACCGCGTCCAGCCACACCACCTGATCGCATCCGTGGGTGGCCGCCTCAGCCTGGGCGACGAGGGAGGCGGCGTAGTTGCCCGCGCACTTGGCTTCGCCCGTGCCGCCGGGAGCGGCTCGCACGTAGTCGTCGGAGACCCAGACGGAGACCGGGGTCAGGCCCCGCGGGAAGTAGGCACCAGCAGGAGAGGCGATGAGCAGGTACTCGTACCGGTTGCCCGGCCGAACCCCCAGGCCGACCTCGGTCGAGATCATGAAGGGTCGAAGGTACAGCGACCGCTCCTGGCCGCTCGGCACCCAGCCGCGGTCCTGGCGCACCAGCGCCTCGATTGAGCCAACGAACAACTCGATGGGCAGTTCCGCCATGGCCAGCCGGCGGGCCGAGTTCGCGAACCGCTCGGCATTCTGGATCGGACGGAAGGTCCAGACGCTGCCATCCTCGTGCCGATAGGCCTTCAGCCCCTCGAAGATCGCCTGACCGTAGTGCATGAAGTTCGTCGCCGGATCGAGCAACAGCGGGCCGTACGCCTCCAGCCGGGCGTCATGCCAGCCCTCATCCGCTGTCCAGGTCGCACGGACCATGTTGTCGGTGAACTGCTGGCCGAAACCCGGATTCGCGAGCACGGCCTCCCTGTCCTCCGCGCTTGCGGGATGCGCAGAGGGGGTGACGGTGATCGGCCACAGAGCCGTCCCGGTCTCGGTCGTCGTCATGGTGCCAGAACCTATCTCGTCGCCGCCGCCAGGGCAGCCTCGGCAAGCGCATCGCCGATCTCGCTAGTGCTGCGGGTGGACGATCCCCGCGTCGCCAGATCGCCTGCCACAGCCGCCTCGACCCACGCAGCTGCCTCAGCCTGCCCCACGTGCTCCAGGAGCATCGCCAGGGACATCACCGTGGCCGTGGGGTCAGCCTTGCCCTGACCGGCGATGTCCGGAGCCGAGCCGTGCACCGGCTCGAACATGCTGGGGTTGCTCCGTGTCGGGTCAATGTTGCCGCTGGCCGCCAACCCGATTCCGCCACAGATAGCCGCACCGATATCGGTGAGGATGTCGCCGAAGAGATTGTCCGTGACGACGACATCGAACCGCTCCGGCTGCGTCAGGAAGAACATCGCGGCGGCATCGACGTGCTGGTAGTCCGTCTCGACGTCTGGATACTCGGCGGCAACGCGGTCGAAGGCCGACTTCCAGGTCTTGCCCGCATGCACGAGCACGTTGGTCTTGTGCACGAGGGTCACCTTGCGGCGACGACGCATGGCCCGCTCGAAGGCGTCGCGGATGATCCGCTCTGCACCGTAGGCCGTGTTGATGCTCACCTCGGTCGAGACTTCATGCGGCGTGCCCGCACGCAGGGTGCCGCCGGCCCCCACGTAAGGGCCTTCCGTGCCCTCCCGGCAGACCACGAAGTCGATCTCCGCAGGGCCCTTGCCGGCCAGCGGGCCGGTGGTCACTCCCGGGTACAACTTCACGGGACGAAGGTTGAGGTGGTGGTCCATGACGAAGCGCAGGGGCAGCAGGACCCCGCGCTCGAGTACGCCCGGAGGAACGGAGGGGTCGCCGATCGCCCCGAGGAGAATCGCGTCGTAGCCCCGAAGCTCCTCAACGACGGAGTCCGGCAGCAGCTCGCCCGTGGCGTTGTAGCGACGGGCACCGAGGTCGTACTCGGTCGTCGAGATGGACAGACCGGCCGCCGGAGCGATCGCGTCGAGGACCTTGATGGCCTCCGCAACCACCTCCGTGCCGATGCCGTCGCCGGGGATGAGGGCAATGTTCAGGGTCTTCGCCATGAACGGAAGGGTAGTGATCCCCGAGTGGACACCCGCCACGGGCATGGGAGATCGTGACGGAAGAAGGCAGACAAAGGAGGATCATCGTGGAGCGACGGCGATGGAGTGATCTGTCCCGTGCGCAGCAGGCAGTGCTCGTCAGCGCCGCCTGTGCGCAGATCGCCCTGGCCGCAGCAGCATGGACCGACCTCGCCCGCCGGCCACGGGCCCTCGTTCGCGGCCCGAAGCCGGTATGGGCCGCCGTCATCGCCGTGAACTTCGTGGGGCCTCTCAGCTACTTCGCCGCAGGACGCCGCGCCTCAGGCTCCCCCTGATAGGCTGGGGACGTGCTTTCGGCGCTGCTGCTCCTTCGCCGCCGCGGCGAGGCCTAGACCACCGGCCTCCTCGTCGCGGGTGCTGTCGTTCGCCGGTCTCCCACCGCAGCAGCAACCCCCACGACTTCAGGAGCGCACATGAGCACCCCCTTCGATCGCACGGTCCCCTATGAGCGACGCAACACACAGCAGGCCTCGCAGATGCCGTACCAGCGCTACTCCCCCTTCATCCCGATTGCTCTGCCCGACCGCAACTGGCCCACCAAGGTGATCACCCAGGCACCACGCTGGTGTGCCGTGGATCTGCGCGACGGCAACCAGGCACTCATCGATCCCATGACCCCCGCGCGCAAGCTGCGGATGTTCAACCTCCTGGTCGACATGGGCTACAAGGAGATCGAGGTCGGCTTCCCCTCCGCTTCGCAGACCGACTTCGACTTCGTCCGCCTGCTCATCGAGGACGGCCTGATCCCTGACGACGTGGTGATTCAGGTCCTGACCCAGTCGCGAGAGCACCTCATCGAGCGCACCTTCGAGGCCATCCGTGGGGCCAAGCAGGCCATCGTGCACCTGTACAACTCCACGTCCACGCTCCAGCGCCGCGTCGTCTTCGGGCTGGACGAGGACGGAATCGTCGACATCGCCGTGCACGGTGCCCAGCTCTGCCAGAAGTACGCCGACGAGATCTCCGACGAGACTGACGTCTTCTTCGAGTACTCCCCGGAGTCCTACACCGGCACAGAGCTCGAGTTCGCCCTGCGGGTGTGCAATGCGGTCACGGACGTCTGGCAGCCGACACCCGATCGCAAGGTCATCCTCAACCTGCCTGCCACCGTGGAGATGGCCACGCCCAATGTGTATGCCGACTCGATCGAGTGGATGCACCGCAATCTGGCTCGTCGCGACAGCGTGGTCCTATCGCTTCACCCGCACAATGACCGCGGCACCGCCGTCGCAGCCGCTGAACTCGGCTACATGGCCGGCGCCGATCGGATCGAGGGCTGCCTGTTCGGCAACGGTGAACGCACCGGGAACGTCTGCCTGGTGACCCTGGGCCTGAACCTGTTCAGTCAGGGCGTAGACCCGCAGATCGACTTCAGCGACATCGATGAGATCCGCCGCACAGTCGAGTACTGCAACCAGATTCCCGTGCATGAGCGTCACCCCTACGGCGGCGACCTCGTCTACACCGCCTTCTCAGGATCCCATCAGGACGCCATCAACAAGGGCCTGACGATGATGGAGATCGATGCGACTGCCGCAGGAGTGACGGTGCGTGAGCAGCAGTGGGCCGTGCCTTATCTGCCCATCGACCCCCAGGACGTCGGCCGCACCTACGAAGCCGTCATCCGGGTCAACTCCCAATCCGGCAAGGGCGGCGTCGCCTACATCATGCGCACGGAGCACAAGCTCGACCTGCCTCGCCGCCTCCAGATCGAGTTCTCCCGCGTCGTCCAGAACGTCACGGACGAGGAGGGTGGCGAGGTGAGCCCTGGAGACATGTGGGCCACGTTCTCGTCGGAGTACCTTCCCGACCCGAGCGCCCCGTGGGGACGCTTCTCCCTGAGGTCCGTGAAACAGGACTCCGAGGTCGACGGAAACACGACAGTGCAGGTCGTGCTGCGTGATGGCGACCAAGATGTCGCTCTCGAGGGGGCGGGCAACGGCCCCATCGCCGCCTTCTGCGAGGCACTCAACGGTCATGGCATCGATGTCCGAGTCCTCGATTACGCCGAGCATGCGATGAGCTCTGGCGGCGATGCGACAGCCGCCTCCTACCTCGAATGCGCCGTCAACGGCAGGGTGCTGTGGGGAGTCGGCATCGATCCGTCCATCACCACGTCGTCGCTCAAGGCGATCGTCTCGGCGGTCAATCGAGCGCTGCGTGACTCCACCTGACATCCCGAACTTCCGGGACGCAGGCGGATTGCCGTCCGGATCCCTGCGTCCCGGTGTCGTCTTCCGGTCCGCTCAACTGTCTGAGCTGTCACGTGACGACCATCAGGCAATGCTCAACCTTGATGTGCGCTCCGTGTACGACCTGCGCACACTCGACGAGGCAGAGCACCGCCCTGACGAGGTCCCGTCATCGATCCGCGTCACTCTGCTCGACGTCCTCGCCGATCGCCCGCACAGCGGGGCGGCCGCAGTCGCCTCTCTCGTGACAGCGAAGCAGGACCGAGCCACCGTCGAGGAGATCAACGCGGCTGTCGGTCAGGGCCGTGCGCACGAACTGATGATCGAGACGTACCGACACTTCGTGAGCCTGCCGTCAGCGCATGCCAGCTACCAGCGATTGCTGACCGACCTCGCCATGAACGACGGGGCATCCGTCATTCACTGCACGGCGGGCAAGGATCGCACCGGGTGGGCGGTGGCTGTCCTGCAACGGCTTTGCGGCGCCGATTACGACGACATCGTCGACGACTACCTCGGCAGCAACGCGGAGATGGAGCGGGCCTACCGGCCGATGCTCGACGCCTTCGCGACCGAAGGGGGCGACGCCGATGCCCTCGCGGACATGATCTTCGTCAAGCCCGACTACCTCGAGGCGACAGTCGCGCTCATGCATCGCGATCACGGCGGATTCGCCGACTACCTGACCGGACCCCTCGGCCTTGACCCCGATCTCATGACCGTCCTGCGAGACCGGCTCACCTAGCCCGGGGCCATCCGAGCTCGACAACGTCACTCCTCTGGCGCCACCGTCACCGTCGCGCGACTCCGCAGAGCCCAGGCCACGCAGAATACGACGGCCACCGCAGTGACAGCCGTCATGAACGTGACAACCTCGCCGAGAAGAAGGGCGGACCACACGAGGGTCAACAGCGCCTGCAACTGCTGAACCTGACCTCCGTACGCCGCGCCGGCTCTCGACAGGCCGCGGTACCACGCGAAGAAGCCCAGATACATCGAGGAGACCCCGAGCAGGACCAGGGACGTCCACTCCACTGCAGTCGTCTGGTAGTTCGCCGACGTGGCCCACCACAGGAGGAGCGAGGCCGGCACCGCGATGGGAAGGGCGAGGACGACCACCCAGGAGATCACCTGCCACCCGGGCATCACCTTCGTGATGGCCGCGCCCTCGACGTAGCACCAGGACGAGCTCAGGACCGCGCCGACGATGAGCAGGTCGGCGATCAGGTCTCCGCCCTCTGCCCCACCGCGTGACAGCGCGAACAGCACCAAGGCAGCGGTGCCAGCACAGGCAGCGAGCCAGAACTGCCGCGTCACCCGTTCATGACTGCGGAGCACGGCGAACAGCGCGGTGGAGAGCGGCATGAAGGCGGCGATGACGGCAGCGTGCGCTGATGTCGTGCGCTGCAGCGCGAGGGCCAGCAGGATCGGCCAGCCGAAGACTGCGCCGGCCATGGTGAAGAGAAGCGGCTTCAACTGTGCCTTCGCCGGCCACGGGACGCGTGCAATGACAAGAAGCACAGCCGCTATGCCCCCAGCGATGACCACACGCCCTGTTGCCGTCAGGAAAGGATTGAATCCCCCGACAGCGACCTTGGTCAGCGGCAGCGAGAAGGAGAAGAGCAGCACGCCCAGGAAGGCCCATGCCAGTCCGGTGCGTACCGTGCGATCGATGGCCTGCCTCGCCTACGCGAAGTCGACGGACTTGCCCGAGCTCGCCGCGATGTCGGTGACAATTTCCTCGAGTTGGTCGGGCGCGATGGTCGAGTCGACCGTGAGCACCGTGAGAGCCTGCCCGGAATCGTCGCGGCTCACCTGCATGCCACCGATGTTGACGCCCGCCTCACCGAGGATCCGGCCCACGGTGCCCACGACTCCCGGGCGATCCTGGTAGCGCAGGAAGGCCATGTGGTCGCTGACCGGGACGTCGACGTCGAACCCGTCGACCTCCACGATCTTGGCGATGTGCCGGGGGCCTGTGACCGTGCCGGCGACGCTCACCGTTCCACCGTCGGTGAGCGTCAGCGTCACGCGCAGGAGGGATCGATGATCCTCGCTCACGGAGTCGGTGGTGAGGGCCACCTCGACTCCCCGCTGCTGGGCCAGCACCGGCGCGTTCACGAAGGAGACGGGATCGTGCACGAGTTTCTGGAAGACACCCTTGAGTGCGGAGAGCTCCAGCACTCGCACGTCATGCGAGGCGATCTCACCGAGCGCCAGCACATCGACTCGCTCCACAGCACCGTCGGCCAGTGAGCAGGCAATGGACCCGATCTGCTCGGCGAGCGGAAGTAGCGGCTTGATGACGTCGTCCAGCTGCCCGCCCTGAACGTTGACGGCATCGGGGACGAGCTCCCCCGACAGCGCAAGCCGCACGGACTTCGCCACGGCGATACCGGCCTTCTCCTGAGCCTCGTCGGTGGACGCACCCAGGTGAGGCAGACCCACCACCTGCTCGAGCGAGAACAGGGGCGAGTCGGTGCAGGGTTCCTTGGCGTAGACGTCGAGTCCGGCTCCCGCCACCCGGCCGTCGACCAGGGCCCGGTAGAGAGCGTCCTCATCGATGATGCCACCGCGCGCGGCATTGACAATGTGGACGGTGGGCTTGACCTTGTGCAGTTCAGCATCGCCGATGAGCCCGACTGTCTCCGGAGTCTTGGGCAGGTGCACCGTGATGAAGTCAGACTCCGCCAGCAACTCGTCCAGCGTCACCATGCGGACCCCGAGCTGAGCCGCGCGGGCGGGCTGCACGTAGGGGTCGTAGGCGATGAGCCTGACGCCGAAGGCGCTGAGGCGCTGGGCCACGAGAATGCCGATCCGGCCAAGGCCGACAACGCCAACCGTCTTGTCGGCAACCTCGACGCCGGTGTACTTGGAGCGCTTCCACTCACCATTGCGCAGCGCCGAGCTCGCCGGCACCACGTTGCGGGCGGAGGCGAGCAGCAGAGCCACCGCGAGTTCCGCGGCGCTGACAATGTTGGAGGTGGGCGCATTCACGACCATGACACCGGCCTGGGTGGCCGCCTTGATATCGACGTTGTCAAGACCAACCCCGGCGCGTGCGATGACCTTCAGGCTCTTCGCGGCCGCGATCGCCTCAGCATCCACCTGCGTGGCCGAGCGCACGAGGATCGCGTCGACATCCGCAATGGCCGGCAGCAGGGCCGACCGATCGGCGCCGTCGCACTCGACGATCTCGAAGTCGGGGCCGAGAGCCTCGACCGTGGCGGGGGACAGTTCTTCGGCGATGAGCACGCGGGGCTTGGTCACGCGGGCGAGTCTATCGACGTTCGCATCAACCGCGAATGCCGCCGCTGGAGCGACTCCAGGCGGTGAACGAGGTCACCGGCCCCGAGTGCGGTCGCACGAGCCACCGCCAGGGATGCAGGGCCACGATGTCCAGCTGCTGAGACCGTGTCCGCCACCCCGGCACAGGCGTGAACGTAGCCGCAAGGCGACGGTCAGTGAGCACGCGCACCGGATCACCGAGCCACACCTCCACCTCGCGCCGCGTTGCGATGTCCGCGAGGGTCTCCGCGAGGAAGGCCAGGCGCTTCGTGGAGAGCCGCAGCCGGCGCAGCAGGGGCTCGTCGAAGACGAACACTGCCGGGAGGTCCGGCCAGTGCGCGAGCGCAGGATCGTCGTCGCCGAGGCTCTCGGCCGTGATCCACACGGCGTCGGGACGTCCAGACACCACGTCTGAAGAAGGTCCCGCCGTGTGCTCGACATCCGGATCCCGACGCACGCGGGAGTCGACGGCAGCTCTCGGCGAGAGTTCCTCCTGCTCCGGCCACTCCCCGATCGGACAGCACGTCTCGAGTGGGCAGGTGGCGCACAGGGTCGGCGCCCGCTTCGTCACCTGCCAGCGGCTGAACCCGTAGGGCTTGCCGGTGAGGGCTCCCACCGTCCACTGCCAGCCCACGCGGTTGGCCGCCCGTGAGCCGTCGAGCAGGTGCCGGAAGAACAGGTCCTCCCCGTCTCTCCAGCCATGCTCCTCGCGCACGGTCCAGTGAGAGGCCAGCCACATGCGCACCTGGTTGGGCAGCCACCCGCGCTCGGTCAGTTCGGTCCAGCCCGCGGAGAGGCAGGCCGCTTCGGACAGCCAGGGATTGTCGGTCCGGGTCAGATGCTCAGGCACCGAGAACCTCAGTGATCGCCTCGTGGCGTCCCCGAGACGCGCGTACACGTGCCGGGCGTACTCCTGCCACAGCAGTTCGTCGCGGAACCGCAGGACGTCGTCAGTGGGTCCTGCACCCACGTGACGCCACACGCGGGGCAGGTCGAGCAGCCCATGGCGGATGTAGGGCGAGAGGCCCGATGCACCTCGCCTGCCGACGGGCCACACCTCATTGCGGGTCCGGGCGTATCCCGCGACGTCGAACGAGGCGAGTGCAGTGTCCGCCGCCTGCTGCCCACCACGGATGTCGGAGGCGAGCACGGGGCCGGTCGCGAGCCCGTCGAGGTGGTCACCCACCCAGGCCAGCACCTCCGAGGGACTCGCGGGGATGTCCGGCAGTCGTCTCACGGCAGTGCCAGCCGGATGCGGATCGGCCCCCTGGCCGATGACGGGTCGACCACCCGACCGCCCTGGGTGATCTCGACGAGGCCGCGATCCACGAGCCGCCTCGCCGCACGTCGAGTCGGCTCCATGAGCGGGCGCCACTGGCCCTCCTCGGCGCCACCGACGATGCGGGCCGCCTCACTCGGACAGATCGTGGCCCCAGCCGGTCGCCCCCGAAGGAGTTCGAGCACTACGTCCTCCAGACGCTGGTCAACGTCCGTGACCCGACGTCGACGACATGCGTCCGAGCAGTACCGGATCTCGTCCCAGTTGCGTTCCCACGACTTTCGCCACGTCATGACTCGGCCGCAGGACTGACACACCTTGGTGTCGGTCCTGCGGCCGGTGGTCATGCGGACATTGTGGGACCGCTCGGAGGTCAGCGCGCGGCAGTTCCCTCGACGTAGTCGTCACCCTTGTTGTCGACCCAGCTCATGAGGCCGCGCAGCTCACGCCCAACCTTCTCGATCGGATGGGCCTCAGCCTTGGCGCGAAGCTCCTTGAACTCCTTCGCGCCGGATCGCTGATCGTCGATGAAGCGCTTGGCGAAAGCGCCGTTCTGGACATCCGCGAGCACGGCCTTCATGTTCTCCTTGACCCGGGGGTCGATCACGCGGGGGCCGGAGACGTAGTCGCCGTACTCCGCGGTGTCGGAGACGCTCCAGCGCTGCTTCGCGATGCCGCCCTCATACATGAGGTCGACGATGAGCTTGAGCTCGTGCAGGCACTCGAAGTAGGCCACCTCGGGCTGGTAGCCCGCCTCGACGAGGGTCTCGAAGCCGTACATGACCAGCTGCGACGCGCCGCCGCACAGCACAGCCTGCTCGCCGAAGAGGTCGGTCTCGGTCTCCTCGGTGAAGGTGGTCTTGATGCCTCCCGCGCGCAGGGCACCGATGGCCTTGGCGTAGGACAGGGCCAGCGGCCACGCCTCGCCCGTGGCGTCCTGCTCGACCGCAACGATGGCCGGCACTCCACGGCCCGCGACGTACTCCCGACGCACCAGATGCCCCGGGCCCTTGGGAGCCACCATGCACACATCGACGAAGGCCGGGGGCGTGATGTAGCCGAAGCGGATGTTGAAGCCGTGCGCGAAGAACAGCGCATCGCCCTCCTGCAGGTTCGCCTCGATGGCGTCCTTGTAGAGCAGCTCCTGTACCGGGTCCGGTACGAGAATCATGATGACGTCGGCCTCAGCGGCTGCCGTGGCCGGATCGACGACGCGAAGACCCGCCTCCTCCGCCTTGGCCCGGCTCTTGGAGCCCTCGGCCAGGCCCACCCGGACGTCGACGCCCGAGTCACGCAGGGACAAGGCATGCGCATGGCCCTGACTGCCGAAGCCCATGATCGCGACCACGCGATTCTGGATGATGGACAGGTCTGCGTCGTCGTCGTAGAACAGCTCGGCCACGGGGGCTCCTTCGTCGGTCGTGGATGCGGGGGGAAGGCTATCGGGTGGGCTTGCTCGTCAGGCCGGCCGGTCGGCCGCCCGCAGTGCCCGGTCGCTGATGGATCTCGGGCCCCGCCCGACCGCCACCACGCCCGACTTGACGAGCTCCTTAATCCCGAAGGGCTCGAGGACCTTCATCAGGGCCTGCAGCTTGTCGACCTTGCCCGTCGCCTCGATGGTGACGGACTCCGGTGAGACGTCGACGACCTTGGCCCGGAAGAGCTGGGCGGTTTCGAGAATGTGCGACCGGGACTCAAGGTCCGAGCGCACCTTGACCAGGAGGATCTCCCGCTGCACCGATGCAGCCGGGTCGAGCTCCACGATCTTGATCACGTTGACGAGCTTGTTCAGCTGCTTGGTGACCTGCTCGAGCGCGGCGCCCTCGACATGCACGCGGATCGTGATGCGCGAGATCTCGGGAAGCTCAGTCGGGCCGACCGCCAGTGACTCGATGTTGAACCCGCGACGGGAGAACAGGCCGGCCACGCGAGCCAGCACGCCAGGCTTGTCCTCGACGAGCACGGACAGGGTGTGCTGTGGCATCAGTCTTCCTCTCCGCTCCAGTCGGGCGCCATCTCTCGGGCCACCATGATGTCGTCATTGCTCGTCCCGGCCGCCACCATGGGCCAGACCATGGCGTCCTTGTGCACGACGAAGTCGATGACCACGGGTGCATCGTCGATGGCCATGGCCTTCTCGATCACGGCGTCAACCTGCTCAGGAGACTCGCAGCGCAGCCCGTAGCACCCGTAAGCGTCGGCCAACTTGACGAAGTCCGGGATGCGGAACGACTCCAGGTTCGTGTTGGAGTAGCGCTCGTTGTAGAACAGGGTCTGCCACTGGCGAACCATGCCGAGGTTGCCGTTGTTGATCAGCGCCACCTTGATCGGGATGTCGTTGATGGTGCAGGTCGCCAACTCCTGGTTGGTCATCTGGAAGCAGCCGTCGCCATCGACCGCCCAGACGGTGGCGTCGGGCCGAGCGACCTTCGCCCCCATGGCCGCCGGCACTGCGTAGCCCATGGTGCCCAGTCCCCCGGAGTTCAGCCAGGTGTTCGGATACTCATAGTTGATGAACTGGGCGGCCCACATCTGATGCTGCCCGACGCCGGCGGCGAAGATCGTCTCTGGGCCGCTGATCAGTCCAAGACGCTGGATGACGTACTGGGGTGCGAGCGATCCGTCGTCGAAGGTGTCGTAGCCCAGCGGGTAGGTCTCGCGCATGCGGTTGAGCAACGCCCACCAGCCCTCGTAGTCGCCCACCGCTCCGGCCGCTTGCTCGGCCTCGATCGCGGCGATGAGCTCCGGCAGAGTCTCGGCGAGATCGCCCACGATCGGGACATCGGCAACGCGGTTCTTGCCGATCTCCGCCGGATCGATGTCGGCATGAATGACGGCGGCACCAGGCGCGAAGGTCGACAGCTTGCCCGTGACACGGTCGTCGAAACGTGCGCCGAGCGTGATGAGCAGGTCGGACTTCTGGAGGGCACCGACGGCGGCGACCGTGCCGTGCATGCCCGGCATGCCCAGGTGCTGAGGATGGGAGTCAGGGAAGGCCCCACGCGCCATGAGGGTCGTGATGACGGGGATCCCGGTGACCTCGGCCAGTCGCCGCAAGGGCGCCGACGCCCCTGCACGGATGACGCCTCCGCCGACGTACAGCACCGGCTGACGCGCCGCCAGGATCATGCGGGCCGCCTCCCGCACCTGCTTCGAGTGCGGACGGGTGACCGGGTGGTAGCCCGGCAGATCCATCTGGACCGGCCACGTGAACGTCGTCTGAGCCTGGAGAGCGTCCTTCGACACGTCGACGAGCACCGGTCCAGGACGACCGGTGCTGGCGATGTGGAAGGCCTCCGCGATCGCCCGAGGGATGTCGTCCGGGTTGGTCACCAGGAAGCTGTGCTTGGTGATGGGCATGGTGATGCCGCGGATATCCGCCTCCTGGAAGGCGTCGGTGCCGATGGCGCCACTTGGCACCTGCCCGGTGATCGCGACCATCGGAACGGAGTCCATGTTGGCATCGGCCAGGGGCGTCACGAGGTTCGTCGCGCCCGGCCCGCTCGTGGCCATGCAGACCCCGACCCGGCCCGAGGCCGCTGCGTAGCCCTCGGCAGCGTGGCCGGCGCCCTGCTCGTGACGGACCAGGATGTGCCGGATGGACGAGTCGAACAGCGGGTCGTACAGGGGAAGAATGGCCCCACCGGGGATGCCGAAGACATCAGTGACGCCCTGCGCCTCCAGGGACCGGACCAGGCTCTCAGCCCCTGAGATCTGCTCACTCATCGGTCTGCCTCATCTCCTCACCTGCATTTCCTCGACTGCAATGAAAAACCCCCCGACCCAGGTGGGTGACGGAGGGCAGCGCGCCGGTTGACGGTTGCGTCAGCCCGCGCGCTCAATAACTACGAGACTCTGTGCCATGGGGGGAGCCTACTCCACTCCGGGCCAATCCGTCACCCGATCCCCCTCCGCGGTCCGCGCCATCCCCCTCCGCGGTCCGCGCCATCCCCCTCCGCGGTCCGCGCCATCCCCCTCCGCGGTCCGCGCCATCCCCCTCCGCGGTCCGCGCCGCCGGGCACCCGTCAGTCGCAGACCGCGCCGCGGGAGGCCGAGCCGACCAGCTTGGCGTACTTGGCCAGGACACCCCGGGTGTAGCGGGGCGGCAGAGGGGCGAAAGCCGCCCGGCGCGCCTCCAGCTCAGCCTCGTCGACCAGCAGGTCCAG
>CAIZPS010000075.1 GCA_903934925.1 uncultured bacterium | reverse complement strand
GGTCGTTGGAGATCATGCCGAGGCGATGAGCCGCGTGCAGCACGCGCATGGGCAGTCCTGCGAAGGCCGGGCGATCCCAGATCTCGTTCGCCACGTTCTCCTGGGCCTTCGGCGGAAGTCCGACAGACCGCGCGTTGAACTCCACCGTCGCCTCGTCCAGCCCGGGGATCAGGTCGCCGGATAGTCCGTGGATCGGCATCTGCCAGCCCTCGGTGGGGGGCAGGTGATGGAGATTCGGGGCCGCTCCGGGGGGCACGAAGGCCCGGGGCAGGGAGTCGAGGTCCATCCCGGTCGTGCCGTCAGCCCGGATGAGGTCGGCCAGAGAGGACAGGGGGACGAGGACGTCCTTGGGGTCGCCCTCGGAGACGGGCTCGGCCGTGGGCACGGCGAAGAACACCAGCACGCCCAGAGGAGGGGCGGTGAAGACCCCCAGCGCTCGGGCGGTCGTGACGACGCGGGCGGCCTGATTCGCATCCCAGGTGAGCTGTCGTCGGGAGAAACCCTCGAGGACTCTCGCCTCGGCATCACCCAGGAGGATTGTCACCCCTCAAGTCTGGGGGGGCGGGGTGGCCGTCGCAAATCGTGCGTTCTCGAGAATCGCGCGCAGCTCGTCTGACATGCGCACCGGACGGCCTGTCTCCGGGTCCACGACAGCCATGACGGTGGATGCCTCGGCCGAGACGTCGCCGAGCTCGTCGATGATCCGGTAGCCCAGGGTGTAGGAGGAGTTGCCGAGGCGCGACACCCAGATCTCGACGATGACCGGCTCCGACGAGTACGACAGCGGCTTGCGGTGCGCGATCTCCTGCTTCACGACGACCTGGTCGAAGCCGCCGCCATGGATAAGGCGGAGGTCCAGTTGCAGACCGACCCGCGCCTCCTGCAGGTAGTCGTGGAACGCGACGTTGTTGACGTGGCCCAGAGGGTCGAGGTCGCTGAACCGGCGCTGGACGGGTACTCGACGCACGCCGGTCATGGGCTCAGTCACTAGCCGCGGGTCAGCTTGCGGTACGTGGCCCGGTGCGGGCGCGCGGCGTCGGCGCCGAGACGCTCGACCTTGTTCTTCTCGTATGACTCGAAGTTGCCCTCGAACCAGAACCACTGGGAGTCACCCTCGTAGGCGAGGATGTGGGTGGCGATGCGGTCGAGGAACCAGCGGTCGTGCGACGTGATCACGGCGCAGCCCGGGAACTCCAGCAGCGCGTTCTCCAGTGAGCCGAGGGTCTCGACGTCGAGGTCGTTGGTCGGCTCGTCGAGCAGCAGCAGGTTGCCGCCCATCTTCAGGGTCAGAGCGAGATTGAGTCGGTTGCGCTCGCCGCCCGACAGGACCTTGGCCGGCTTCTGCTGATCGGGCCCCTTGAATCCGAACGCCGAGACGTATGCGCGGGACGGCATCTCGACCTTGCCGACGTTGATCCAGTCGAGCCCGTCGGACACGACCTCCCAGACGTTCTTGGTCGGGTCGAGCCCCGCTCGACTCTGGTCGACGTAGGACAGCGTGACGGTGTCGCCGACCTTGATCTCGCCGCTCGTCGGCAGGATGTCGCCATTGTCGCCGTCGCCGGTGATGCCCTCGGCCGCCGCGACGAGCATCGTGAACAGGGTGGTCTTGCCGACACCGTTGGGGCCGATCACGCCGACGATGCCGTTGCGCGGAAGAGTGAACGACAGGTTGTCGATGAGAATGCGATCACCGAACGCCTTCGTCAGATTGTTGGCCTCGACGACCACGTTGCCCAGGCGCGGGCCCGGCGGGATCTGGATCTCCTCCATGTCGAGCTTGCGGGTCTTGTCCGCCTCAGCTGCCATCTCCTCGTAGCGCTCGAGGCGGGACCGGCTCTTGGTCTGGCGCGCCTTCGCGTTCGAGCGGACCCACTCGAGCTCTCCCTCGAGTCGCCTCTTGAGCTTGGCGTCCTTCTGCCCCTCGACCTTCAGTCGCGAGGCCTTCGTCTCGAGGTAGGTGGAGTAGTTGCCCTCGTAGGGGTAGGCGTGCCCACGATCGAGCTCGAGGATCCACTGGGCGACGTTGTCGAGGAAGTAGCGATCGTGCGTGATCGCGACGACGGTGCCGGGGTACTTCTCGAGGTGCTGCTCGAGCCAGTTGACGCTCTCGGCATCGAGGTGGTTCGTGGGCTCGTCGAGCAGGAGCAGGTCAGGCTGCTCGAGCAGCAGCTTGCATAGGGCCACGCGGCGCTTCTCGCCGCCGGAGAGCACGGAGACGTCGGCATCCGGTGCCGGGCAGCGCAGTGCGTCCATGGCCTGCTCGAGCTGCGCGTCGAGATCCCACGCATTGCGGTGGTCGATCGCCTCCTGGAGCTTGCCCATCTCCTCCAGCAGGGTGTCGTAGTCGGCATCGGGCTCGGTGAGGGCGGCGGAGATCTCGTTGAAGCGGTCGATCATGCCCTTGGTCTCAGCCACGCCGAGCTGCACATTCTCGAGCACCGTCTTCGTCTCGTCGAGGTTCGGCTCCTGCATGAGGATGCCGACGGTGTAGCCCTCGTGCAGCATCGCCTCGCCGTTGGAGACGTCGTCGATGCCGGCCATGACCTTGAGCAGGCTGGACTTGCCGGCGCCGTTCGGCCCCACCACGCCGATCTTGGCCCCGGGGAGAAAGGCGAGAGTGACGTCGTCGAGGACGACCTTGTCGCCGTGCGCCTTGCGTGCCTTGCGGAGGGTGTAGATGAACTCGGCCATGAGCGGGAGCCTAGTCGGGGCTCAGCGACCCACGACCCTCACCTCGCAGCGCCCCCCGCGGGTGCGGGTCAGACGGGCGTCGGCGGTGAGGAGCGGGGCGTCAAGCAGTTCGGCGAGTGCGACGTAGGCGGCGTCGTACGCGGTGAGGGTGCCCGCCAGTTCCGCGACACGCTCGCCCATCGGCCATGTGGGCAGGCGATCGATGGGGGCCGCCACCAGTCGGCGCACGACCGGGCCGATCTCGTCGTGAGTCAGGAATCCCCCTCGCACGAACCCCCACCAGGCGCTGATGCACTCGACATCGAGGAGGTGCGGGGCGGCCAGGGAGTCGAACTCGGCGAGGGCGCTCGCGGCAACCACCCCGCGTGGGCCGCGGCCGACGAGCGCATCGACGACGACGGACGCGTCCACCACAGCCGTGGCGCTCACCCGCGGCCCGCAAGGTCGCGTCCCTGGCGGATCAGGGCCACGGCGTCCGCGTCGGGGCCGATCCCTGATCCTGCGAGTTCTCGCTGCCGGGCCGCCTGGACGAGCTCGGCCGCGAACTGCCGGACGGGCGGTCGGGCGGCCGCGGAGGCGAGCAGCCCCTGCAGGTAGGCCTGAAGGGACTGCCCGGCCTCCTCGGCCCGGGCGACCAGGGCGGCGTGCACGTCGTCAGGAACGTGGCGGATGGTGACGTTGGGCATGCCTGCATTATGCATGCACTAGGCCCCCCGACTCACAGTCGCACCCGCTCGATGATCTCCCCGGTCTGCGGGTCGACGACCTCGTCATCGTCGAGGTCATCCGGATCGTCGGCGCCGTCGAGCTCGCTGTCGGCACCCCGCCCGAGCAGCCGCGAAGCCAGTGCCCGAGCCTCGTCCTCCTCCGCAATGCCGGCCTCTGCCATCGAGTCCGCGAGGTAGCGGGTCTCGTTCTCGATGACGGCGGCACGCTTGACCCGCGTGAAGGAGGCGTTTCCGCGCGAGAGGTCGTGACCCACGACCGACGCCTCGACGTCGTAGTAGCGGAACGTGTGCATGTGCTCGCCACACTCGCGGATCGATTCGCGACTGCGCAGCCGCCCGCGGACGATGATCGGCTGCCCCTTGGTGACGGACGCGACGACGTTGTGCGCGAGATCGCGGAAGCAGGAGATCGAGAAGAAGTGGGTGTCGCCGTCCGTCCAGCGCTCGGACTGCCGGTCGAATCGGCGGGTGCCGGCAGCCACGCGGAAGTGTGCAACAGACACTCCCCCCTTGGTGAAGTTCAGGCTCACGTCGGATGCGACGTTGCCGATGATGGTGATGTCGATGTCGTTCATCTGCGCTCCGGAGAGAACCCGGGTCTGGCCCGGCTGGAGCCAACGCTGACGCCGTCGTCGCCGCGGTGGCAGACCCATGGGCCTGGCTGGGGACGAGTGACACGACACCTCATGGCTGTGGACGCACAGCGGGCCAAGCACCCTTCCCTAGGGTGAGGGCGTGGGCGTCCGAGTGCACCGAGCCTGGATCGTGGCCGGAGTCACGTTCCTCGTGCTCCTGGCATCCGCGGCGTTCCGGTCGTCCATGGGCGTCATGGTCCTTCCCTTCGAAGAGGAGTTCGGCTGGACGAAGTCCGCCATCTCCCTGGCGGTCTCGGTGAACCTCGTCCTGTACGGGGTGACGGCTCCCTTCGCGGCGGCACTGATGGAGCGGTTCGGGATTAGACAGGTCGCGGTGGCCGCCCTTGCACTCATCGCCACCGGCACAGGTCTCACGCTCGTGATGAATGCCTCGTGGCAGCTCGTGATCCTCTGGGGCGTGCTCGTCGGACTGGGCGTCGGGTCGACCGCGCTCGTCTTCGGAGCACTCGTGGCGAACCGCTGGTTCACCGCGCGACGCGGCCTGGTGATGGGTCTCTTCGGTGCTGCCTGGGCAACGGGGCAATTGGTCTTCCTGCCCCTCATCACCCGCACGATCGAGATCGCCGGCTGGCGCACGGCCTCGCTGATCGTCACCCTCCTTGCGGCGGCACTCATTCCGCTCGTGTGGGTCGTGCTTCAGGACCGTCCGTCAGCAGTGGGCCTGCGGCCTTATGGTGCGTCCGGATCGGAGACGGCCGAGGAGCAGGAGCAGAACGCGACCCACAGCGGCTGGGCCGCGGCACGGCTGGCCATCGACGGTCTGCTCGCCGGCATGAGATCGCGGACCTTCTGGCTGCTCGCCGGCACGTTCTTCGTCTGCGGATGGACGACGAACGGAATCATCAGCACGCACTTCATTCCCGCCGCCCACGACCACGGCATGGGGGCGACCGCCGCAGCCGGTCTGCTCGCGGTCGTCGGGATCTTCGACCTCATCGGCACCATCGGCTCAGGCTGGCTCACCGATCGATTCGACCCTCGGGTGCTCCTGGCGATCTACTACGGGCTTCGCGGCGTTGCCCTGCTCGGACTGCCGCTGCTTCTCGGCCCGGACATCGATCCGCCGCTCCTCGTCATCATGGTGCTGTTCGGGCTGGACTGGGTCGCCACCGTCCCTCCCACCGTCATCCTGTGCACGCGGTTCTACGGACGCGAGCGCGGACCCATCGTCTTCGGCTGGGTCTTCGCCGCTCATATGGTCGGCGCGGCAGTGGCCGCGACCGTGACGGGCGTGATTCGCGACTCCGCAGGCGACTACGCCACCGCGTGGTTCCTGGCCGGAGGACTGGCCGTGCTCGCGGCAGTCGCCGTGCTGCTCATTCCCCGCCGACAGTCGTCATCGCTGCCGGTGGGCTGACCAAGGCTTCACGTGGCGCAAGACGGTCTGCTGGTGCCCGAGCTTCACTGATGCGTTACGCCGATTACTCCTGCGCCGCCAGCACCACCGTTGCCGCCAGCACCACCTTTGCCGCCGCTGCCCAGCAGACCGCCGGCACCGCCGTTGCCACCGGCACCGATGATGGGCATCACGCCTCCCGAGACACCGTCGACCTGATCGTCGGTCAGCTCGTCGGACTCGGCGTCCGGCACCTCCTGATCACGTGCACCGTGATCAGATCCACTCTGCTCTCCCATGGCTACTCCCGCGTATGAAGACGTGACCACCTTGGTCCGGACCTACCCCAGAGCCTAGGCCGGTGCTTGTCGCACCGCTACCAGCGTGTACGTCAAAGGCAGCCGCTCGCGCCCCTCGCGCAGCCGCCACTCACCGATCTCCTCCTGAACCATGTGACCGGGCAGCGCATCCCACGGGACGCTGTCGTGCTCCACGAGAGTCGTGATGCGCATGCCCGCCTCATGCAGGGCGGTCACCGTCTCGCCCAGTCCGTGATTCCAGGAGTGCGACATGGAGGCGTTCAGGGGCCGCTCCGTCGAGACATACGACTCGGGTTCGTCCAGTGACAGTGGGTCAGGGGTCTCGAAGTAGGGGTACCGAACGACGAGTGCGTCCGGCACGTTCTCGTCGAGGGCCCACAGCATCGGGTGCCCCTCCCTGAGGAAGAGTCGACCACCCGGAGCAAGCAGCGAACTCACCACATCCGCCCACAGGTCGATGCGCGGCAGCCAGCACAGCGCGCCGATCCCCGTGTAGACGAGGTCGAAGGAGCCTTCCCCGAGCAGGCGCACAGCCTCATAGGCGTCGCCTTCGACGAATCGGACGTCGACCCCGCACTTCGCAGCCAGTGCACGACCCTCGACCACGGCCGCCGCAGAGAAGTCCAGACCCGTGACCGTGGCCCCCAATCGCGCCAGCGAGACGGTGTCGGTGCCGATGTGACACTGCAGATGAAGCACCCTCAGGCCGGAGATGTCGCCGAGCAGCGGAAGGTCGAACCGCACGACGTCGCTGATCTCCTGCGGGTCGCCGATCAGCTCCCGCGTGCCGTAATCCGAAGAGCGGGCGTGGAGCACTGCCCGCTCGCTCCAGTTCGCCAGGTTCTCGGCCCGAAAGACTGCGGCATCACCGGACCAGGGATCGTCGCGTTCAGCACCGGAAGCCACGCACCCCATCCTGCCACCGGGCTGGAATACTCAGGGCTCTGCGCCCGTAGCTCAATGGATAGAGCAACCGGTTTCTACCCGGTCGGTTGGGGGTTCGAGTCCCTCCGGGCGCGCTCTCCTCTCAACAGTGGCTGCCAGTCGCAACTGTGTAGCCATCCATGCAGCAGTCTGCCTCTGGCACGCACGTGAACGGCAGCGATCAGGGCAAGCTGAGGGCGCACATCTCAGCCGCCGCCCCAAACGGCCTGCGAGCCGTTGATGACGTCTCCAGCGGGGCAGGGTGGGGCCGCGCTGGCGGAGGGAGCCGCGACTATCACTCCGGCCAAGATGGTGCCCGCGGCCATGGCGGTTGGCCCGAACCCCCTGCCGTCGTGTATTCATGCCACATGAATGAGTTCTCGGACGGGACCGGACGCGCGGACATCGACCACGCCCTGACCCGGACGCTGCATCGTCGGGCGGTGGTGCAGGGCTCGATCACCCTGCCTGCTGTACCTGCCATGCTCGAGGACTACGTGACCCTGTGCCTGTCCACCTTCGCGGCGCTCAGCGTCGACTTCGACGATGAGCAGCGCAGGCAGCTGCGTGACACCCTCCGCGACCAGCTCGACCAGGCCTTCGCCGGCTCTCCGCGTTCATCCATCGTCATCACCTACGACACTCCGGTGGGCACCCTCGTCAACTACCACGTGCGTCCTGAGTGGACCAGCATCGCGAGCACGTACGACGCGTGGGTCGCCACGCGACAGCCCCCCTACTTCGGGTCCGAACCCGATGCCCGGGTATGGGCGCTCGCCGGGGAGTACCCGGATCCGAAGGCCTGTCCTGTGCTGGACATCGGCGCGGGGACAGGGCGCAACAGCCTGGCGCTGGCCCGACGCGGCCATCCGGTCGATGCCCTCGAGCTGAGCGGAAGCTTCGCCGATGTGCTGCGAGAGCAGGCACGCGCAGAGTCGCTCGGGATTCGCGTGATCCAGCGCGACCTGTTCACCGCACACGACTACCTTCCTGGCGACTACGGGCTCGTTGTCGTCTCAGAGGTCGTGACGGACTTTCGTTCCCCGGAGGATCTGCGGCGGCTGTTCGAGCTCGCCGTCTCGTGCCTGTTCGTCGGCGGACACCTCGTCGTCAACATGTTCGTCGCCAGGGCGAGCTTCGAACCCGGCGATGCAGCACGGCAGATGGGACAGCAGACCTTCTCGTCGATGTTCACCCAGGACGAGGTCGACGCGGCTTCGGACGGCCTGCCCCTCGAACTGGTCGACGTGACGGGCGTGTACGACTACGAGCACGCGCACCTGCCCCCGGAGTCGTGGCCCCCGACGGGGTGGTACGAGGGCTGGGTGCTCGGCCAGGACGTGTTCGCACTCGGTCGGGCGGAGCAGCCCATCGAGATGCGATGGCTGGTGTACCGCAGGGCCAGCGACGACGAGATCCGCTGATGAGCGGGGATCCACGCCGCGACGTCGTCGCCGAGCAGTACGAGCGATGGGTGTACCCCGAGCCGATCGAGGACATCCCGGCATGGCTCAAGCACAGTTGGCAGTGGTTCGACCCCAGCCACGCCCACCGGCTGATGTGGCCCGATCGTCCCTACCGGCCGGACCTGCAGATCCTGGTCGCGGGTTGCGGCACCCACCAGGCAGCCGTCCTCGCCCACACCAATCCCGCCGCAACCATCGTGGCCATCGATGTGAGCGAGGCGTCACTCGCGCATCACCGCGTACTCAAGGAGCGGTTCGGGCTGCGCAACCTCGAGCTCCACCACCTGGCCATCGAGAATGTCGCAGCACTCGATCGCGACTTCGACCTGATCGTCTCCACGGGTGTGCTGCACCACCTCGCCGATCCGCAGGCAGGGATGAACGCCCTGGCCGCCTGCCTGCGCCCCGAGGGGGTCGTCGCCCTGATGCTGTATGCCCGCTACGGACGCCTGGGTGTCGAGGTCATGGAGTCGGTGTTCGACGATCTGGCCCTGGTCCAGGACGAGCACGGCGTCGCGATCGTCCGAGATGCCCTGGCCGTGCTGCCTCCGCAGCATCCGGTGCGCAGCTACCTGTCCATCGCACCAGACCTTGCATTCGACGCTGGACTTGTCGACACCTTCCTCCATGGCCGTGCGCGCAACTACACCGTCGATGAGTGCATCGACCTCGTCGAGCAGTCCGGCCTGGTGTTCCAGGACTGGTTGCTGAAGTCGTCGTACGAGCCCGTCCGAGTGCCGGGCAGCACCTTTCTGTCGGCTGTGAGCGATCTGCCGGATCGCACACGATGGTCGGTGATGGAGCGGATCACCACGACGAACGCCTGTCACTTCCTCCTCGCCTGCCGTCCGGAACGCCCCGTGGACCGCTACCGCATCGACCTGCGTTCGGATCGGGCGAGCAAGTACATCCCGAGCTACCGGCACCACTGCGGCGTGGAAGGCGACACCCTCGTGAAGCCGGGCTGGCGCGAGACCCTGACCGGCACCTATCCGAGGATTGCCAGCCTGATCGACGGCCAACGCACGTTGGGCGCCATCGCGGACATGACCGTCGCACCGGGTGAGGACCGCGACGAGGTCCGCACTGTCGTCCTCGTCTTCCTGGAGACGCTGTGGCATCAGGACTACGTGGCACTGGGGCTCCCCCCGACCTCCTGAACGGCCGACGGCAGCGATCCGGTCACCTACGATGGCGGACATGCCCGCCCTCCCCCAGGAGCCGCGCGGCGTCGTAGGCGTCGCCTACCTCGACGTCATCTCTATGCCCTCATCCTCCGCGGGCCGCTTGTCCTTGGCGCCGGTGAGGGACTTCCACCACGAGCTCAAGGTGTCCTTGATGCGGCCCCCGATGCTCGTGGCCGCAGTGGCTCCCGACTTCGCGGCCTTCATCCCCTGAAGGGCAGGAACTGCCGCCTTGTCGTACGCGGCGTGCTTGGCAGCGGTCTTTCCTGAGCCCCACAGACCACTGGCCTTGCCCTTGAGCCATCCCCAGAAGCCCGGTTCGTGAGGTGCCTGCGCGGGAGCCTCCTCCTTGGCTCCCGACTTCGCCCAGCCGACCGCGTCCTCGCCCGTGGCCTGGCCGCGCGAGCGGAAACCTCGACGCAGCATCTCGTGCGCGCGGGTCTCGGCGGTGCCGTCGGCCCGGTCGCTCTCGCTCCCGCCGTCCCACTGCTTGTCGTAGGCCTCGGCCTGATCCTGAGCGCTGCCGCCAAGGGCGTTGAACCCCGCTGCCCCGAGTCCGCCCACTGCCTGCGCCCCATAGCCAGCACCCTTGAATGCCGTGGTGGCGGCGACCGACCCGACCACCGGCAGAGCCACGTGGCCTGCCGTGGAGAGGGCCGCCTTCGCACCCTGAGCGCCGAGTGTCGCGGTCGATTGAGCGATGGCCGTCTTGTAGTTGCCCTTGAGGAGATCCTCCTCGCCGTGGTTGCTGTCGGTCGCGGCCTCGCCCAAGCGCTTGAGCCCGTGGAAGGGCAGCGCTGCCACCTGCATGGCCTTGGTCATCGCGTTCGTCTCCGAGCGGGCTTGATTGACCTGCTCGGATTCCTCCATCGTGGATTCGTATGCCGCGCGGTGACCGCCCACCTGCACAGCGTCACCGAGACGCTTGGCAGCCAGTCCCTTGAGCGCCGCGGACTTGAACTTGCCACCGGAACCCGCCGGCTTGCTGCGCGCCACCATTCGCTGCATGTCGGCGGCGACGTAGTCCTTGCGCTCTTCGCTGGCGACATCAGTGGGCTTCTCGCCCCGCGACTCCTTCGCCATGAGGGCCGCCGCCTGCATTCCCGTGCCCATACTCTCAGCGGCCTCACCCGTGTTGATGCCCAGGAGCGCCTCACTGACAGCCGGAACGTAGGAGGCCTTGGACGTCAGGTTCGCTGCGGTGCCGACGACGGAACCGGCGGTGTGGCCGGGTGCAGTCGAGAACGCCTTGTCGCCACGCAGGCCCGCCCCGAAGCCGCTCATGGTGTCCAGCAGTGTCGAGGGGGCGACAGCCGCGCTGCGGGCCGTCGTCGTAGGTCGGGCCGTGTCGCCCCCGCTTGCGGCCACTGGACCTGCGGCCTCGAGGCTTGTGCTCGGACGCCGAACGGATGACATGTCCGTCATCTCGACTTCCATGCTGGTCGACGGCTGGGATGCGCGCCTTCGATCATCGGAGAATCCGCCTTGACCACCCATGGCCTCACGGTAGAGCAGATCCTGGTGTCTTCACTACATGAATTGGCGTGGGCTATGTTCCTCTGTGGCAGATCCCCCACCACCACGCGTGACGGTCAGGCGCCGCGGATGCCGCATCGAGGGGCAAGTGGAGTCAGGTCACCGGTCGCGAGCGCAGTCGCGTCTCACCCGGTTCCGGCTTCGCCGGTGGTGCGCCGGGAGTGGTCAGTACGCCTTCGCGTACTCCGCGCAGACCTGCTCGGGACTCAGCGTCGCCGCCAGCGCGATCTCGGTCCGC
>CAIZPS010000074.1 GCA_903934925.1 uncultured bacterium | reverse complement strand
CGATCTGCCGGTCGTACCCGACGAGTATCGGCCGTGGCTGCGCCTGCTCACACGCGGGGCTGAAGTCGCCGATGTCACGGAGATCGAGCAGAACCCCCGTGCCGCGTCCGTGCGCGTTCGCGCCGCGGAGAAGGTGGGTGAGGCGGCATGAGCGCGCTGCGCAAGCACCACATCGACGACCTCTCGTCGCTCTCTTCGGATCCCGCAACCACACCTTCCGTCGCTCCCGGTGTTGATCCGTCCGTCGATCCGTCCGTCGATCCGTCCATCGGTCCATCGGAGCGTGACGTCGCGGTGGCCGGCAATCCGGCGGGCACGGAGTATGTCACCAGGGGAGCGCGTTCGCACAAGTCGGCGCGTCCGCACCTGCGCATGGTGTCGCCGCTGCGCCCGGAGCGCGCGAGCCGTGGAGTCTTCGCCATCGTCGTCACCGGCGTGCTGGCCATCGGCATGATCTCGATCCTGCTGATCAACACATCTCTCGCCCAGGGCGCCTTCACCATCAGCGAGCTCAAGACTGAGCAGACGGCGCTGCTTCAGCAGGAGCAGGCTCTGGCGGAATCGGTGGCGGCGATGGCGGCACCGGAGGCACTGGAGCAGCAGGCGCGCGCGATGGGCATGGTCCCCAGCGAGAACCCCGTCTTCCTGGATGTCGAGACCGGCAAGGTGCTCGGCAAGCCGAAGCCAGCACCAGGAACGCGAGCCACCATGCCGCGATTGCTGACTCCCGCGGATGCGACAGCGGCCGAGGGCGTCGACAACGCATTGGCCGGACTCCCGGTTGCCGCCGACCCGACGCTCGATCCCGCCGCGGTCGACGCCGCTGCCGCACAGGCGGCCGGGAACGAGGCCGCGGCCCAGGCGGCGGCGAACGAGACGGCGTCCGCCGAGGCGGCCCGCAATGCCGATCCTCTCGCGGAGAACAGCCTGTGGGAGGAGGCCGTGATCATCGACGTGACCGATGAGCTGGCGGCGGCCAGTGGCAGGGACGGCAAGGGTGGCAAGGGCGATAACAAGGGCGAGAACAAGGGCGATAACAAGGGCGCGAAGTCGGACTCGAAGGCGGACGCGGCCAGCAGTGATGAAGGTCTCGTGGCGGTGCCGGTGCCGTGAGCCGCACGACGACCCGCACCGCACCGGCGACGCGCCGGCCGGTCTCGCGGCCGGACTCCGGGGGCCGTGGCGGTTACGGTCGAGGCGTGGGTGCGCGCGGCATCGAGATGGCCAACCCTCGCAAACGTGGCACGATCCTCTTGATCGTCACCGGGCTACTGCTCACCCTCTTCGCCGGCCGTCTCATCGAGATCCAGGCCGTCCGTGGCGAGGCACTGGCGTCGGAGGCCCTCGGCCAGCGCATGCGGGTGCTGGAGATCCCCGCTGTGCGCGGGTCCATCACCGACAACGACGGCGAGCCGCTGGCTGTGACGATGGAGGCCCGCAACCTCACGGCTGATCAGACCCTCGTCACCGATCCCGTCGCGGTCGCCACGGCCCTCGGGCCGATCCTCGGCGTCGATCCGGCGGTGCTCGTTCCGCGGCTCACAGGAGATCGCAGGTTCGTGTACATGGCGAAGTCGTTGACGCCCGAGACATGGAACCGGATCAACGAGCTGCGCCTGCCGGGCATCTTCAGCGAGCCGACCTCGCGCCGGGTCTATCCCGCGGGGGAGGTGGGCGCCAACGTCGTCGGCTTCGTGGGAGACGAGGGCACGGGCCTCGGCGGCCTCGAGTACGCCTACGAGGACCTGCTCACCGGAACGCCGGGAGAGATGTCGTACGAGCGCGGACCGGGCGGACGCGCGATCCCCACTGGAGCCCGGTCACTTACCGAGGCCAAGCCCGGTGTCGACGTGCGCCTGACCATCGATCGCGACATCCAGTACATGGCGCAGGAGGCCATTGCCGACCAGGTGCGCGCCTCGCAGTCCGACAGCGGCACCGTCGTCGTGATGGACCCACGTACCGGCGACATCCTCGCCATGGCCACGGCACCGACGTTCGATGCGAATGATCCGGGTTCCGCGGATCCGAAGGTGCTGGGCAACCGCGCGCTGACGGAGGTCTTCGAGCCGGGATCGACCGCGAAGCTCATGACCATCGCCGCGGTCGTCAACGAGGGTGCAGCCGATGCCTACTCGTGGTTCAAGATTCCGCCCATACTGGTGCGCGGTGGGGAGGAATTCCCGGACCACACCCCGCACGGGACGCTCAACCTGACCCTGGCCGGGATCATGGCGAAGTCCAGCAACATCGGCACGATCCTCGCCGCCGAGCGCATCGGCGGTCGCCAGCTCGAGCGCTACCTGCGCAAGTTCGGCACCGCTGAGCCGACCGGAATCGTGTTCCCCGGCGAGGCAAGTGGCTCGCTGCTGCCGCGTGACTCGTGGTCGGCGACCTCGTTGCCCACGATCGCCTTCGGACAGGGCTTCAGCATGAACGCGGTTCAGGCGGCGAGCGTGTTCGCCACCATCGCCAATGACGGCGTGCGGTTGCAGCCGCGACTTGTCGACGCGTTCGTGCAGGCGGACGGCACCGAGGAGCTACCCGAGACCGCGGAGCCCGCGCGCGTTGTCTCATCGTCGACCGCGCGACAGGTGCGGGCAATGCTCGAGACCGTCGTCGGCCCAGGCGGCACGGCGCCGAACGCGGGAATTCCGGGTTACCGGGTCGGCGGCAAGACGGGCACGGCGCAGGCCTTCGACGAGACCTGCGGCTGCTACCGCGGCGTCGTCGCCTCGTTCATCGGCATGGCGCCGATCGACGATCCTCAGCTCGTGGTCGGCGTCTTCCTCGACAACCCGCGCAATGGTCGCTACGGAGGTGAGCTCGGTGGCCCGGTCTTCCAGCGGGTGATGACCTATGCCCTCCAGGCGCGGCAGATCCCTCCGACCGGGACGAAGGCCTCGCATCTGCCTCTGGGAGGCTGATCCCATGGCGGAGCCACTCCGACCCGAATCGATGGCGGATCGGATACGACCGCATGTCCGCCCCTTGACTCTGCGCGAAGCCTGCGTCGACGTCGGGCACGACGTGATCGCGACGGACACTGCCATCACGGGAGTCAGCCTCGACTCCCGATCCGCGATTCCCGGTGACCTGTACCTGGCTCTTCCCGGACGGAACACGCACGGGGCCCGGTACGCCAACGACGCTGTCGCTGCCGGTGCGGCGGCGATCGTGACGGATACCGAGGGCGCACTGCTGTGCAACGGGGTCGACGTGCCGATCGTCGTGGTCGACGATCCACGCGCCGCAAGCGGAACAATCTCGGGCGCGGTGTACGGCTGGCCGGCGCGTGACCTGCAGATGATCGGTGTCACGGGGACGAATGGCAAGTCCACTGTCACCGCGATGATCGAGGCCGGACTGCGTGCCGCTGGTCGCAGTGCCGGAACGATCGGCACTCTCGGCGTCCACCTCGGTGATGAAGCACTGCCGGGGGTGCGCACGACTCCGGAAGCACCGGATCTCCAGGCACTGCTCGCCGTAATGCGTGACCGCGGGGTGCAGTCCGTCGTCATGGAGGTGAGTTCCATCGCACTCGCCGAGCATCGCGTCGACTCGATCCGGTACGACGTCGCCGGGTTCACCCAGCTGACGCAGGACCATCTCGACTACCACGGCGACATGGAGTCCTACTTCGCTGCGAAGTCGCTCCTGTTCACTCCTGAGCATGCAGCCCTCGGCATCGTGGGCGTCGATGACGACTATGGTCGCCGTCTGGCGGCAGAGGCCGGCGTGCCCGTCGCCACATGGTCGATACAGGACATGACCGCGGACTGGCACGTGGAGGCTGCACGGACCACGGGCCTGGGCAGCGTTGTCACCGTCACGGCTCCTGATGGCGAGCGCTCGATGCTCCACGTGCCCGTGCCGGGAGCCTTCAACGTGGCGAACGCACTGTGCGCATTCGCGATGCTGCGGGCCGCAGGAATCAACCCGGATGACGCTGCGCTTGGCATCGGCGCGGTCTCGGTGCCCGGACGGATGCAGGTGGTCGGCCATCGGGTGCTCGATGAGGGCACTTCACCGATCGTGGGAATCGTCGACTACGCGCACACCCCCGATGCTGTGATTCGGGTGCTGGAGGCTCTGGCGTCACAGCGCCGCGTCATTGCGGTTCTCGGCGCCGGGGGCGACCGAGACTCCGCGAAGCGACCGCTTATGGGCGCAGCCGCGGCGCGCCTCGCCGATGTGGTCATCGTGACCGACGACAATCCTCGTTCGGAGGATCCTCGTGCCATACGTTCGGCGATCCTTCAGGGGGCGCGGCCTGTGGCGGTAGGCAGGGGCAGCACTGTGCTGGAGGAGGGCGACCGGGCCCGGGCCATCAGCATGGCGGTGGCTCACGCCGCTGCGGGTGATGCGGTGGTCGTGTTGGGAAAGGGCCACGAGACGGGTCAGGAGGTCGCGGGAGTGACGACCGACTTCGACGACGCCGTCGTCCTCCTCACCGCCCTCAAGACGGGAACAGCGCCATGATCCCCCTCACGCCGGCGGAGATCGCGACGGCGACCCGCGGAAGTCTCGCGGGCGTGGACGGTGGTGATGCTCGCGGCCTTGTGGGCGTGTCGGTCGACTCGCGTGCCGTGGAGAACGGCGACCTCTTCGTGGCGATCGCGGGCGAACGCGTGGACGGCCATGACTATGCGGCCGAGGCGGTCGCTGCCGGTGCGCGGTGCATCCTCTCCGCGCGCCCCCTGCATGCAGAGGACGGAACGCCGCTTCCCTGCGTCGTGGTCGACGATCCCACCCTGGCTCTCGGGGCGCTGGCCTCTTGGTATCGCCGTGAGCGCCTGACCTGCACCGTGGTGGGCATCACGGGCTCGAGCGGCAAGACCAGCACCAAGGACCTGGTTGCGCGGGTCCTCTCCGCAGGTGCTCCGACGGTGAGCGCGAAGGGCTCCTTCAACTCCGAGGTCGGGCTTCCGCTGACCGTGCTTCGTGCGGACGCGGAGACTCGCTACCTCGTGCTGGAGATGGGTATGCGCGGCGAGGGTCATATCGCCTACCTCGTGAGCCTGGTGATGCCCGACATCGCTGTCGTCCTCAACGTCGGAACCGCTCACCTCGGAGTGGTCGGATCGCGCGAGGCGATCTCCCGCGCCAAGTCTGAGCTCGTCCGCGACCTTCCTCCTGCCTCGATCGCCATCCTCAACGAGGACGATGCGTCCGTACGGCAGATGGCCGACATGACGATGGCGCGTGTGGTCACATTCGGCGAGTCGGCGTCAGCGAACATCCGCGCGACAGACATCCGACTCGATAGTG
>CAIZPS010000073.1 GCA_903934925.1 uncultured bacterium | reverse complement strand
GGCCGTGAGCCTGTCCTTCTTCGCCCTGTCGGGCATCACCTTCTCCCTGCCGTTCTACCTGCAGCTCCTACGCGGCTACAGCACCCTGGAGGCTGGCCTGTGCTTCCTGCCGTTCGCTGTGGGGCAGTTGATCGCCGCTCCGCGCAGTGCTGCGATGGTGGCGAGGTTCGGGTATCGAGCGGTGATGACGACTGGGCTCGTCCTCGTCGCCTTCGCCCTTCTGGGCCTGGCCCGACTGCAGCTTGATACGCCGTTGTGGCTGGTCCTGGTGTTCTTCTTCGTGTTCGGCTTCGGTCTGGGCAATGTCATCGCTCCGGGCTCCACGGTGATGCAGAACGTCCTGCCGCTCGCCCGCGCTGGTGCGGGATCTGCGGTCCAGAACACTGTCCGTCAGGTGGCCGGTGCTTTGGGTGTGGCGGTGGTCGGCACCTTGCTCGCGACGCGATACGCGGCCAATCTGAACTCCGCGGCTGCGCAGTCACCCGTCCCCGTCGACCCTGAACTGCTGAACGTCGCCCAGGAGTCGATCGTCGCAGCGGACATGGCGCTGACTCAGGCCGGGCAGGCAGGAATGCCAGGTGCCCTCATCGATGCGTTCCGGTCCGCGGCCTACGACTCCTTCCTCAACGCCGCCCACCTGACCTCGTACATCTCGGCCGCGGTCGTGGTGATTGCCGCTCTACTGGTGGCGTTCCTGCTGCCGGCGATCACGCCGCCACAGCGCAGAGTCGAGCAGGAGGAGGCCCGCTACTCGGAGGAGTTCGCCGAGGAGATCGCCGGTGGTACGACCGCGATTGAGGGTGCCGCGGATGAGGACGGCGCCCGACCCGCGTGAACCTCTGAGCCTCACGCGCGCTGGGCGTGCTCCCGCCAGCGGTTCGTGATGGGCAGCCGTCGATCACGGCCGAAGGCGCGCAGGGAGATCTTCGTGCCGGGCGGGTACTGGCGTCGCTTGTACTCCGCAAGGTCCGTCAGTCGCAGGATCCGCTCCACTGTTTCCTCAGGGAACCCCGCGGCCACGAGATCGGCAGCGCTGCGGTCGCCGTGGACGTAGAGGTGGAGCATCTGGTCGAGGTCCTCGTACTCCGGCAGGGAGTCCGTGTCGCGCTGATCGGGGCGCAGTTCGGCGCTCGGTGGCTTGGAGATGCTGTTCGGTGGAATCGGCGGCACTTCCCCGCGGCGCTCGGCGTCGGTGTTTCGCCAGCGAGCCAGCTCCCACACCAGGGTCTTCGAGACATCCTTGATGGGTGCGAAGCCGCCGACGGCATCGCCGTAGATGGTGGAGTAGCCGACAGACAGCTCACTCTTGTTGCCGGTCGCCAGGACGAGGTGACCTTCGGCGTTCGACAGGGCCATCAGGGTCGTCCCGCGCACTCGGGCCTGGAGGTTCTCCTCCGCCAGTCCGCTGAGCTCCATGGAGGACAGATAGGCATCCACCATCGGGGCAATCGGGATCGTGCGAATGGCGATCCCGGTGCGGTCGGCGAGGTCGTAGGCGTCGTCGACGGAGTGGGCCGATGAGTAGACACTGGGCAGCGCCACACCGTGGACGCGCTCGCGTCCGAGGGCATCGACACTGATGGCTGCCACGAGGGCGGAGTCGATACCACCGCTGAGTCCGAGGATGACGGACGAGAACCCGTTCTTCTCCACATAGTCGTGCAGGCCCATGACGAGTGCCGAGTAGACCTCCGCGGTGGATTCGAGGCGAGGTGAGGTGTCCGAGGCGGTAGGGGAGGGGCTCTCGGTGTCGATGTCGACAACGAGCAGAGCCTCTGCGAACTGCGGGGCTCGGGCCATCACGGTGCCATTCGGTGCGGTGACGATCGAGTCGCCATCGAAGACGAGCTCGTCCTGCCCTCCTGTGAGGTTGCAGTACAGCAGGGTCGTGCCGGATTCCGCTGCGCGCCTGCGGCAGAGGTCGAGGCGCACGTCGTCCTTGTCCTGTTCGTAGGGGGAGGCGTTGAGCACAGCGAGCACCTGGGCGTCGTTCTCGCGCGCCCACTGCACCGGACCACCCTCGCGCCAGAGGTCCTCGCAGATCGCCAGGCAGATGCGAACTCCGTCGACGTCGAGCAGCACCGGTGTGTCACCGGGCACGAAGTACCGAGCCTCGTCGAACACTCCGTAGTTCGGCAGGTGATGCTTCAGGTAGCGCGCCTGCACGGTGCCGTCACGCACAACGGCGGCAGCGTTGACGGGTCGCCGCCTCGGCTCGCCCACCCGGTCGGAGCCGGCATCGTCGAGGTGGTCGAGGTAGCCGATGAGGCAGGTAAGGGATCCGTGGCCGTCCGCGGCCAGCTGACCGGCCAGATCGTCGAGGGCTTCGCGGGATGCCTGCTGGAATGACGGTCTTAGCGCGAGGTCCTCGACGGGATAGCCCGTCAGCACCATCTCCGGCAGCAGCACCAGGCGAGCGCCCCGGTTCGCCGCTTCGGCGACGGCAGCTCGAATCAGCGTCGCATTTCCGGCGAGGTCGCCCACAGTGGGATTCACCTGGGCGAGGGCAACGCGCACGGAGGGCACGTGATGAGGGTAGTGGGACGTCGTAGTTGTTTCCCGCCCCGGTTGACGACGACTACCGGCCCGGTTAACGACGTTGTAACACGCCGAGGGCCACTATGGGTTCATGGACAAGCAAGCTGAGTTCGTGCTGCGCACCATCGAAGAGCGTGACATCCGCTTCGTCCGCCTGTGGTTCACGGACGTCCTCGGAACCCTGAAGTCCGTGGCGGTGGCCCCCGCGGAGCTCGAGGGCGCCTTCGCCGAGGGAATCGGGTTCGACGGCTCGGCCATCGAGGGCTTCACGCGGGTCTACGAGTCCGACATGCTCGCCAAGCCCGATCCTTCGACCTTCGCGATCCTGCCCTGGCGCAGCGAGGGCCCCGGCGTGGCCCGCCTGTTCTGCGACATCCAGATGCCTGACGGATCTCCCTCCTACGCCGATCCGCGATTCGTCCTCAAGCGCACCCTGACGAAGGCGGCCGATCTTGGGTTCACCTTCTACACGCATCCGGAGGTGGAGTTCTACCTCTTCAAGGGCCAGCCGAACGGCGGGGAGGTACCCACTCCAGTCGACACCTACGGGTACTTCGACAACACCCCCCACGGAATGGCCCACGACTTCCGTCGTCAGGCCATCACGATGCTGGAGTCGATGGGAATCTCTGTCGAGTTCAGTCACCATGAGGGTGGACCGGGCCAGCAGGAGATCGACCTGCGGTACGCGGATGCGCTGACCACAGCCGACAACCTGATGACCTTCCGGCTCGTCGTGCAGGAGGTGGCGCTCGAGCAGGGCGCGTTCGCCTCATTCATGCCCAAGCCCCTCGTCGACCAGCCCGGCTCCGGCATGCACACCCACCTCTCGCTGTTCGAGGGCGACCGCAACGCGTTCTTCGAGGCGGGCGCGGAGTACCAGCTGTCCAAGGTGGCGCGGTCCTTCATCGCAGGCCTTCTCGTGCACGCACCCGAACTGACCGCCGTGACGAACCAGTGGGTCAACTCCTACAAGCGGTTGGCCGGTGGCGGAGAGGCACCCGCGTGGATCTGCTGGGGTCACAACAACCGCTCCGCCTTGATCCGCGTCCCGATGTACAAGCCGCTCAAGGGCAACAGCACACGCGTGGAGTTCCGCTCACTCGACAGCGCTGCCAATCCCTACCTCGCCTTCGCCGTGCTGCTGGCTGCGGGTTTGAAGGGCATCGAGGAGGGCTACGAGTTGCCCCTCGGGTCAGAGGATGACGTCTGGGCTCTCACCGCCTCCGAGCGTCGTGCCCTGGGGATGAGCCCGCTGCCGACCAGCCTGAACCAGGCCATCATCGCGATGGAGAAGTCAGAACTCGTGGCAGAGACGCTCGGTGAGCATGTGTTCGAGTTCTTCCTGCGCAACAAGCAGGCGGAGTGGGAGGACTACCGGCGTCAGGTGACGCAGTGGGAGCTCCAGCGGTACCTGCCCTCCCTGTGACCCTCGGGTCGGGTGTCAACGGATCCGGCTCGCTAGATTCGGACCATGGTTGTGCGTCGTCCCGTCGTGCTCTTCATCGAGAACGACGTCACGTGCCCCCCGGCTCTCGTCGGAGAGTGGCTGGAGGAGGACGGCCTCGAGGTCCGGGTGCTTGCAGCGGCAGCAGGTGATGACGTGCCCTCGGCCGTTCCGGACGGCGTCGACGCTGTGTGCGCACTGGGGGGCGACATCGGGGCCGGCGATGAGGACATCGCGCCATGGCTGGTTGCAGAGAAGTCGCTGCTGAGGGATGCCGTCGAGCGGGGCGTGCCTGTACTGGGGTTGTGTCTTGGCGGTCAGCTCCTGGCTGCAGCGAACGGTGGTCGGGTCGAGGTCAGTGACGTCACCGAGATCGGGGTCTCGGAGATCTCGCGCACCATCGACGGCCTGGCCGATCCAGTGATCTCGGCGACGGTGCCCCAGCGTGGCGACACCGTTCCGGTCGTTCAGTGGCACCTCGATCACATCCGGGAGCTGCCGGACGGAGCGGTCCTGCTCATGACCAACGAGGCCTGCCGAGTGCAGGCCTTCCGCCTTGGCGAGACTGCTTACGGGCTGCAGATGCACCCGGAGGTCGACGTCGAGCTCTACGAGCGCTGGGTCGAGGGCGCTGACGAGGTGGTCCCGCGGACGGCCACCACTGCGAGCCAGTCGCTGGTGGATGTGCGGGAGCGCGCCGATGAGCTCGTCAAGGCGTGGCGTCTGGCGATCCGTGCCTGGGGGGGCCTTGTGTGGACGAGGGCGCGCACGTTGTCCGCTCTCGAGCCATGAGCGACCGGCTGGCCACGGACACCGGACGCCTGGTCCGCGCCGGGTTCGCGGACCTCGACCGATGTCGTCGGCTGCTGGATTCTCAGCCGCTGCACCCTCTTCTCGTTGCCGATTCCGATGGTGACGTGATCGACGACCTCGCGTCCGCTGCCGACCCCGATCAGGCGCTGCTGCTCCTCGTGCGAATCCTGGAGGCTTGCGACGATCCCCAGCGCCGGCGGCTCACATCGGCGCTGAGTGCCGATGGTGACTTGCGCCGGCGGTTGATCGAGGTGATCGGCATGTCGGTGGCGCTGGGCGAGTACCTCGAGCGGCACCCGGAGGAGTGGGAGATCCTCGCGGACGCGGAGAGCCTGAGCCATGCGCCGCTGGCCAGTGCGAGCAGGGTCCTGCTGCTGCGGGCCGTGGGTGCCCAGCCCGAGCAGCCGTGGCCCATCGCGTCAGGCCACGACGAGGGAGTGCTCGACGCCCTGCGCGTCACCTACCGTCGGCTGCTCCTGGGCATCGCGGCGCGTGACCTCAGCGGTGTGGCTCCCATGGAGGTCGTGGCGCGGTGGCTCGCCGATCTCGCAGACGCCGTGCTCGAAGCCGCCCTCGCGGTTGCCCGCGCGGAGGTCGGGTCCGAGGAGGGAATCTGTCGCTTCGCCGTCATCGGCATGGGCAAGTGCGGGGCGGGCGAGCTGAACTACGTCAGTGATGTCGACGTGATCTTCGTGGCGGAGCCGGACGATGGCGCGAACGAGGAGCATGCGATCAGCACCGCCACACGTCTGGCCAGTGCCCTGATGCGGGCCTGCAGTGCGGTGACTCCTGAGGGAGCGATCTGGGAGGTCGATCCGAACCTTCGACCCGAGGGCAAGCAGGGGGCGCTCGTGCGCACGGTCGCCTCGCATCTGGGCTACTACGACAGGTGGGCGCAGACCTGGGAGTTCCAGGCCCTGCTGAAGGCCAGGCCGGTGGCTGGAGATCTGGCCCTGGGCTCCGCGTACGTCGATGCGGTGCGCCCGTTCGTCTGGAGTGCAGCGGACCATCCGACGTTCGTCGAGGATGCGCAGGCCATGCGTCGCCGCGTCGAGAGCCACATCCCGGCTCGACTTGCTGAGCGGGAGCTCAAGCTCGGTCCCGGTGGGCTGCGTGATGTCGAGTTCTCGGTTCAGCTGCTGCAGCTGGTCCACGGGCGCAGTGACGTCATGCTGCGCAGCGCGAACACGCTGGAAGCTCTGGAGGCACTTGCAACTTGGGGGTATGTCGGCCGCGATGATGCATCAACCCTCGCCGAGGCGTACCGATTCCTGCGAACTCTCGAGCATCGCATCCAGCTGCATCGCCTGCGCCGCACCCACACGATGCCCGATGACGAGTCCGAACTGCGACGGCTGGGGAGATCTCTCGGCTTCCGTCAGGATCCCGTGACGGACCTGGTTCAGGAGTGGCGACGGCACGCCCGGCAGGTGCGGCGCCTGCACGAGAAGCTGTTCTATCGGCCGCTGCTCAATGCAGTGGCGCGACTGGATGCCGGAGAGGCGCGGCTGAGTCCGGCGGCAGCGGAGCAGCGCCTGCAGGCTCTCGGCTACGCCGACCCGGCGAGTGCGCTGCGCCATCTGGAGGCCCTGACCTCGGGGGTGAGCCGTCGCGCCGCCATCCAGCGAACCCTGCTTCCCGTGATGCTGGGCTGGTTCGCCGACACCCCGGATCCGGATGCTGGACTGCTCGGTTTCCGGCGGGTGAGCGACGTGCTCGGTGCGACGCACTGGTACCTGCGCCTGTTGCGCGACGAGTCCGTGGCTGCCGAGCGCATGGCAACCATCCTCGGCACGAGTCGCTACGCGACAGACCTTCTTCTGGGCGCTCCGGAGGCCGTCACTCTGCTGGCAGACGATGACGACCTCGTGCCGCGTACGCCCGAGGCCCTGGCCCTGGAACTGGGGTCGGTGGTCGAGCGAGCTGAGGACGCCGAGCGTGCAGTGGCGGCTATCCGAGGCGTGCGTCGCCGCGAGTTGTTCCGCATAGCCGCCATGACTTTGCTGCGCGAGCCGCCGGCCGAGGAGATCGGGACTGCGCTCTCCGATGTGGCTGCGGGATCACTTGCGGCCGCTCTGACCGCGATCCGGCACAGCGCGGATCCTCATGACACGGTGGAGTTCGTCGTCGTGTCCATGGGTCGGTTCGGGGGTCACGAGCTGGGATTCAGCAGTGACGTCGACGTGATGTTCGTGTACCGCGCATGTCCGGGTGTGGAGGAGGAAGCTGCTCAGCGGGCCGCCGCCGCTATCGCCGAAGAGTTGCGACGCTTGCTCATGGCACCGACTGCGGATCCGCCGCTTGACATCGACGCCGACCTTCGACCCGAGGGCAGGCAGGGCCCATTGGTGCGCTCCCTCGACTCCTATGCCTCCTACTACGCGCGGTGGTCCGCGACGTGGGAGTCGCAGGCGCTGCTGCGCGCGGATGTCGCGGCGGGAGATGCCGGCCTGGCCGCGGACTTCATGGCTCTGGTCGATGCCATTCGATGGAGAGGCCCACTCTCTGACGACGAGGTCGTCGAGGTGCGACGACTCAAGGCTCGGATGGAGGCGGAGCGGCTGCCCCGCGGTGTGGATCCCGCCCTCCACACCAAGCTCGGCCGCGGTGGCCTGAGCGATGTCGAGTGGGTCGTGCAGCTCATCCAGCTTCGTCACGGGCACGAGCTCCCACGGCTTCGCACGACGCGCACGCTTGACGCCCTGGAGGAGGCGCGGCTCGCCGGCCTGGTGACGGACGCCGATGCCCGCCAGCTCGCCGATGCCTGGCGACTGGCGACGGCCATCCGAAACGCGGTCATGCTCGTACGCGGTCGGGCAAGCGACCTCGTCCCCACCGATGTGCGCGACCTTCGTGCGGTGGCCTTCGTCCTCGGCTACTCCGCGGAGGGTGCTGGACGTCTCGTGGACGACTACCGGCGCACCACCCGGGTGGCTCGTCGGGTCTTCGAGCGGCTCTTCTACGGTCTCATCGACGAGTGATCAGGCGTGGCACGAGGGTGCCGGGCTCGCACTTCCGCAGGCGCCCTTTTCGTGCGCAGGCCTGAACATCGAACAGCCCCCCGGCTAACCGGGGGGCTGTCCACTTCCCATGCGCGCGAGGCGAATCGACGCGAAGGGAGACTCAGATGTCGTAGTACAGCTCGAACTCGTGCGGATGCGGGCGCAGACGAATGGGATCCACTTCATTCGTGCGCTTGTAGTCGACCCACGTCTCGATCAGATCAATCGGGAAGACTCCACCGGCCTGCAGGTAGTCGTTGTCGGCCTCGAGAGCGGTGAGCACCGCATCGAGCGAACCCGGCACCTGCGGGATTGCAGCGTGCTCGTCCGGCGGGAGCTCGTAGAGGTCCTTGTCGACCGGGGCGAGCGGCTCGATCTTGTTCTTGATGCCGTCGAGACCAGCCATCAGCTGCGCGGCGAAGGCCAGGTACGGGTTGCTCGAGGGATCGGGCACGCGGAACTCGATGCGCTTGGCCTTCGGCGAGCTGCCAGTGACCGGGATGCGGATGCATGCCGAGCGGTTGCGGGCGGAGTACACCAGGTTGACCGGGGCCTCGTAGCCCGGCACGAGCCGGTGGTAGGAGTTGACGGTCGGGTTGGTGAATGCCAGCAGCGATGGAGCGTGAGCCAGCAGTCCGCCGATGTACCAGCGGGCGATGTCCGAGAGGCCGCCGTAGCCCTTCTCGTCGTAGAACAGCGGAGCGCCGTCCTTCCACAGCGACTGGTGGCAGTGCATGCCCGAGCCGTTGTCGCCGAAGAGGGGCTTTGGCATGAAGGTGGCGGTCTTGCCATGCTTCCACGCCACGTTCTTGATCACGTACTTGAAGAGCATGACCTCGTCAGCGGCGTGCTGCAGGGTGTTGAACCGGTAGTTGATCTCGCCCTGGCCGGCGGTGCCGACCTCGTGGTGCGAGCGCTCCACGTGGAGGCCGACCGACAGCAGAGTCGACACCATGTCGTCGCGGATGTCGGCGAAGTGATCGACCGGGGGAACCGGGAAGTAGCCGCCCTTGTAGCGGGTCTTGTAACCGCGGTTGCCGCCCTCCTCGACCCGGCCGGTGTTCCACGCACCCTCGATCGAGTCGATGTGGTAGTAGGCCTCGTGCTGGTTGGACTCGAAGCGGATGTCGTCGAACACGTAGAACTCGGCCTCCGGGCCGAAGAAGACGGTGTCGGCGATGCCGGTCGACTTCAGGTAAGCCTCCGCCTTCGCGGCGACGTTGCGCGGATCGCGGGAGTACTGCTCGTTCGTGAACGGATCGCGGATGGAGAAGTTCATGACCAGCGTCTTCGCCGGACGGAACGGATCGATGAAGGCGGTGGCGGGATCCGGGATCAGCTTCATGTCGGACTCGTGGATCGCCTGGAACCCGCGGATCGACGACCCGTCGAACATCAGGCCATCGTCGAAGACCGCCTGATCGAAGGACTCCACGGGCATGTTGAAGTGCTGCATCACGCCGGGGAGATCGATGAAGCGGACGTCGACGAACTTGACGCCCTCGTCCTTGATGTACTTCAGGACCTCGTCAGAACTGCTGAACATGACACCTCCCGCTCGCTCTCGCGAGCTATAGTCGTGCGCCCCGGGGGCGCGTCGCCTCGCGCGGGTGAGACCCGCCGGTTCGAAGGCGGCTGCCTTCGACGCCCCGAGGCTACGTGCAGGGGGTATCTGGGGCGTATCCCGGTTGTTTCGCTCGTGTTAACGAAGGCCGATACCGTGGCGGTGTGCCTGCTGCGACCGAGGAGCCCCTGCATCTGCCTGGTGAGGTGGCCGGCCTCGGCCGCCGGGTGATCGCCCTCGTGGTCGACTGGCTGGCCAGCACAGGGGTGGCCCTGCTCCTCGTCGGAGCCGCGGGCTACACCTCCGATCAGACCTCCCTCACCACTTTCGCGGTGTTCTTCCTCGAGGTCAGCCTGCTCACCTGGTTGGTGTACGCCTCCTTCGGCCAACGCCTGCTCGGAGTGCGGGTCGTGCGGTTCGACGGCTCCCGCTTGGGGCTGTTGCGCAGCCTCCTGCGCACCTTGCTCATCTGCCTGGTGATCCCTCCCCTGGTGATGGACTCCCAGGGTCGCGGCCTGCAGGACCGCGCCGTCGGCTCGGTCGTGATCCGCTCTGCCGGCCGCGCGCCGTCTGTGTAGGCGCTGCGCTGGCTACGCGCCGACTATCTAGGCGCTGCGCTGGCTACGCGCCGACTATCTAGGCGCTGCGCTGTCTACGCGCCGACCATCTAGGCGCTGCGCTGGCTACGCGCCGACTATCTAGGCGCTGCGCTGGCTACGCGCCGACTATCTAGGCGCTGCGCTGGCTACGCGCCGACTATCTAG
>CAIZPS010000072.1 GCA_903934925.1 uncultured bacterium | reverse complement strand
ATGCCGAGCGGCCTCGATGCGGCCGAGCTGGGTGAACCCGAGGTTGCCGCCCTCGCCCACGACCCGGCAGCGGAGGTCATGGCCGTTGATGCGGATCCGGTCGTTGGACTTGTCGCCCACATCGAGGCTGGTCTCGGTCTGGGCCTTGACGTAGGTGCCGATGCCGCCGTTCCAGAGCAGGTCGACGGGTGCCTTCAGCGCCGCCTGGATGAGCTCATCAGGCGTCACGGTCTCCACCGCAGCCGCGATCCCGAGGGCATCGGACATCTCCGGAGTCACGGTGATCGACTTCAGAGTCCTCGCGAAGACTCCACCGCCCGCGGAGATCAGCTTCGGGTCGTAGTCGGCCCACGAGGACCGCGGCAGGTCGAACAGGCGCCGTCTCTCGGCGAATGACGTGGCGGCATCAGGGTCCGGGTCGACGAAGACGTGCCGATGATCGAAGGCGACCACGAGGCGGATGTGCTCGCTCAGCAGCATGCCGTTGCCGAACACGTCACCGCTCATGTCGCCGATGCCGACCACGGTGAAGTCCTCTGCCTGCGTGTCGAGATCGAGCTCGCTGAAGTGGCGCTTGACCGACTCCCATGCACCCCGGGCCGTGATGCCCATGGCCTTGTGGTCGTAGCCCATCGACCCGCCTGATGCGAAGGCATCGCCCAGCCAGAACCCGTACTCCGCAGCAATGCCGTTGGCGATGTCCGAGAACGTCGCAGTGCCCTTGTCGGCGGCCACGACGAGGTAGGTGTCGTCGCCGTCGTGGCGCACCACGTCGACAGGGGGCACCACCACGCCATCGACGAGATTGTCGGTGACGTCCAGCAGCGAGCAGATGAACTCGCGGTACGCGGCCTTGCCCTCGGCCAGCCAGGCATCGCGATCGACCGAGGGATCGGGAAGCCGCTTGGCGTAGAACCCACCCTTGGCACCCACCGGGACGATGACGGCGTTCTTCACCTCCTGGGCCTTGACCAGCCCCAGGATCTCGGTGCGGAAGTCCTCCTGACGATCGCTCCAGCGAAGTCCGCCGCGAGCCACCGGGCCGAATCGCAGGTGCGCTCCCTCCACGCGTGGGGTGAAGACCCAGATCTCGAACTTCGGGCGCGGCAGGGGCATATCGGGCACCTGCTGCGGGTCGAGCTTCACCGCGATCGACGCTCGCTCCAGTCCGTCTGGTCCGGACTGGAAGAAATTGGTGCGGAGCGTCGCCCGGATGAGGGCGAGGAAGGAACGCAGGATGCGGTCCTGGTCCAGGCTCGCCACTTCGTCGAGCGCCTCTTCAATCGCGGCAACGATCTCCCGCTCGCCTGCGGAACGATCCCCGTCGAACGTCGGGGCGAAGCGGGCACGGAACAGGTTGACGAGCATTCGGGCGACGAGGTGGTTGGCCGTCACCACCTCCTCGATCAGCGACTGGCTGAACGGCGAGCCGATCTGCCGCATGTAGCGGGCGTAGGCGCGCAGGACGAGGACATCCCGCCAGCCCATTCCACCTGTGACGATGAGCGCGTTGAAGCCGTCGATGCTGGCGCGGTCGTCCCAGATCGCGACGAAGGCCTCGTCGAGGCGTTCGCCCAACGTGGAGCGGCCGGCGATCTCACCCTCGGGGAGTCGCATGCCGAAGTCCAGGATCCAGGCAGGCTCCTGCAGTGCGCGGGAGATCTCGTAGGGATACTCATCGACGACATCCAGGCCCATGGAGGCGAGGATCGGCAGCACCGTGGACAGCGAGATCGACGGGCCGATCCGGGTGATCTTCAGGCGGATCTCATGCTGTCCTGCATCACTCGGCTGGTACACCTCCAGCGAGAGCTCACCGGGCGCCAACTCCTGGATCCGCTGCGCATCCAGGACGCCGCGTTCGGGGCCGAAGTCCTCCTTGTAGGACTCCGGGAAGGCGCGGCCGTACGTACGCTGGAGCGACGCAGCAACCGCGTCGCCCATGCGCGCCGTCAGTTCAGCGGCGAACTCGTCCTCCCAGCTGCGAGCGGCAGACGCGACACGTGCCTCCAACTCACGCGGATCGACCGCCGGAAGCCCCTGGCCCGGCGGCACGTGCACGACGAAGTGCAGCCGCGCGAGCACGGACTCGGTGACGCGTGCTGTGAACTCCACGCTCGTGCCGCCGAGGGCCTCGGCAAGCAGTCTCTCGATACGCAGGCGCACGGCTGTGGTGTACCGATCACGCGGCAGGTACACCATGCACGACATGAACCGGCCGTAGTCGTCCGCGCGCAGGTAGAGCTGGGTGCGGCGGCGCTCCTGCAGGTGGAGGACGGACTCGGCCACGGTCAGCAGATCCGCGTCGCGCGTCTGGAACAGCTCGTCGCGCGGGTACGTCTCCAGGAACGCGATGAGGTCCTTCTGATCATGGGAGCCTGGCGCCACGGCGAGCTGGCGCTCCAGCAGGTGCGCCTTGGACCGCAGGATGGGGATGCCGAGCACGCTCTGCGTGTAGGCGCTCGACGAGTACAGGCCGAGGAACCTGCGCTCCCCCGTCACTGCACCCTCGGCATCGAAGCGCTTGACTCCTACGTAGTCCAGGTACACCCGGCGATGCACGGTCGAGCGCGAGTTGGCCTTGCTCAGCACGAGCAGTTCGGGGCGACGGGCGAGAGCGCGCACCGCCGCAGGCAGCACGGCGAAGCTCTTCGACATGACAGTCGGCGCGTCCGGCGTTGGCGTTGCTCGCAGGATGCCCTTGCCGGTGCCGTCCACCGGCACGAGGACGTCCTCGCCGTCGACGGACTTCAGGTCGTACTCGCGGTACCCGAGGAAGGTGAAGTTGTCGTCGGCCAGCCACCGCAGGTAGGCGACCGTCTCCTCGGCCTCCTGGGCTGGAATGCCCACCGGGGGCGCTGCCGCGATGTCGTCGGCGATCTCCAGCAGGCGCGACTGCATGACCGGCCAGTCGCCGACGGCGTTGCGGACGTCCGCGAGCACCTGCGCGATCGCTGTGCAGAGCGCCTGATCGGCCGCCTCGGAGAACTCGCGGTCCATCTCGATCCACATCCACGACTCAGCGAGGAATTCGGGTTCGGGGGATGCGCTGGCATCAGCCGGACGGATCTGCATCAGCGCGCCGGAGGCGTCACGACGCACCTCGAGCGTCGGATGCAGGACGAGGTCGACCGTGCGCCCGGAAGCTGCGATACCGATGCTGACGGAATCGACCAGGAACGGCATGTCGTCGGTCGCGACCATCAGGACGCTTGAGGCGCTTCCGACGCGCTCCCCCACCTTGACCAGCGCCTGGCCCGGAGTGCGCACGGCCGCGAAGGAGAGCAGTTCGCCCGCGGTCTGGACCACGCGATCGAGCGAGAGGTCGTCCTCGTCCCAGAGGTGCCGGGTGAGCAGGTCGGCAACGGGGCGGACACGCACATCCGCAATGCCCGCGATCTGCTCCCGCAGCTCGGCGATCGAGTGAACCGCCACGACAACCGCCTGTCGCTCGATCATGGACCCGACGAGGGCCGTCGGTGCACCCCGTTGTGCCCGGCACCACCACGCTAGCGATCGTGGGCCCCCTTTACCGGGGTGTTGGTGACTCCACGCGGGCCGTTCGAGGAACATCGGGTGTCCGGGGTGGACGGCATCGGGCAGGATGGCTCCGCGGCGGACCTGCCCGCACCAGCACCCTGGAGGCCCGTGATGGCGACCCGACTCGAGTACGACCAGAGCCTGCCGGCCGAGCCCGCACGCGTCCGGGCGGTCCTGCAGGACCCGGAGTACGTCCGGGCCAAGGCCGAGCGCACCGGCGCCTTCGACATCTCCGTCGACGTCCGCGAGCACCCCGACGGCGGAGTCACGATCACGTGCACCCGCTCGATGCCCGCGGAGGTGCCGTCCTACGCCACGGCCTTCGTGGGTGAGCACCTGACGGTCACGGAGGTGCAGGAGTGGTCTGCGCCCGGACCGAACGGCGAGTCATCGGCGAAGGTCACGGTCGACTTCCACGCCCCGCTGGCCTACACCGGCACCATCGACCTGACCGCGGCCGGATCATCCTCGACCCTGGCCAACCGTGGCGAGTTCAAGGCGAGCGTGCCGTTCGTCGGCGGCAAGGTGGAGAAGGTGGCGGCCGAGATGACCCAGAAGTACCTCGGCAAGGAGACCCAGGTCGCGACGGAGTGGCTCGCCCGCTGAGGCACGGCCCGCGCAGATCGAGGGCCCGGATCAGCCCACCTGCGCGACATCGTCAGCCGCGTGCCAGGCGGCGCGGCTCGTTCCGAGTGAGGTCTGCAGCACCAGTCGGATGCGCGCTCCGTCCATGAGGTTCGACCCGATCGCGACGAGGTCCTCGGGCCCCGGACCCACCATGCGCACGGTCGCGCCGGCCCTGCGCACCACGTCCGCCTCGCGAACCGCGGCCTTGGTGACCTCCTCGCGCCAGCGCCGCTCGAGCCGGTGGGCGACGCCCGCGGGCCGGTCCATGGCGAAGCTGACCATGGGGGCAACGACGTAGACCTCGTCGAGTCCGGCGTGGGCCACCACGTCGACAGAAGTCGCCGACACTGCTCCGCCGTCGACATAGGTGTGTCCGCGGATCGGGACCGGGGCGAACCACCCCGGAATGGAGCACGACGCCATGACGGCATCGGCCAGCGGCACCACGGGCGCGCCGGGCCGGCCGAACACCACGCGCTTGCCGTCGGCGTAGTCCATCGCGACGATCCACACCCCCGGGTGGGGCGACCACTCGCCCATGGGGGTGACGGCATCGATGAGGTGGCCCAGGCGCTCGAGGGTGCGGGCGCCCTCCGGCAGGAAGCCGGACAGCACCGCCGTGGCCGGCAGCTGGCCGAGGCGTCGCAGGGTCGAGCCGATGAGCCGGGGCGAGCCCGGACCCAGAGATCTCGGCATCGCCGGACGATGCCCACCCGTCGCTCGCACCGGATCGAAGTCGTAGCCGGCGAGCGGGCCCTCGGTCACGGCCTCGTCGTTGTAGTGCTGACGCAGTTGGTCGACGCTGACACCCGCTCCGAGCAGGGCGGCGAGAACGGAACCCGCCGACGTGCCGACGATGACGTCGGCCTCGGACGCGCGAAAGCCGTACTCCTCCTCCATGCGGGCCAACGCGCCGATGGCCCAGGTGCCGCCGAGCACCCCGCCGCCGCCGAGGACGAGGCCACGTCGCGGGCGGCGGCCGACCGCCGTCACGTCGCTCATCCGGCGCTCTCCTCGCCGGAGATGACCTCCTGATCGGAGACGACGCGCAGAGAACGGACGGACGAGCGCGATCGCTCGAGCAACTCGTCCATGGCGTCCTCGATACAGCCGGCAAGGACGTCGATGTCGACCATCGCATCGCGGTCGGCGTACAGACCCACATAGACGCCGCCGTCGTAGGAGATGATCCCGACACTGAGCGCCTGATTCTGCGTCAACGGAACGACGGGGTAGGCGGCCACCATGCGCGAGCCCGCCGCGTAGAGAGGGCGCTGGGGACCGGGGACGTTCGTGATGACGAGGTTGTACAGACGGTTCGACACGGTCGCACCGACGCGGGCACCAAGCGCGTGCAGCGTGGGCGGCCCGAAGCCCGCGATCCCGACGATGGCGTCGGCACCCACGAAGTGCGAGCTCTCGTCCAGGACGGCCAGCTGGTAGCTCACCTGCTGCAGGCGGATCGCAGGGTCGGCCTCGCCCACCGGCAGTTCGACCAGCGTGGCCGACACCCGGTTGCCACCCGCATGCCCCGAGCCCGAAGGCGGGACGGCGATACTCACGGGCAGCATCGCGCGCAGGACATCACCCTGCGTCGGCGGGTGGCCGCGCGCCTGCAGCCACGCGCGCAGCCCGCCGGTGATGACCGCCACGATGACGTCGTTGATGGTGCCGCCCAGGGCGCGCCGGACCTGCTTCACCTCGGTGAGCGGGAGATCCACCGTCGTGAATCGACGCTGCTCGCCGATCGGCACGTTCAGGGGACTCGACACGGGTGCGCGAGCCATCGCCAGGGCGGCGGACACCATGCCGACGATCTTGCCCCCCACCGACGTGATTGCCTGCGAGACGTCCTGGGCCGTCTCGCGCACCGCGTCGACCGCAGCCGCCGGACGCGTTCCGAGTTCGGTGAACGCCTCCGAGAGCAGCTGAATGCTGGTGGGCTCCGGCCGGGGACGCCAACTGTCCGAAGGCCCGGGGACGGAGTCCGGCGTGACGTCGAGCATCACCTGCGCGATGTCCACCGCGGAAAGACCGTCGATGAGCGCCTCGTGACTCTTGGTGATGATGGCGAAGTTGCCGTCGGCAAGCCCTTCGACCAGGTACATCTCCCACAGCGGGCGTGAGCGATCCAGCGGCCGGCTCATGATCCGCGCCACCAGTTCGTGCAGTTGCGACAAGGACCCGGGCTTCGGCAGCGCAGATCGCCGCACGTGGTACGTGACGTCGAACCGCTCGTCGTCGACCCACACCGGGCGCGCCACTCCGAAGGGGACCTCGCGCACCCGCTGCCGGTAGCGCGGAACGAAGGGCAGTCGCTGGCTGATCAGCCGCACGAGTCGCTCGTGGTCGAACCCACTCGCCGGGGGCTTGAACACCGCGACTCCGCCGGAGTGCAGAGGAGTGATGGGCGTCTCCATGAACAGGAAGGACGCATCGAAGGCGGACATCCGACTCGACATGCGCACCTCCCTCGCCGGACGATCCCTCAACCCGATACGCGACGGCCGCACCGGGCTCGACCGCGCGAGCGGCCCCGAGGCTACTCGTCAGTAGGTCCCCATCTTGACACGGACGCACGAGCGACGGTGGCCAGGGCGCGACGCACGGATGAACGCCGGCCGGCCTCCCCCAGGCTGCGCCCGGTGCTCCAGCACGTGCGCAGGGTGCGCGGATCGTGCGGGACATCGAGGACGCGATCGGTGCCCACCCGGGCGCCGACCACTGCACGCCACTGCGCTCCCCCGCCGGACGCGCGGTTGCGGACCACTGTGGTCGGCACCGCCGAAGCCAGCGCGCTCACCTGCGGCCAGGCCGACAGCAGCCGGGCCGCCCCGAGCGGGGAGTCGTCGGCCACGGCGAGAACGTGATCGGCCTGAGCCAGAGCGCTGCGGGCCGCGGCGTTGCGCTGGCGGCCCCATGCTCCCGGCGAGTCGTCTGTCTCCAGACAAAAACCCGTATCGACGACGACGAAGTCGAACGCGGCGCGCGCCACGGTCCACATCCGATCCAGGCCGGTGGCGCGGAGATCCGCCCAGCGATCGACCCGCGCGATCCCGCCCAGCACCCGCCAGCGTCCGCCCGGCATGCCCGTCATCGTCATGGTGAGCGAGGCGAGCCCGGCCGGACTCAAGGTGCCGGCCTCGGCCGATCGGCAGGCGAGGGAAAGTCCACTGGTCTCCTCGACCAGGCCGAGAGCCATCGCCACCGACGGGGCGTAGGTGTCGGCATCGATCAGGCACACCCGCGCGCCGTCCCGCGCGAGAGACTCCGCAACACCCATCGCGACTGTCGTGCGCCCCGGTGCACCCATCGGACCCCAGACCGCGATCACCGTGCCGGAACGGGCTTCCTGGCTGCTGACCTGCCGGTCGTGATCCTCAAGGATCACATCAGCGGGTGGTGTCAGCGGATGAGCGGCGGGCGTACCGACCGTCGACACCGACCCTGCTGACGCATCCAGCGCCCGGCACACATCGGCCACCTGCCGCATCGTCACCTCAGGCGTGGGCGAGGTGCTGAGCACGGTCTCGATGCCCAGGCGAGTCAGGCGGTCGCCGCTGAGCGCATCGGCAGCGAGACCGATCCTGACCCGACCATGCAGTCGTGTCACCACGTCGGCACTGATGCGCGGCAGTACCGCGGACACGACCACCGGGCACGAAGGGTCGAGGGCCGCGGCACCGAGCAGATCGACGGCGTCCACGCACCGCCGCACGACCGTCAGGCCTGCGTCCGACGCAGCCTTGACCAGT
>CAIZPS010000071.1 GCA_903934925.1 uncultured bacterium | reverse complement strand
TGCGGGAAGAACGACTTGCCGTGCTTCTTCTGGAACGCGTACTCGCGCTGGTAGGCCTCGCGGCGCTCTCGTGCAGTTAGACGGGGCATTAGACGTCACTCTCCGTGACCTGCATGCGGGACCAGGGCGGCGAGGTGACGCCGAGCCGGACCACAAGCAGCATGTGCAGAGCGATCAGACCACCGAGGATGCTCGGGATCACCAGCATGTGCAGCGCGTAGAAGCGCGACAGCGTGTGCGTGGAGATCTCCGGTCCGACCATCAGGATCCAGGACAGCGCCGGTCCGGCGATCGGTGCGGTGCCGTTGATGTTCACACCCACGATCGTGGCCCAGTAGGCGCGCTCGTCGAAGACCAGCAGGTAGCCGGTGAACGACATGCCCATCACGAGGATGAAGATGATCGCGCCGGTGATCCACGTCATCTCGCGCGGGTACTTGTACGCCCCGAACAGGAACGTGCGTCCCATGTGCAGGAACAGGAGCACGACCATGACCGACGAGCCCCACTTGTGCATACCGCGGACGAGCCAGCCGAGCGTCGCATCGTCGGTGATGAACTTGATCGTGGCCCAGGCGGTATCGGGATCGGGCTGGTAGTACATCGCGAGCAGAATGCCGGTGGTCACCTGCAGGATGAAGACGGTGATCAGCGCGGAGCCGAGCGTCTGCAGCCAGGAGATGTCCTTGGGCACGTTGCGGAAGAGCATGAACTTGCCGAAGGTGATGAGGCCGGAGCGCTCCTCGACCCAATCGACCGGCATCTTGGCGATTTCGCCAGGAGGTGGCAGTAGCGTGGACATGAGTTCTCCTGCCTCAGACCGGCGGAACGGGATAGAGCCAGCCGAGGAGCCCGCCAACGGGCTCACCGGGCAGCTTGAACTGATCGGTCATGACGACCTTGCCATCGACGTCCTCGGTGGCGAACGGACGGCCGACGAGCAGCTGGCCGTTCTCGACCTTGTACTCGAAGCGGTTGAGCGGTCGGATCGGCGGGCCAGCGGTGACGAGGCCCTCCGTGTCGTACTGGCCGCCGTGGCACGGGCAGGCGAAGTTCGTGGTCTTGAACTGCACGGGGCAGCCGAGGTGCATGCACACGTTCGAGATGATCGTGAACTCCTCGGCGCCGTCACGACGAACGAACGCGACGCGGCGGTCGAGTTCGCCGTTCTTGCCGCGCTCGAAGATGACGGACTCGTACGAGCCCTCCTTGAAGGCGGGATTGTCGACCGGGCCGAAGCTCGTCCAGTACCAGTCCTCGCCGGCGAACGATGGTCCGAGCACGAAGCCCAGCACCGGCACGGCGACAGCGATACCGATCAGGCCGCCAAGGCCGACGGTCGCTCCGGTCAGAAACTTGCTGCGGCTGATCACCGCACGCGGGTCGGTGACGTCGCTGAACGACGACACGCCAGCGCGATCAGAACCGTTCTCAGCCACGGGCATTGCCTCCAGTCACGCTCGTATCTTGGAGGTGCTCCCCCCGGGATGTCAAAGTCGCCACGATCCGCACAAGCCCCCCATTCGCGTTCACGTTCCAGCCTCCTCGCGCGTCAGCGAGCAGGAATTGATGCAGTAGCGCATGCCCGTCGGGCCGGGCCCGTCCGGGAAGACATGGCCGAGATGCCCGCCGCAGGCCTTGCAGACGACCTCGATGCGGCGCATGCCATGCGAGGAATCCTCGCGCGCGCCGACGTTATCGTCCTCGACCGGGCGGGTGAAACTAGGCCAGCCGGTGCCGCTGTCGAACTTATCGTCCGACGAGAACAGGGGCGTACCGCAGCCGGCGCAGTGGTACATGCCCGGCGCGTGATCGTCCCAGTAGGCACCGGTAAACGGCGCCTCGGTGCCCTGCTGCCGCAGCACGGTGTACTGCTCCGGCGTCAGGATCGCGCGCCACTCGTCGTCGGTTCGCTCCACGATTAGTCTCCTGCGGCAGCCGTCAGCGGCTGGCACGCGCTGCGAGCATAGTCGCCGGGCTCTCCGGACCGTCGAATCATCGGACGTGCCCCGGCATGTCGATGCCGAACGAGGCCCAGCGCTCGTCGACCCGCGCCTTGATGTCGTCGGGGATGCGATTGACCTCGGGCCACCCGCGGGTGTAGCCCTCGCCCTCCCACTTGGCCGTCGCATCGAAGCCGATCTTGCCGCCGAGCGCCTTCAGGCGGGCGGCATGGTCGAGCTGGTCGAGCGGGCCGTACGACATCAGGATGTCGTGGGCCGGGTCGATGTTGGCGCCCATCTGCCAGACGACGTCGGTGTAGTTGTGGACGTCGACCCACTCGTCCACCACGATCACCGCCTTGGTCAACGACAGCAGGCCGGTGCCCCAGATCGCGTTCATCACCTTCTGCGCGTGGCCCGGGAACCGCTTCTTGATCGAGACGATCACGCAGTTGTGGAACGTGCCGGCGTACGGGATGTCGTAGTCGACGACTTCGGGCAGGGTGACGCGCACGGCCGGCAGGAAGATGCGCTCTGTGGCCTTGCCGAGCCAGAGGTCCTCACACGGTGGCGGTCCAACGACGATCGACGGGTAGATCGGATCGCGGCGCGAGG
>CAIZPS010000070.1 GCA_903934925.1 uncultured bacterium | reverse complement strand
CCGCGTAGAAGTCGGGGTTCGTGCCGTACTTCTCCTTGAACTTGGTGGCGAAGCATGCGCCAAGATCGGAACTCGGCGATTCGTGGTTGAAGTAGTCCTGGACGAACAGCCAGCCGTCCTCCCACGCTCCGCGCGAGGCATCCAGGCCTCCCTGCGTGAACTCGAAGCCCACCATCTGGCTCTCAAGGCCCGCCGCCTTAGCCTGGCTCGCAAACACACCCGGATCCGCACCGTAGATGCTGACCAGAACGTAGTCCGGGTTGGCCTCCTTGACCTTGGCGATTGCCGACGCGTAGTCAGTGCCACCAAACGGGACGTATTCGTAGGTGCCCGAGAACTCCATGCCGGCCTTGTTGAGCGTGGAGGTGAGAGCCTCCTTGTCCATCTCGTTGAGGGCAGGGTCGAGCTGCCAGGTGACCACGGCGTACGACTTCTTCTCCGGGTACGCGGACTTCAGGTACTCAGCCATGCCCACGAGGGTGTCGTCAGGGCTCACTGCCCGGGTTCCGTAGAAGTAGGGAGCGCTCTTAGTCCACGTCGCGGTTCCGCCACCGCCGTCGAGAGCGAGGATGTCGTACTTGACTAGGCCATCGTTCATGGCGGCGAAGGAATTGACCAGAGAGCTCAGGATCGCGGGAGTCCCGGCTTCCCCGAGCTCATTGATCGCAGTGACGCTCAACTCCGGGTTGGCGGTGCCGTTGTCCTTCACGTCGAGTTCAATGTTGGGACCGCCCGAAGCAGCGATGTCCTCCAGGGCCAGATCAATGCCCTTGGTCATCGATTCTCCGTAGGCCTTCTCGCCGCCGCCGGAGAGCGGCAGAACGGCCCCCAGCTTGAGCGTCTGGCCGTTCAGCGGATCGGCGGCGTCGACACCGAGCAGCGTGAGAAGGTTGCACTCATCCGCGGCGGCGGGTTCTGCAGCGGAGGGCTCCTCAGCGGCGGGCTCCTCAGCGGCCGGCTCCTCAGCGGCCGGTTCCTCAGCGGCCGGTTCCTCAGCGGCCGGTTCCTCAGCGGCCGGTTCCTCAGCGGCCGGTTCCTCAGCGGCAGAACCACTATCCGATGACGAGCAACCTGCGAGCGTTGCCGCCATCAGGATCAGCGAGCCGGCAGCGGCCACGGCAGCGCGCCCCCGGAGCGATCGTTGGATCTTCATGCTCTTTCCTTCCTGCCTGGTGGACTGACGGAAAGCGGCCCTTCGAAGGTACGCTTTTCGTACCATAGGCACGGCGGAACTCCGAGACAAGCACAATCACGAAATTGAGACCGACGTGTGTCCATCGATCGCGCCGCCGGAGTCAAGCCGAGAGAGGATGTTGAAATGCCGATCCGCGCGCTCGTGCTTGACCAGCAGGACCGCGGAGTCGAGCACCGGGTGGTCGAGTTCCCCGTAGACGTGCTGCCCGAGGGCGACGTTCGCGTGGCAGTCGAGTGGTCCTCGCTGAACTACAAGGACGCCCTCATCCTCGCTGGCCGGGGCAGACTGGTTCGGACTTATCCTCACGTGCCGGGGATCGACCTCGCGGGCACAGTGCTCGAGTCGGCGAACCCGGACTTCGCGCCCGGCGACCGGGTCATCCTCACCGGTTGGCGCGTCGGCGAGACCTGGTGGGGTGGATACGCGGAGGAGGCCCGAGTCCGCAGCGAGTGGCTGGTGTCCTGCCCTCCAGGACTCACGCTTCGCGACGCGATGGTCTTCGGGACTGCCGGCCTGACGGCTGCCCTCGCCTGCCTGGCTCTGGATGACGCGGGCATCACGCCTCACTCAGGGAGCATCCTCGTCACGGGAGCCACGGGAGGGCTGGGGTCGATCGCCGTCCACCTACTGTCCCGACTCGGCTACAGCGTCACGGCGGCCACGGGCAAGCCTGAGCTCGAGCGGGTCCTGCGCGGCCTGGGGGCCACGCATGTCATCCCGAGGCAGGAGATCGAGGAGGCGCCCATCAAGCCCCTCCTCGTGGAGCGATGGGCCGGTGTCATCGACGCAGTAGGAGGGACAACGCTGAGCCATGCGGCAGCCGAGGTCTCCTACGGCGGGATGGTCGCCTTGTGCGGAAATGCCAGCGGCAACGAGTTCGCCGGGAACGTTCTCCCGTTCCTGCTGCGAGGCATCGGCTTCACGGGGGTGGACTCCGTCATGGCATCGCTCGACAGCCGACGGCGTGCCTGGGGGATGCTGGCCGAGTTCGCCGACCTGCAGGCCGTCGCCGCCGTCGTCCACGAGGTCGGCCTCGAGGACGTGCCTGGTCGCGCCCGCGCCATGCTCGAGGGTTCCTCTTCGGGCCGGACGATCGTGCGGCCCCGGGAGGGTCCGAGCTGATGGAGGTGATCAGCGCAATCGCCAGAAATGTCGCCGAGGACTCCGGGAACCCTCTGCATCGACCCGAGGTCGCCGCGGAACTGGGGCTTTCCGCGCCACCGATCGCGGGCATGACGACGATCGACTACGCGGCGGCGGCCCTCCTCAAGGCGTGGCATGGGCAGTGGCCTTCGCGCGCGGGCCTTGATTGCCGGCTGCTGAGGCCGATCGGGTCGGGCGCCGAGATCCACCTGACGATCGACGAACTGCCTGCTGAGGCTCGATGCACCATCACCGAGGCTGGCGAAGCCGGCGCCTCTCCTTTAGCCGTCGTAAGCGGGTGGACCACAGGTTCCGGGCTCATGGCACCCTGGGCCACCGCGCCGGAGGGCACGTGCGAGAAGCGACCCCCTGACACGCTCGTCGCTCCTCTTCGTCTTGGGAGTTGGGGTGTGCAGGACGCGCGTGCCATGAACGACGAGCACCTGGTCGAGATGGCTTCGGTATGCGGCGCTTCCACCTTGGCCGACTTCTGCTCGCAGGACCTGCTGTCGCCGGGCGCCCTCATCGATATTGCGAATCAGGTCGTGATGGCGAACATCCAGACCGGAATCTGGACTCATGCTCGAAGCCGGCTCCAGTACCACGATCACATCCGGGTGGAGGACGTGCTCACCGCTTGCAGCCTCGTCACCGAGGTACGAACCCACCTAAAGGGCCTTCTGGTGGTGCTCGACATTTCCTTCCTCCGATTGGGTCAGGTTGCCGCACGTCTGGAGCACTCGGCAATTCTCTGAATGCCCTGCCTCTAATGGATCAGACTTAGTACCATTGGCGGCACCCTAGGGCTCGAGGAGAACCCATGCCTGTCCCCGACTTCAAGAACCACCTGCCCGTGCGGATCGAATTCGGTCCCGGCTGCCTCGCCAGCCTGCCGGGCATCGCTCGGGAGGTGGCCGCGGTGCGCATCGCCATCGTCGGTGATCCCGTCGTGCTGCAGTTGGCGAGCGTCCGCCGCTGCCTCGATGGACTGGCGGATTCAGCGCTGACCATCGAGATCGATGTCGCGTCGGGCGAGCCCACGATCGAGTCGGTGGATGCCGTCGGCGAGAGGCTCCGCACCTTCGCACCTGACCTCGTCGTCGCCATCGGCGGCGGGTCAGCCCTCGACACCGGCAAGGGGGCTCGAGCGCTCCTGAAGAATCCCGGAAGCATCTCGGTATACACGTGGCCCGGGGATCCTCGTCCGCTCGTTGGACCCGACATACCCCTCGTGACGATTCCCACGACCTCCGGAACCGGAAGTGAGGTCACGGGCGGCGTCGTGATGAATGACCCCGCGAAGGCGGCGAAGGTGGCGGCACCGAGTCCGCTCAATCGAGCCCAATACTGCCTCGTGGACCCTGAATTGACCCTCGGACTGCCCCATGGACCCACCCTGTGGGGAGGGCTTGATGCCCTCGGCCAGGCGATCGGTTCAGTGATCGCAAAGGTACACACCCCGGTGGGGGACGGCCTGGGGCTGGAGGCGATTCGCCTAGCTCGACAGGCACTACCTGTCGTCCTCGCCGATCCAACAGATCTCGCTGCCCGTTCCGACATGGCGTGCGCAGCGCTTTTGGCCGGGCTGGCCATGAATGTCAGCGAGTCCGGGACCGAGCATTCCCTCGCTCATCCGCTCGGCAGCATTCACCATCTGCCACACGGACTGACCGTGGGTCTGATGCTGGCGGAATCCATGGAGCACGACCGACAGTACGAGCCCGAACGCTTCGAGCGCATCGCCGACGCGATGGGGGCTCCCCCGTCTGCCGCTCGGGACGGCTCACGTGCCGTGCTTGCCGTGCGTGAGTTTCTGGCACAGGTCGGCTGCCCGACCCTTGTCGAGGCAGGTGTCGATAAGGCCGACATCGACACCCTCGTGACGTGCGCCATCGAGGGATGGATCCCCGTGGAACCCGGGCCCTGGAGTGCAGGCGATGTGCGGCAGGCGTACGAGAGGGCCTTCTCCTTGGCGAGCCGCTAGAGGCTAAGGACACCCGTGTCGTGCACGAGCTCCCAGACATGCCCATCTGGATCAGAGACGTAGCCCGAGTATCCACCCCAGAAGTTCGGTCGGGGGGCGACGTTGGCCGACCCCCCGAACCGCACGGCCCTGCCGAACGTGGCATTCACCGCCTCGGCGGTGGGGAACGCCAGCCCGTAGACCGCAGGTGCCGCCTCTGCTGCAAACTCCATGCCCGTATCGGATCGCATGCTGGACAAGGGCCAAAGTCCTAGGCGGATGCCCCCCAGCAGGAAGAACCGCGCGTGGCCTATCTCGTGATCGACTCCTTCGAAGTCACTGGCGACGAAACCCAGTCCATCAGAGTAGAAAGTCGTTCCCACGTCAAGATCGCGCACTCCGAGAGTGATCGAGGACAGCCATCCCTCGCTCAAGGACGTGCTCCAACCCCGACCTTGTGCTCCACACAGCGCACTGAAGTCGAATCGATCTGCAGTGGAAGACTTCAGGCACTCAGTCAGGAGACGAAGTTGTGCACCGCGTCGTAGTTCTCCCTGTTGCGTCGGACGGCTCCCACGATGAGACCGATCACGAAGATGATGAACGGCAGCAGGACGAGGAACCAGCCCAGTCCGTTCATCTCGAATGGACCACAGCCGGAGCCCGCGTCACCTGGGCAGGCAGCCGGATCACCGCCCTGCGAGACACCCGCCAGCAGATTGAATCGGCTGATGAGCATGATCTCGCCGATCACGAGTCCGATGATCGCCAGAATCGGGGCGATGACCGTGTGCCACGGGCGGGTGTCCTCCTTGGTGCGTCGGAAGTACACGATGACCGCGATGCTCACGAGGATCTCGGTGAGCACAATGGCGATCACCGACACCGACGAGAACCAGTAGAAGACGTTGAGGAAGGGATCCCAGTTGAAGATGATCGCGATGACGATGATCAGCAGACCGAGGATCGTCACCAGCGTCGTGGCCACGAAAGGCGACTGCTGCCTGTTGGTGCGATCCAGCCTCTTCGGCAGCACGCCCGCGCGACCCATCGCGAAGAAGTAGCGTGCCGCACTGTTCTGGAAGGCGAGAATGGCTGCGAACAGTGACGTGAGGACGATCCACCCGAACAGTTCCGTCAACCAGGATCCAACGAACTGCGAGGTCACCCCGAACAGCATTGCCGAGGGATCGACGAGGCCACCGCTCACCTCGAGCACCTTGTCAGGCAGGCCTTCGGCCCCGAGGGCAGTCACCAGACCGAAGCCCACGATGGTGAAGATCAGCGTGATGAGGATGACCGAGATGTAGGTGGCCTTGGGCACCGTGCGCTTGGGGTCCTTGGACTCCTCGCCGTAGATGGCCGTCGCCTCGAAGCCGATGAAGGAGGCGAGGGCGAACGCGAAGGCCACGCCTGCACCTGCCAGCAGGCCACCGGAGAAGATCTCCGACGGTGCGAACGAGGCAGTGAAGTTCGGTCCCTGCGGGCCGCCATCGACGATGGCCACGATGCCCACGATCACAAGTGCGATCAGCTCGATGCCCAGCAGCACGCCGAGCACCTTCGAGCCGATGTCGACGGACAGTGCGGACAGCACCCATGCGATGAGGGCGATCACGATCGCGTAGACGTACCAGGGGAGATCCAGGCCGAACTTGGCATTGAACTGAATCGCCATCTGGCCGCCGATGAAGCCGAAGACCGCCCACTGGACGGTGAGGTAGGCGAGCACGGACACGAAGGCTGAGCCGACGCCCGGAACAATGCCGAGGCCTCGTCCGACGTAGGCGAAGAAGGCGCCGGTGTTCGTGACGTACTGCGACATCGTCGCGTACCCGACACTGAACAGCAGCAGGATGATGCCAACGACCAGGTACATGCCGACGGCACCGGGGCCGAGGATCACGGCAGCAACGGGGAAGGCACCGGTCATGCCTGCCAGGGGGGCAGACGCAGCCACGACGAAGAAGATGATGCCGACCAGACCCAGCGTGCCTCGGCGCAGCGTGGTGCTCGGGGTCTCCGGGTCCGGTGCACCCAGCGCCTGATCGGAATGGGGAAGGTTGTCCCTCTGTGACATCGCGCCTCCAGCGACAGATGGGCATGCAGGATCGTGCGGGGCCGAACGATGGGAAAGCGTTGCGCAACATGGCTTGGCGGTCAAGCATTTCCGCAAGATGTCGGGAAACTGGTGGGAGGGTGTGGACATGGCTGAGACACCCACCCGCCCTGCTCCGCGCATGGTGAGCGTCCTCACCGAGAACTGGACGATGACGGACCCTCGGGACATCCGGGACATCGTCCGCATGGCCCAGGAGGCTGAGGACGCCGGCTTCGACATGGTCATGGTGAGCGATCACGTCCTGCTGGGGCCGTCCGCCGGGAGTGCGGGCCGCATGGCGAACCCGCGGGACTACGCGATGCCCGGCAACCAGGATCCCGCCACTGCCTGGCCGTCGAACATCGAGCTGCTGAGTGCCATCGCTGCAGCTACCACTCGGATCCGGATCGGAGCCATCGCCCTGATCGCTCCCCTTCGGCATCCGCTGGTGCTGGCCCACGATCTGGCCACGCTCGATCTGCTGAGCGAGGGGCGCCTGGTCATCCAGCCGACGGTGAGCTGGCACCGCGACGAGTACGACGCACTCGGCGTGCCGTTCGATCGGCGCGGGAGCATCCTCGACGAGCAGCTGGAGATCTGGCGGCAGGTCTGGAGCCGCTCGCCGGTCAGCCACCATGGCGAGTTCTTCGACTTCGAGGACGTCTACCTCGAGCCCAAGCCCTGGCGCCCCGAGGGCCCGGCGATGTGGTTCGGGGGCGAGCGCGTCCACTCGGCGATCGTCGACCGACTCGTCCGCTACGGCAGCGGGTACCACCCTCTGGGTCGAGTGACGGAGGCGGACGTCGAAACCCTGCGCGCGGCGCTCGCCGAGGCAGGCCGCTCCGTCGACGAACTCGAGCTGGTCGGGGGCACCCGAGTCGAGTTCCCGTCCGATCACGAGCCCGCGCCGCTCGGGCCGGCACTGGAGGAGGTGCCGCGGCAGGCGGCGCTCGGGTTCACGACCTTCGTGGTCAAGCCCTCGATCTTCATCGATGACCGCTCCCGGCATGCCGCATTCTGCCGCGAGGTCATCGACCGCGTGGCAGCGTTGACCTCGTGACGCCCTTTGCCGAGACCATCACGGTCGAGCAGCTGGACGAGGATCCCTACCCCCTGTACGCGCGACTGCGGCGCGACGAGCCCGTCGCATGGGTGCCGGCGGTGAACCTATGGCTGGTCACCCGAGCCGACGACGTCGAGTACGTGACGACGCACCCGGAGCTCTTTCGTGCCCGTGTCGACGGCTCGCCACTGGACCGATCCTTCGGGGGTCCGACCATCCTGACGGTCGACGGGGAGCAGCATCTGGACCTGCGTCGCAGCCTCGATGCCAAGTACAAGCCGCGCGAGGTGGCGTCCTACATCGACGGCCTCGTGCGGCCGATAGCCCAGTCGGCGCTCGATGCCCTGCTCGCACGACCCGAGCGGCGGGCCGACCTCATGGCCGCCTACTTCGAGCCGATCTCCGTCCTGAGCCTCGGCGCCGTCCTGGGCCTCGGCCACCTGAGCGCGGATCGCCTGCAGGAGTGGTTCCACGGACTGGCGATGGGCGCCATCAACTTCGAGAACGATCCCGTCAAGCAGCAGATCAACGACGAGACGGCCACACGCATCGACGAGGAACTGCGGCCGCTGATGGAACGGCTCCAACGGGAGCCGGACGGCTCGACGATCGCATCCATGCTCACGGTCGGTCGCCTACGAGCGATCGAGGAGGTGCTGCCGTCCCTCAAGGTGATCATCCTCGGCGGCATGCAGGAGCCGGGACACGGCGCCGGCTCCTGCCTGTTCGGCCTGCTCTCCGACCCCGATCAACTGTCCCTCGTGCGCGCGGAGCCTGAACGCTGGGACGACGCCGTGCACGAGGGCCTGCGCTGGGTCGCACCTATCGGAACGCAGACCCGGCAGGCCACCGAGGATGTGGCCGTCTGTGGTACGACGATCCCCGAGGGCGGGGCGGTAGGTGCCGTGGTCGCGAGCGCGTGCCGTGACGAGCGGGAGTTCGACGAGCCCGATCGCTTCGACATCCGGCGCCCGCGCAAGGCCAATGCAGCCTTCGGGTACGGCCCGCACTTCTGCGCCGGGCACGCCTTCGCCCGGGACCAGGAGCGCATCGCCCTCGAGATGCTCGTCAGCGCGATGCCCGACCTCGCCCTCGATCCCGAGTACAAGGTGACGATGCGCGGCTGGGAGTTCCGTGCACCCGCCGAGCTACGCGTCACATGGTGAGGGTGCGCGGCCGACGCGACAGACTCAGTAGTCCTCGATGTACTCGTCGAGCTCCCAGCGCGTGACGTCGCGGGTGTCGGGATCCTCGACCTCGGCCTCGTAGCGCTCGACCTCGTCGCGCTTCATCGTCATGAAGACGTCGATGAAGTCACCGGTGAGCAGGTCGCGCAGGCCGGCATCAGCGTCGAGGGCATCAAGGGCTGCGCGAAGCGACATCGGAAGAACGGGCCGGTCCTCGTCCTCGTAGGCCCAGCCCTCGGCGGCGGGTGGCGCGGAGAGCCCGCGGCGGATGCCATCGAGCGCCGCAGCCAGGACGACCGCGATCACGACGTAGGGGCTCGCCGCACCGTCCCCGATGCGAAGCTCGAGGCGGGTGCCCTGCCCGCGCTCCGGGGGGATGCGGATCATGGTGGACCGGTTGTCGTAGCCCCAGTTCGATCGATAGGGAGCGAGGGTGTCGGGGCCCAGGCGCTTGTAGGCGTTCACAGTCGGGTTGGTGAATGCTGCGATGGCATCGGCGTGCTCGGTCACGCCCGCGATCATCTGCAGAGCCGTCTGCGACAGTCCATCGCCGCCGTCGTGCATGAGGTTGGTGCCATCCGCATCCGTGACGGAGAAGTGCAGGTGGAAACCCGATCCGCCTTCGTCATTCCAGGGCTTGCCAAGGAAGGTGCCGAGGATCCCACGAGTGGCCGTGACGTCCTTGATCGCCGTCTTGAACAGGAAGGTCCGATCGGCCGCATCCATCGCCTCGCTGTGCCACAGGTTGATCTCGTACTGAGACGGGCAGAACTCGTGATTGCCCGCGAAGGCACCGATGTTCAGCTGATCGAGCATGCGCAGCAGGTACAGATAGTGGCCATCCGGGTCGACGTGCGCGCCCGTGGTGTAGACGCGGCCCGTCTTGTTGAGGATGCGCTCCCATCCGTCCTCGGTGCGCTGGGCGAAGTAGAACTCCAGCTCAGGGCCGCACACGGGCGTCAGCCCGAGCTTGTCGTACTCGTCGAGAACCGAGCGGAGGACAGCACGGGGAGCCACCTCACTGCGGGTGCCGTCGGGGTTGTCGATGTCGGCGATGGCATAGGCCACACCGGGGAGCCACGGGATGGGACGAATGGTGTCGGTGTCCAGCCGGGAGATCATGTCGGGCAGGCCGTCGCCGAAACTGCCGGAGCCCGCGTCGAGGACCCCGCCACGGGTGGTGGTGACCCAGGTGCCCTGGCAGAAGGCCGGGCCGTGAGCAGCCGCGCGCTCGAGCTGGGAGACCAGGATGTCCTTGGACCGGGTGATGCCGAGCAGGTCCGTGAAGATGAGCCGCAGGACATCGATGTTCTGGGTCTCCAGGATGCGTCGGGTCTCGGCGAGGTCGTGCTGCATGGTTCTCCTCCGGCACTAGCGGGATCCGAGGATCGTTCGGCCCCCAATGAATCCACTGGATCGTAGGCGAGGCGGCCGCCACGGCACAATGGCGGACGCGAGAGCACAGCATGGCACGCCCCTGTCCCGGATTTCACCGGATTCGACTATCCGTTCGGGTCCGAACGACCTATGATGTGGCGGCACCGCCGCCGAACGCCCTGTGTGAAAGGAGCCCCATGTCCGTCATCTCCGTGGCCGGCGTCGAGGTCGACACCCGGCACTGGATCGGTGGCCGGCGAGTTGCCTCGGAGGCGGCCTTCGACGACGTGTCCCCCATCGACGGCAAGGTCCTGGGTCAGGTGAGTCGAGGTGGCCGCACCGAGGCCGACGCGGCCGTGGCCGCTGCACGCGACGCTTTCGTGCTCTGGTCGCGGATGACCGCCGAGGAGCGAGGTGTCATCCTCTTCCGCCTCGCCGATCTCGTCGAGGAGAACATCGAGGCGTTGTCGATCCTCGAGACGACGGACAACGGGTCTCTCCTGCGCTCACACCGACGCGGGGTGATGCCGCGGGTCGCCATGAACATCCGGTTCTTCGCCGACTACGCGATCAACCGGCTCAGCCACCCGGTCTTCGAGACGCGGGGCCACGACAACCACGTCTCCTGGGATCCGTCCGGGGTCACCGTCATCATCACGCCCTGGAACGCGCCCCTCATGCTGGCCACCTGGCGCATCGGCCCTGCTCTCGCCTCCGGCGACACCGTCGTCCTCAAGCCACCGGAGTGGGCGCCGCTGACCGCTTCCTACTTCGCCGACCTCACGGAGCAGGCGGGCATGCCCGCGGGCGTCTTCAATGTCGTGCAGGGCTTCGGCATCGACGCGGGAGCACCTCTGACGGAGAATTCCGCCGTCTCCCGGATCTGCTTCACCGGCTCCGTCCCTACCGCCAAGGTGATCGCCCGGGCAGCGGCCGAGAACCTCATCCCGTGCTCCTTCGAACTCGGCGGCAAGAGCCCCACCGTGATCCTCGACGACGCCGACCTCGACCTGGCTGTCGACCTGGCCATCGAGCAGTACGACAACGCCGGTCAGGTGTGCCTCGCCGGGACCCGACTCCTGGTGCAGGAGGGCATCGCGGAGGCTTTCGTCGAGCGCTTCCGCGAGCGCGCTGCCCAGATCCGGCAGGGGGATCCCCGGGATGAGGAGACCCAGATCGGGCCGAGCATCCACCTTGCGCACATCGAGCGAGTTCAGGGTTTCGTCGACCGGGCACAGCGGGATGGCGCGACCATCGCCTACGGCGGCGGGGTGAACACCGAACTGGGCTCGCACTACTTCCGGCCGACGCTCGTCGTGGACGCACGGGCGGGAAGCGAGATCCTCACCCAGGAGGTCTTCGGCCCCGTCCTGACCATGCAGACCTTCCGCACCGACGACGAAGGACTGGCTCTGGCCAACAGCACGGATTTCGGGCTGGCCGCATGCGTGGTCACCGGGAGTCGTCCGCGAGCCGAGGCCTTCTGCAAGCACCTCGTCGCCGGCACCATCTGGGTCAACTGCTTCTTCGTGCGGGACCTGTCAGCGCCCTTCGGGGGGTCGAAGAAGTCGGGCATCGGCCGAGAGGGAGGCTTGTGGTCCTTCGACTTCTACGCCGATGTCAAGAACACCGTCTACGCCCCGAACGGCTGGAGCCAGGGAGGAAGCAATGGGTGAGATTGTCGCAGCAGGCCTGCTCTCGCACGTGCCGACGATCATGCTGCCCAAAGAGGTCCGCCTGGAACTCAACGAAGGTCGAGAGCTCTCCGTCGTGACCGGGCTCCAGCGCCTGCGAGCGGAGAAGTTCGAGGCCCTGGACTACGACACGGTGATCGTCCTCGACTCGCACTGGTTCACGACGGTGGAGTTCGTCGTCGCATCGCACCAGCGGCGAGCCGGGCTCTTCACCGCCGAGGAGCTCCCCCGAGGCATGTGTCGAATTCCCTACGAGTGGCGTGGAGACCCAGAACTGGCCGATGCCATCGCAGAACGCGGCGAGCCGAACGGAACCTGGATCACCGCCATCGACGACGAGTACCTGCCCCTGTACTACCCGTCCCTGAACCTGTGGAGCTATCTGGGCAAGGGCCTCGACAAGCGGTGGATCTCGATGAGTGTCTGCCAGACAGGCGAGACGGACGACTTCCTGCGTGTGGGTCGGGCTATCGGCCAGGCCGTCGCGGAGATCGATCGCAAGGTCATCATCATCGCCACCGGCTCGCTCTCCCACACCTTCTACAAGCTGAAGGAACTTCGCAAGCACGAGTCCAGCGATGCCTCGCACATCATAAGCCAGAAGGCCCGCGACATGGACCTCGAGCGCGTCGCGTGGTTCGCCGAGGGTCGTCACGACCTCGTCCTCGAGACGATGCCTGAGTTCCTCACCGTCAGACCCGAGGGGATGTTCGCGCACTACCTGATGATGGCGGCAGCGCTCGGCGAGCAGGAGTTCTCGGCCCCCGGTGTTCCCTACAGCGACTACGAGAACGCCATCGGAACGAGCCAGATCCACATCTGGTTCGATCGTCCGGATCATGGTTGGACAGGGAAGGGAGCCGCAGCATGACCGAGTTCCGCAGAATCCTGCTGGAGGGCGCTCCCGTCCAGACGATTCGCCATGGCGACGAGCTCGTGGCCGCTGACGGACGCTCGGTTGGCGTCGAGGAGGCGGTGCACCTTCCACCGGTGGAGCCGACCAAGATCATCGCGGTCCACCTGAACTACCAGTCGCGAACCGATGAGTTCATGACGAAACTGCCACCGGCCCCCACGTACTTCCACAAGCCCATCACGGCCCTGAACTCCCACAAGGGTGCGGTGGTGCGACCTGAGCGGTGCAAGTGGCTCAACTACGAGGGCGAGATCGTCATCGTCATCGGACGCACCTGCCGCAACGTCTCCCCCGAGGAGGCCGGTGACTACATCGCCGGCTACACCGTCGGGAACGACTACGGGCTCCACGACTTCCGCGACACCGACGCCGGCTCCATGCTGCGGGTCAAGGGCTCCGACACCCTGGCTCCGATCGGCCCGGGTCTGGTGACCGGTTGGGACTTTCACAACAAGGGCATCCAGACGCGCGTGAATGGGGTCGTCAGGCAGGACTCGACGACTGCGGAGATGGAATGGGACATGCACTATCTGGTCGCTGACATCGCACGCACCATCACGCTCGTGCCCGGTGACATCCTCTTCTCCGGAACGCCGGCCTTCTCGCGAACGGTCTACCCCGGCGATGTCGTCGAGGTCGAGGTCGAGGGCCTGGGAGTGCTGAGCAACACGATCGTCCAGGGGCCGGTACCGATCCGTGATGACTGCGGCGCCCAGCCGAGCGAGAGCGAGGAGGTCATCTCGACCGCCCTCGGAGGCGACTGGGAGTTCCGCGGCATCCGCACTCCATCCAAGGATCTCTACCCCTCCACCGTCGAAGAGAAGGAGCAAGGGTGACCCCGTCGTCGGGCTTCCTGCCCCCCTACACCGAGTCCGGGCGTTCAGCTCTTGTGCCCGACATGCCCTGGCACTACTCAGGCAACCTGCTGACGGTCGAGTACCGCACCGACCCCGCGCGGGTGCGGGCGATCCTGCCGCCCGAGCTCGAGCTGGCCGACGAGGATCCAGGAGCCGTCGCCTTCATCTGGGCCGACTGGCAGTCGTGCAGTGCGAGTGGTGAGGAGCTGCTGGATCCCGCGCGCTCCCAGTACCTCGAGGCATTCGTCGTCGTCCGCGCCAAGTACCAGGGGGTGACCTACAGCCGCTGCGTCCTGATCTGGGTCACGACCGACTTCGCCGTCGGGCGCGGCTGGTTCCAGGGCTACCCCAAGAAGCTGGGCAGCGTGTTCGTGACGCGACCCTACGCACGGGGCAAGGCGGCCCCGAGGATTGCCGAGGGTGGCACCTTCGGAGCCTCGCTCAGCGCGTACGACCATCGCCTGGCCTCCGCGAGGGTGACTCTGCGGGAGCCCGCAGCGAGCAACGGATTCGTCAACGCCCACAAGATGGTCCATCACCGGTTCATGCCCTCCCTCGTGCAAGGTGCGGGGATGTCGCTGGATCAGATCGTCACCATGGGCGGGGTCGACCTCGACCTCGGCCAGCCATGGGTCGGCGATGCCGAACTGAGCCTGTTCGACTCGCCGTGGGACGAGCCCGCCAGCCTGCTCCCGGTGGAGGAGATCATCGCGGGGTACTTCTGCGAGGTGGGCACGACCTTCGCCGGCGGAACGTTGCTGACCGACCGCTCGCGGCCCGTCTGACCCGTATGGGCGGACGCAGCACCCAGCCATCCCTTGACGGTTGGGCCCGCCCGATCTAGCCTACCGTTCGGACCCGAACGATTATCCGGAACCTGTTGCAGCCGAGGAGCACCCATGACGACCCACGCACCTGTTCCGCTCGAGGACGTCGACCTGACGAATCTCGATGCCTTCGTGGCCAACGAGGCGTGGGGAATGTTCGACACCCTCCGCACAGAGGATCCCCTGCACTGGCAGGAGGAGACCATCGGCGACGGCAACGGCTTCTGGTCACTGACGCGCTACGACGACATCGAGAAGGCGAACAAGGACGGCGTCACGTTCACGTCAACGAAGTTCGTCAACCTGGAGGAGCCACCCGAGGAGTTCCAGGACCTGCGACGATCGATCCTCGAGAGCGATGGCCCCCGCCATCAGGCCCTGCGCAAGCTGCTGGCCCGCGACTTCAGCGTCGCCCAGCTGCGCCGGTACGAGGAGTTCCTGCGCGACCTTGCCCGCGTCTCGATCAACGAGGCGCTGATCCGCGAGGACATCGACTTCGTCGACGCCGTGGCCGCCGACTTCCCCATCAACGTCCTGGCCCGACTGCTCGACGTTCCGGATGACATGATCCCGCAGCTGATCACCTGGGGGAACGCCATCGTCGGCTTCTCCGATCCCGAGCTCACCGATGTCATGGTCGACAGCGACGAGGCGCAGAAGTACAAGCACCTCCCCTTCCGCTCGCCCATCTCGCTGGAGGTGTTCGAGTACGGCCGCGAGCTCGCCAAGGCGCGGCGAGGCGGCGACGGCGAGGATCTCGTCAGCAAGCTGGTGAACCGCATCCCTGATGACGGCGTGCCCCTCTCGGACACCGACTTCGACAACTACTTCCTGCTCCTCGTGGTGGCCGGCAACGAGACAACCCGCCAGGCGATGACGCTGTCCATGAAGAACTTCATGGAGAACCCCGACCAGATGCGGTACTTCATCGAGAACCCCGACAAGACCCAGATCATGGTCGAGGAGCTCATCCGCCGGGCCTCACCGGTCTACCACTTCAGGCGCACGGCGACGCGCGATGTCGAGATGCACGGCAAGACCATCAAGGAGGGCGACAAGGTGGTCCTGTGGTACGCCTCGGGCAACCACGACCCTGAGAAGTTCGTCGATCCCTACCGACTCGACCTGACCCGGTTCCCGAACGACCACATGACCTTCGGCAAGGGCCCGCACGCCTGCCTCGGCGCCAATCTGGCGCGCCTGGAGATGCGGATCCTGTTCGAGGAGCTCCTGCCACGCATCAAGACCATCGAGCAGACCGGCGAGATCGTGCGGGTGCGCAGCAACTTCGTCAACGGGGTCAAGCGGTTCCCCGTCCGGATCACGGCCAAGTAGCCCATGGCGCAGATCCAGACCCAACAGCAGGAGTTCGAGGCCGACCTCGTCGTCGATCGCTGCGAGTCGGTGGCCGAGGACGTCATCGTCCTCGATCTCGTGCACCCGGACGGCCAGCCCCTCCCCGCCTGGGCACCCGGCGCGCACATCGACCTCGTGCTCGCACCCGAGATCACGCGGCAGTACTCACTGTGCGGCACACCGGGAGCGACCACGCACTACACCGTGGGAATCCTGCGCGAGCCGAATGGCCGCGGCGGCTCGCAGCTCGCGCACGAGACGATCGAGAAGGGCACCAGCATCCGCGTTCGCGGACCCCGCAACCACTTTCAGCTGGTGCCCGCACCGAGATACGTCTTCATCGCCGGAGGCATCGGCATCACACCCATCCTCCCGATGATCGCCGAGGCCGGGGCCGCCGGAGCCGACTGGAGCCTGCTCTACGGGGGTCGGAGCGAGGCCTCCATGGCATTCGCCGACGACCTGCGCGCCCACGGCGATCGCGTCACGCTGCTTCCCGGCACCGACATCGCACCGATGTCGCAGGCCCTCGATGCGCGGCTCGGCACTCCCCTGGCCGACACCCTCGTCTATGCCTGCGGACCAGAGGGACTGCTGGCCGCCGTCGAGGGGAGGTGCGCATCGTGGCCCTCCGGATCCCTGCATCTCGAGCGTTTCTCGCCGAAGCCGTCCGACGACTCCGAGAATGTCGCCTTCGAGGTGGCGCTCGCCCGATCGGGCATCACCATCACGGTGCCCGCGGACCGCTCCATCTTCGACGCAGTTCAGGACAATGGCATCAGCGTGCTCGGCTCGTGTCACGAGGGCGTGTGCGGCACCTGCGAGACCGTCATCGTCGACCTCGACGGCGAGGTCGACCACCGCGACTCCGTGCTGAACGACGAGGAGAAGGCCTCCAACGAGACCATGATGGTGTGCGTATCGCGATGCAGGTCGGGCAGGATCACCCTCGATCTGTGAAGAAGGAGCATCATGCGGGCACTGATTCTGCAGCACGATCACCTGTCCCCTCCCGGACCGGTGGCTGAACGGCTGGCGCACCACGGGTACGAGATCGTCGAGTCCGCGGTCGTCGGAGCGGAGCATTTCCACGAGCCGAACCAGCACTTCGACTTCCCTGATCCCACCCAGTTCGACGCGCTCGTCGTCATGGGCGCCCCGTGGGGAGCGTGGGATGACGAGACCATCGGCAGGTGGCTGCTGCCCGAGATGGACTGGCTGCGCACGGCCGACGAGAACGGGGTCCCCGTCCTGGGCATCTGCTTCGGCGGCCAACTGCTGGCCCGCGCGCACGGCGGCTCGGTGGCGCGCGCACCCCGGCCAGAGATCGGCTGGACGGCCATCTGGACCCAGGAGCCGGACCTGATCGGGCCGGGTCCGTGGTTCCAGTGGCACTACGACCGCTGGCAGGTCCCGCCCGGAGCACGCGAGATCGCGCGCGACGCGCTTGCATCCCAGGCCTTTGCGCTCCGGCGCAACCTCGCCGTCCAGTTCCACCCCGAGCTCACCCCCGCGGGGCTCCTCGGGTGGTACGGCAACGGGGGCCGGCCGCTCGTGGAGGCCGACGGGCAGGACCCAGACGTCCTCTATCAGCACACCCTCGCCGAGGCTCACGATGCCGCCATGCGTGCGCATGGCCTCGTGGATGCCTTCATCGATCGCGTGGCCAAGGCGCAGTAGCCGGCAACGTCTGCCACACTCTCCGAACAGGTTCGGCACCGAACGATCAGGAGACACTGTGGCGGGACCGCACACGCTGGCGGAGACGGAGAATGCCGTCAAGTCACGCCTCGCCGCCCTCAGCCTCGATTTCGAGGCGATGGCGGTCGCCTCGAACCTGTTCCGCGCAGCCAACGCCGTCCGCAATCACCTCGAGCGCACCGTGCTCCTGCCCCACGACCTCACGTGGACGGCCTTCGTCGTCCTGTGGGTGACGTGGATCTGGGAGCCGATCGAGACTCGGCAGATCGCGGAGGAGGGCGGGTTCTCGAAAGCGACGCTCTCCGGCGTCCTGACCACGCTGGAAGGGCGCGACCTCGTCACGCGCGAGCGGAGCAAGGAGGACGGTCGCCTCGTTCTCGTGCGCCTCACCCCGGCCGGACGCCGCCTGATGAAGCGCCTGTTCCCGGAGTTCAACGCCCAGGAGCGAGTGATCGTCTCGGCGATTCCGCGCGACCAGCTGCCCAATGCGGCCGAGATGCTGCGGCAGCTGTGCACGGCGGCCCAGGACTGATCAGCCGGACGAAGCCGCCACAAACCGGCGGAGCAGATCCACTTGCAGCGGATCGGTCGACCAGGTGTCCTCGGGGTGCCACTGCACCCCGACGGCCCAGCCGGGTGCGTCGATGACGACGGCCTCGACGGTTCCATCATCCGCTCGGGCTACGACCCGCATTCCCTCGCCAAGGCGATCGATGGCCTGATGGTGGTAGCACGAGATGGTCACTGCATTCGAGGGGATGCCCAGCGGCGTGCTTCCCTCGTCAAGAGCAACTTCCTGCACGACATGACGGTGGTTGACGGGCATGTCGACGACGAGGCTGCCACCGCGGACGACATTGACCACATGGAGTCCACGGCAGACGGCCAGGGTCGGAATGCCGTGCTCCAGGCAGTACGCGGCGAGGGAGAGGTCGGCTGCATCCTGAACCGGGTCGACGTCGTACACCGACTCGTGATGAGGGTCTCCGCCGTAGTGCCGGGGGTCGAGATCACCGCCTCCCGCCAGGAGCACGCCGTCGAAGCCCGCCAGTCGCACGGCCCAGTCGAGAGCGCCCGGGGTGTCGCCCGGAAGCAAGGTCACCGGATCGCCGCCGGCCGCCCAGATCGCCTCGAGAAGTGCGCGCGAGGAGACCACCCCGCGATAGCGCAGGGCCGACGCCGACTCCGTGAACCGACCGAGCACGGCAATCCGCGGCCTGACCATGACTCCTCCTGACTTCGACGCAGCGGCCCACGCTCGCCGCGGGTGCCGAGTCTCCATTAGGGTCCGAACGATAGTCCAGACGAATGAAAGGACGGATCTATGGCCAGGATCTTCGTGGACGCCGACAAGTGCCAGGGCTACGGCCAGTGCTGCTATGAGGCCCCCGCGATCTTCACCTTGATCGATGCACCGGTGATGTATGTCGCCGATGTGGACGAGTCACTGCGCGATGACGCCGAGCGCGCGGCAGATGCCTGCCCGGTGCAGGCCATCACCGTCGAATAGGG
>CAIZPS010000069.1 GCA_903934925.1 uncultured bacterium | reverse complement strand
GCAATGAGTATTTTGCGTTCATCGGCTTGGAGCGTTCCAGCGGCATCATGATGTATCAAATCACCAACCCGGCCAAACCAAAATTTGTTCAATACATTCGCAATGCCTGCGATGATCTGCGCGGAGACGATGCTTCGGAACGTGTCCGTCGCCCGCGAACTGGTGAGACCGACGACGAGGGAACCTACGGTTGTATTGACACCATCGCGCGTGAAGACGAACTGCTCTTCGGGCGCCAGTTCGCGGGCTCGGACCACGATTCCGTTCGACTCCCCCGGCGTCTCGACGGTCGTCGTCCCGGTTCCGAGTTCCGATGGCGCAGGAATCGTGGGCGGATTCTGCTTGTCGGGCAGGATCGGAATGCGCTCGGAGAGCAGCTGCCCATTGGAGGAATACAGAGCGATATACGGATCAGTGAGCGTCACGCTCTGTGAGTCAGAGGTATAGAGCTCGCCACTTGAGGAACCCTCGGCGGCGATGATTCGGTTCGTCACCAACTCGATGCTCTCGGTGATACGTCGCTCGTAAAGCCCCTTAGCCACGAAGAAGGTCGCAAGATCCGCGGTCACGACACCGAAGATCAGGATGGCGATGACTCCGATCCCGAGGCGCCCCCGAAGGCTGGCCAGCGGCCGGAATCTCATGCGCTCTCACGCATTACGTAGCCAAACCCACGCACTGTGTGAAGAAGCGTGGGTTCACCCTCGTCGAGCTTCTTGCGGAGCTGGCTGACGAACTTCTCGACCACGCCTGGATCGCCTGGGAAGTCGTAGTTCCATACATGCGCCAGGATCTGCTGCTTCGACATCACACGACCGGCGTTCTCCAGCAGGAATCGAAGGAGGCGAAACTCGGTAGGTGAGAGCTCAAGCTCTCGATGACCACGCATCACCACGTGGCTGTCGTCGTCGAGCATGAGATTTCCAATGCCCAGACGAGCTTCGGGCTTCGGATGCTCACTCCCCACTCTCCGCAGCACGGCGTTCACGCGCGCAACGACTTCGGTGACGCTGAAGGGCTTGGTGATGTAATCGTCTCCACCGAGGTTCAAGCCAGTGAGCTTGTCGGTCAGGGAGTCCTTTGCCGTCACGAAGATGACTGCGAGATCCGGCAGGACGTCACGAAGCTGATGGCACAGCTCGAAACCGGAGCCATCAGGCAGCATGACGTCAATGAGAGCGAGTTCAGGCTGGTGCTCCCCGGCCAAAGCCAACGCATCGCGTCGCGTGCCGGCCGTGCGCGAGTCGAATCCGGCTACACGCAGTGTCCGGTCCAGCAGTTCGGCAAGAGCCGGTTCGTCGTCCACCACGAGAACACGAGCGCGCCAAGCCGAGCCGAGGGGGGATACCGCGGTGGCGCGGGCTGTTCCGCGTCCTCGCGATCCGGTCATGCCGTCAGTGTGACACCGGCAGGTGAGCCAATCCTTCCGGTTTGCTGAAGGCCGATGCGAGGGGGATCGCCCCGCACTGACAGCCGCCTCAGGAGCCGGATCGGGCGAAGACCTCGATGCCGTCAGACAGCAGGGCAGCCGCTGCCCGCTGATAGTCCGACTGGAATGCGTCCGGATCCGGTACGCGGGATCGCCACTTGTCCAGGCCCACCCGCTCGGCCGGCATCTGCTCGTCGAAGAAGGCTCGCATGACGGGATCGTCCTCGAGGCCGAGGAAGTCCAAGACTCGGCGATAGCTGGCATCCCGATCCAGGACGACGAGATCCTCCAGGGACACCACGAGAACCGACTCGGGAGCCACTCCCTCCAGGCCCTCGTGCGCCCGGCGCATGCGGGTCTCCCACCAGGTGATGGCCTCACTCGGGTCATCCGGCCCCCAGCGCTCGGCGATCACCGAGGCTGCGGTGCTGCGACCGTCACGGACCATCCAGATGAAGCGAGCCTCGGGAAGGAACCGATGAATACGAGAAGCGTTAGCGATGTTCGGCGGAGAGGTATCGATCCACCAGGGCTCCCCCGCGTCTCCCCGCTGGGCCCGGATCATGCCGGTGAGGAAGGTCCGACCGGCCGTCACCGGATCAGCGTCGAGCCCGGCATCGAGTTCGACCAGCAGCCGCTCCCGCTCAGACTCCTCCATGCTGAGGTGCAGACCACTGGCGCGTCCGAGTCGATTCGTGCGCAGCCACCATGGGCCCCTCATGCCCTCCTCGAAAGCCGTCAGTCGGGAGCGCGGAGAACCCATGCCCCTGCGCAGTCGCTTGCGACCCGTGACGCCCACGACGAGGTCGAGAAGCCCACCGTCCTTGTTGACGAACTTGACCTCCCGCGGCCAGCTGGCTCGCACCTGCGGATGCCGATGGAGCAGGCCCGCGATGACCGTCGTACCACTGCGGCCCGTGCCACCCGCCATGATCGGCGTGACGGATTGCGTCACGACATTCCACCGCCCCTGACCAGTGCTGCCGGCTGCTCGACAGCCGGATGCTCGACTCCTGATCCTAGCCAGCAAGCTCCGTGCCGAGGCGCTGCGCGAG
>CAIZPS010000068.1 GCA_903934925.1 uncultured bacterium | reverse complement strand
GGGCGATCGTCGCCAACATCAACCTGAGCATCGCCAACGTCGCGCTTCCCACGATCGGGGTCGACCTCGGCGCTGATCAGGATCAGCTCAACGTCATTGCGGATGCCTTTGCGCTGGGCCTTGCCTCGACAGTGCTCTATCTCGGCGCCGTCGGTGACCGGTACGGACGCAAGCTGCTCTTCGTCCTGGGTTGCATCCTCACCGTGCCCACGGCCTTCCTGGCCGCGTATGCGCCCAACGGTGAGGCTCTGGCTCTGGCAAGGCTCATGGGCGGCGTTGCCGCGGCCATGCTCTTCCCGACCACGCTGTCGCTGATCTCCGCTCTCTACGCCGGGGGCGCCCGCGTGCGTGCGATCGCACTGTGGTCCGGACTGGGTGGGGGCTTCGCCGCGCTGGGTCCGGTCCTGGGCGGGTGGATGCTCGAACGATTCTGGTGGGGCTCGGTCTTCTTGATCACTGTCCCGGTAGTGGTCGTGGTCCTCGTCGTGGGGCTGCTGGTGCTGCCCTGGCGGGCTCAGGAGGAGACCTTCCGCATCGACCATCGCGGTGGCGTGCTGTCCGTGCTCGGTGTCGGGGGCCTGGTGGTCGCCATCGAGACGGCCGACAGGGGAGTCACAGCGACCTGGCTGGGCATCGTGGCGGTGGCGGTGCTGTCCCTGGGGATGTTCTTCTGGTGGCAGCGCCGCGCACCACGACCTCTGGTGGACCTCGCCCTGGCCCGGCACCGGACCTTCTGGGTCGCGTTCGTTGCGGGATCGATCACCTTCGGCTCCCTCATCGGGGCCATGTTCATCGGTCAGCAGTTCACCCAGAACGTTCTCGGGTTCTCGACGCTCACCGCCGCGCTCGTGGTCGTGCCCGCGACGATCTTCAGTGCCGTCGGCGGTCAGGTTGCCGGGGCCCTCATCACCAAGTCGGGATCCCGGTCGAGCCTGCTGCTCGGCCTGGCGAGCGTCGCCCTCGCGTTCGTCGTGATGCTCGTGGCCTGGCGCGACGACACGTGGATCGGCTGGATTCTCGCCGCCTACGGCTTCATTGGTCTGGGAGTCGGTCTGGCCGCGACGCCTGCATCCCGTGCCCTCATGGGCTCGGTTCCTCCGGCTCGCGCAGGCATGGGGTCCGGCTTCCTCGACCTCACCCGCGATTTCGGCGGAGCCGTCTTGCAGGCGATCATGGGCGGCCTCCTGGCGGCCGCGTACGCCACGCACATCACCCGCGACCTGGACGCGCTGCCGAGTGACGAAGCGGCCCAGGTGGGCACGAGCACAGCCGAGGCGATGACGCAGTCGTTCTCAAGCGCCGCGCAGGCCGCTCAGCAGTACCCGACAGCGGTCCAGGACCAGATCATCGCCGCGGCGGCCACTGCCTTCACCGCCGGCAAGTCGTGGGCGATCCTGATCGCTCTCCTCCTGACTCTCGCCGGGCTGCTGCTTGTCTGGTTGCTGTTCCCCAGGCGGGCGGAGGAGGAGGCGTACTACGAGCAGGTGCTCAAGTCTGCCTCGGTGCCGACACCGCCCTCGACATAGCGCGAAAGCCGGACATCGAACGAGCCAGCCATTAATCTGCGCGGCATGACACGAACCCGCATCGCTGCACTCGTCCTCACGCTTCCGCTCGTCCTCGCCGCGTGCGGGGGAGGCGGCAGTGACGAAGGAGGAAGCGGTGGCGAAGGAAGTGGCGAGAGGGATCAGCTGATCGAGCAGTTGAGGCAGGAGGCCACCGACTCTGGCGCCACCACCGAGGAGTTGGACTGCGTGATGTCCGCCCTCGACGAGCTCGATGATGCCGCACTCGTGTCGATTCTCGAGGACAACGCGTCTCCGGAGACCGAGGAGCAGATCGGGCTGGCCATGGCCGACTGCATGGTGCAGGAGTGACCTGAGCGTCCCTCCCAATGTGAGGGTGATTGGCTTCGCACCCTTGTCGAGTGCTGACCCCTCGACGTCGAAGGGGATGGTGCCCATTCCCAGGCTCTGCGTGATCTTCTTGAAGAATGACACGAAACCTTCGCTCCGCGACGGACGAGTGCTCGACTCGTAGATGAACGAACCAAGATGCACGACGCTCAAGTAGCCAAGGAGGGACTGCGGCCGGGTTCGGATCGGGGCGTGGGCAGTGATGGAATGACCTCCGTGGATGAGCCAGTTGACGTGATTCGCACGGAGCGGATCGACCTGCACATGGTCAGACCGAACGAGTACGCGCTCCTCGCGGTCGATCGCGCGGCTCCGGGCCTGTGGGTGGATCGGGGGTTCTCGAATCCCCTCAGGCACCTGGTCGACGACCCCGGACCACTACCGCACCGGATCCCACGCATCGAGGCGAATCCGGAGGCAGCCGCCTACCTACTGCGCTTGGCGGTACTGCGCTCCGAGGGCATCGTCATCGGCAGCGCCGGGTTCCACGATCTTCCCGATGAGCAGGGCATGATCGAGGTCGGTCTACGAGTGGAACCCGCCTACCGAGGACGTGGACTCGCCACGGAGATGCTGCTCGGCATGTGGGACTGGGTCGTCAGCAGGTCCGACGTGCGCATCCTGCGATACACCGTCAGTCCGGGCAATCTGGCATCGCAGGCGATCATCGCCAAGTTCGGCTTCCGGCACGTGGGCCAGCAGATCGACCATGAGGACGGTCCCGAGGACATCTTCGAGATGGACGTCGTGGCATACCGGAGGCTCAGGGGTTCGTAGACTGCGGACCGTGGTGGCAACGAGCGTTCGAACCTATGAGGTGCGCACTTACGGCTGCCAGATGAACGTCCATGACTCGGAGCGACTCTCGGGGCTGCTCGAAGATGCCGGTTACGTGCCTGTGGCGGACGGCGTAGTGCCCGATGTCGTGGTGTTCAACACCTGCGCCGTGCGGGAGAACGCCGACAACAAGCTCTACGGGAATCTGAGCCACCTGGTGCCGGTCAAGGCGGATCACCCGGGCATGCAGATCGCGGTCGGCGGCTGCCTCGCCCAGAAGGATCAGGGCGAGATCGTGCGCAAGGCGCCTTGGGTCGATGTCGTATTCGGCACCCACAACATCGGGTCACTACCGGTTCTGCTCGAGCGAGCCCGTGCCCTCGACGAGGCGCAGGTCGAGATCCTCGAATCTCTCGAGACGTTCCCGTCCACACTTCCCTCGAAGAGAGACTCGGCCTTCTCGGCATGGGTCTCGATCAGCGTTGGGTGCAACAACACGTGCACATTCTGCATTGTCCCGGCACTGCGCGGCACTGAGAAGGACCGCCGACCGGGCGACATCCTGGCCGAGGTCGAGGCCCTGGTGGCCGAGGGAGTGCTCGAAGTGACTCTGCTCGGGCAGAACGTCAACGCGTACGGAGTCGAGTTCGGTGACCGAAGTGCATTCGCCGACCTCCTCCGCTCCTGCGGTGGCATCACGGGCCTTGAGCGCGTTCGATTCACCAGCCCCCATCCGAGGGACTTCACCGACGATGTCATCGCGGCGATGGCCGAGACGCCCAATGTGATGCCCCAGTTGCACATGCCCCTGCAGTCCGGATCGGATCCAGTGCTGCAGCGCATGAAGCGCTCGTACCGGCAGGAGCGATATCTCGGCATCATCAATCGCGTGCGTGCTGCCATGCCAGATGCCGCAATCACCACTGACATCATCGTGGGGTTCCCAGGCGAGACGGATGAAGATTTTGAGCAGACCATGCACGTCGTGCGCGAGGCGCGGTTCGCCAGCGCATTCACGTTCCAGTATTCCAAGCGTCCGGGTACGCCGGCTGCCGAAATGCCGGACCAGGTGCCGAAGAAGGTCGTGCAGGAGCGCTACGACCGCTTGATCGAACTCGTCAACGACATTGCCTGGGAAGAGAACCGGCGCCTGGAGGGTCGAGTGCTGGAGGTACTCGTCTCTGAGGGTGAGGGTCGCAAGGACGAACGCACACACCGACTATCGGGTCGGGCTCCCGACAACCGTCTCGTGCATGTCGCGGTCGACGACACGGTGGGTATTCCGCGCCCGGGTGACTTCGTGGTGGCCGAGGTGACCTATGCGGCGCCCCACCATCTGGTTGCGGATCGCGTTGTGTCGATCCGGCGGACTCGAGCAGGCGATGCGGGCGACGCTCAGCGGTCTCCTGATCTTGCATCGGCTGGTGATGCAACGCCGGGCGTGCTTCTGGGAATGCCGGCCGTCCGTGCCTGAGGGCGGTGTCCTGGCGATCGTCGGGCCCACCGCATCGGGCAAGACGGCCCTGGCCGTCGATGTCGCCACTCGACTCCCGGGCGAGGTCGTCGGGACCGACTCCATGCAGGCGTATCGGGGCATGGACATCGGCACTGCAACCCCGACGCAGGGTGAGCGTGGTGGAGTGCCGCACCACATGATCGACTGCTGGACGGTCGATCAGGAGGTGACGGTCGCAGAGTTCCAGCAGCGTGCGCGCGAGTGCATCGATGACATCCGCAGGCGTGGCATGACGCCGGTCGTCACCGGCGGCAGCGGCCTGTACGTCTCCGCTGTCCTCGATGACCTGCGCTTCCCGGGCACGGACCCGGACGTGCGGGCACGGCTCGAGGCCGAGTTGGAAGAGATGGGGCCAGTCGAGCTCCACCGGCGGCTCACCGCAGTCGACCCTGAGGCTGCAGCGCAGATCCTTCCGACCAATGGACGTCGGATCGTCCGAGCCCTGGAGGTCAACGAGATCACCGATGGCCCCTTCACGGCGCGCCTTCCCGCGCCCGTCGACGTCTATCGCACAGTGCGCATCGGCCTCGACATCCCGCGCAGCGACCTCGACGAGCGCATCGCCCGTCGCGTCGACCTCATGTGGGAAGCCGGATTCGTGGACGAGGTCCGGGTGCTTCAGCAGCATGGCCTCGCCGCGGCACCGACGGCTGCGCGCGCGCTCGGCTATCCGCAGGTGATGGCCCTTCTCGCCGGTGGTATCAGCGAGGCCGAGGCGAGGCGGCAGACCGTTGAGGCGACGCGACGCTTCGCCCGCCGACAGCAGCGCTGGTTCCGCAGGGACTCGAGGATCCAGTGGCTGGCCTATGACTCCCCGTCGCTGGTGGAGGAGGCCCTCACGCTCTGCTCGGATGGCACGCGTACGTAGTACTCGGTACCCAGCAGCAGGCCGCGCAGGGGCGCTGGCAGCCGGGTGAGCACGGCCAGGGTTCTCACCGTGCCGTCGGCAGTTGCCTGGGATGCATGGGCCCGCAGCGCCGCCACCTTGCGGGGCATCACCGTGCGCACGTCTACCCGATGAGTGATCTGGGCTCGGGGCGTCCAGGCTTCCGCGAACTCCTGGGGATCGAAGTCCGCCGGTGTGATGCGTGCGCGGGAGGCCCATCGGACGGCGGCGGCGATGGGCTCGCGAGGCAGGGTTGCCTCGAACAGGCTCACCGGACGGGTCAGCAGAGTGCGGGCGGTGCGGACCGAGCGGTGAACCTGCACGTGGTCGGGGTGTCCGTAGCCCCCTGACGGGTCGTAGCCGACGAGAACATCGGCGTTCTCCTCCTCGCAGACGGCCGCTATCCGTCGACCGACCCGAAAGCGACCCTCCTTGCTGAACCCACCGGGACTGTCCCCGTGCAGTCCAGAATCGGCATACCCGAGGGTGACGGTTCGGGCCACCCCGATGGCCTGAGCGGACGCCCGAAGCTCGGAGAGCCGCACGCCGCCCAGGTCGGCGAATGAGGCGGAGGCGAGACCCGCGGATCCGTCCGTCGCGACGATCAGGACGACTCGATGTCCAGAATCGGCGGCGCGAGCCATGGTGCCGGCGGTGAGGAGTGCCTCGTCGTCCGGATGCGCGTGAACGAAGACGAGGGTGCGCGCTGGCATGGGCGCCATTGTGGCGTACCGTCGTCAACCGTGAGGATCGCCCACGTCAGCGACTGCTACGCCCCGCGCACCGGCGGCATCGAGTCGCAGGTGCGGGCGTTGGCCGAGAGGCAGCAGGCCTCCGGCGACGACGTCAGGGTCATCACGGCGACACGGTCCTCGGATCCGCGGGACGCGGATCGGGTGGGTGGCCTCGTGGTGCACCGGGTCGTCGCGCGTGTCCCCTTCGATCTGCCCGTGCATCCGCGCACCCGCCGGGAGGTCGGTGCCGTTCTGGACGCCGATCCGGTCGACATCGTCCACGTGCATGCGGGCGTTGTCTCGCCCTTTGCCTGGGGCGCTGTGAGAGCGGCGCGCGATCGGGGAGTTCCGGTGCTCGTGACGGTCCACAGCGTCTGGGGCCCGCTCGCCGCACCGGCGTTCAGCGTCAGCGATGCTCTAGCCCGTTGGCATGCCTGGGGTGTGACCATGAGCGCGGTCAGCGACCTCGCGGCCGCCCGCGTGCAGGCGGCCGTTCCCCGGTTGGGCGAGGTTCTCGTCCTGCCCAATGGGGTCGACCCGGCTGAGTGGAATGTGCCCCGCCTGGCGCGCCCGCGGGGTTCACTGCGTCTGGTCACCGTCATGCGCCTGGCGCCCCGCAAGCGCACCATTCCCCTCCTGCGCATGATCGGACTCGTCCGCACCGGCCTCCGCGGATCGGTCGACGTGACTGCCAGTGTCGTGGGAGGGGGTCCGATGCTCGATCGTGCCCGCACCTACGCCACCGCGCACGACCTCGGGCAGGCGGTCACCTTCACGGGTCGCCTGGACCGAGCCGGTGTGCGAGACATCCTCGGTCGCAGTGACGTCTATATCCAGCCTTCGGTGCGGGAGTCCTTCGGCCTGGCCGCTCTGGAGGCCCGCACCTCTGGGCTGCCCGTCGTCGTCCACTCCGACTCCGGGAGCACCCAGTTCATTCATGACCGTGTAGAGGGGCTGGTGGCACCCGACGATGCCGGCATGGTGGGCGCCGTCATCCGACTAGCCCACGATCCCGTTCTTCTCGATGCCATCACGGCGCACAACCGTTCCACGCCGCCCGCGGAGACCTGGCCGCACGTCCTCGAAGCGGTTCAGGCGGCGTATGTGCGAGCAGGAGCCGCGCCGACGCAGCGCTAGGCTGGTGTGGTGACCTTCCGGGAGCTGCCCTTCGTCAAGGGGCATGGCACGGAGAACGACTTCGTGATCATCCCTGATCTCGATGGGCAGCTCGACCTGACGGTGGAACAGATCCAGTGGCTGTGCGATCGGCGTCGCGGAATCGGTGCCGACGGTGTCCTGCGCGTGGTCCGCACCGAGCACATGGGCCACGAAGCCGGACCATGGGGCGTGGCGGAGTTCTTCATGGACTATCGAAACGGCGACGGCTCCTTGGCTGAGATGTGCGGCAACGGCGCCCGTGTCTTCGTGCGCTACCTCCACGCTGCAGGTCTGATCACCAGGGCCGAGGCGGTTATCGGTACCAGGGGCGGACTCCGCTCCTGCGTCATTCAGGACGACGGCAGCATCACGGTCGACATGGGAGCCGCCACGCACCCAGCCATCGAGCCGACCGTGCACCTTGGAAGTTCCACATGGCCGGCCATGGCGGTGCTGGTGCCCAATCCGCATGCCGTGGCCTTCGTCGACGATCTCGACGATCTCGACGCCCTCGGCAGCTTCGACGAGGCGCCAACCGTCGGTCCCGACGGCGCCTACCCGGACGGTGCGAATGTGGAGTTCGTCGTTCATCGCGGTCCGCGCCACGTCGCGATGCGGGTGCATGAGCGGGGAGTGGGGGAAACCCGGTCCTGCGGCACAGGTGCCTGCGCCGTGGCGTGGGCTGCGCGACGCCGTGACGAGCCTGGCGTCACTGGTGAGACGACCTACCGGATCGACGTGCCCGGTGGTTCAGTCACGGTGACGGAGTCGGCAGCGGGGGCGATGCTCCTGACGGGGCCGGCCGAGTTGGTGGCACGTGGAACGGTGCTGGTGCCGGACCTCTGAGCCCTGTGTCAGGCAGCAGCTCGTGGCCTAGGCGTTGCGTTCCGGTGAGTCGCCGTAGGAGTGCGGACGGGCGTACCGGGCGCCGGCCACGCCCTGCATGAGAGCACCGAGTTCCTCGACCTCGGCCGCGGTGAGTCCGACATCGACGGCGTCGGCGTTCTCTCGCACGCGATCAGCAGATCGTGTGCCGGGAATGGGAATCACGTCGTCACCCTGCGCCAGGAGCCACGCAAGTGCGATCTGCGCTGCCGAGCAGTCGCGCTCACGGGCGAAGTTGCCGAGGACTTCAGCGAGGGCGAGGTTGTGCTCGATGTTCTGTGCTGTGAACCGTGGGCTGCTCCGCCGGTGGTCCCCGTCCTCGAGGGTGTCTGGCACGTCCGCCGTGAGGAGTCCACGCCCCAGTGGGCTGTACGGCACTATCGCCACGCCGAGTTCACGTGCGACGGGGAGAACGTCGGGTTCAAGATCCCGGGTCCATAGCGACCACTCGCTCTGCAGAGCGGCGATGGGATGGACAGCATGCGCCCGACGCAGTGTCGCGGCACTGGCCTCGCTGAGCCCGAGGTGGCCCACCTTGCCGTCGGCGACGAGGTCGGCGAGGGCTCCGACGGTGTCCTCGATCGGGATGGTCGGATCGATGCGATGGACGTAGTAGAGGTCGATGTGGTCGATCCCCAGCCGGCGCAGGCTTCCCTCGACCGCGCATCGAGCCTCATCGGGACCGGCCGCGATGGAGCCGTCGGCATTGATGCCGAACTTCGTGGCGATGGTGATTCGATCGCGATGCTGGTGCAGCAGTGGTGCCAGAAGCTCCTCGTTGCCGCCGTGCCCGTATACCTCTGCGGTGTCCCAGAGGGTCACGCCGGAGTCGAGGGCCCGTTCGAGGACCTGCTGGGCCGCTGCCGGGTCAGCAGTTCCGTAGAAGCCGGAGAGTGGCATTCCGCCGAAGCCGATGGCACCAACCATGGGTCCCGAACGTCCGAGCCTGCGCTGCTGCATGCCGTGACAGTACCGAGTGCCGGCTCGTGCTGTGGACGGGCGGCGAGACCGTGGCGCCGGGCATGGCACCCTTGGCTTGATGGACATCGACCCCGACACCCACCCTGACGTCGACGCTGAGGTCAGTACGGGTGATTTCGAACTCGAGGAGCGCAGCGCCCTTCGTCGCGTCGCGGGGCTGTCGACCGAGCTTCAGGACATCACCGAGGTCGAGTACCGGCAGGTTCGTCTTGAGCAGGTGGTGCTGGCCGGGGTGTGGACCGAAGGCACCCTGACGCAGGCAGAGCGGAGCATGCGGGAATTGGCGCTGCTGTCAGAGACCGCGGGGTCTGTTGTGCTCGACGGCGTGATCCAGCGGCGCGACACCCCGGATCCGGCCACCTACCTCGGTTCAGGCAAGGCGCGCGAGCTCCGCGACATCGTGGTGGCCACGGGAGCCGACACGGTCATCTGCGACGGGGAGCTGACACCAGGTCAGCTCCGGCAGCTCGAGCAGGTCGTCAAGGTCAAGGTGGTTGACCGCACGTGGCTCATTCTTGACATCTTCGCCCAGCATGCGCGCAGTCGTGAGGGCAAGGCCCAAGTGAGCCTGGCACAGATGCAGTACCTGCTTCCGCGGCTTCGCGGTTGGGGAGAGTCGCTGTCCCGTCAGGGTGGTGGGGCCGGTGGCGGTGGGTCGGGCGGTGGAGGTGTCGGCACCCGCGGACCGGGCGAGACGAAGATCGAGACCGATCGCCGTCGGATCCGGTCTCAGATGACGAAGCTGCGTCGACAGATTGCCGAGATGGAGAAGGCGCGCACAACGCAACGCGCGTCGCGGCGGAGATCAGGTATCCCACGGGTCGCTATCGCCGGATACACGAATGCCGGGAAGTCGAGTCTGCTCAATCGGATCACGGGGGCGGGGGTCCTTGTCGAGGATGCCCTCTTCGCCACGCTGGATCCGACCGTGCGCAAGGCGCGTACGCCCGGAGGCCGAGAGTTCACCATTGCGGACACGGTTGGATTCGTGCGACATCTGCCGCATCAGCTCGTCGAGGCCTTCCGCTCGACCTTGGAAGAGGTCGGCGACGCTGACCTGATCCTCCATGTGGTCGATGGGTCCGACGAGGCGCCGGAGGAGCAGATCGCGGCGGTCCGCGAGGTGCTCCAGGAGATCGACGCGACAGGCATACCCGAGCTCATCGTGATCAACAAGGCCGACGCAGCGAACCCGGAGGCCCTGGCGCGTCTGGTGCGTCGGGAGCCTCATTCGATCGTCGTGTCAGCACGAACGGGCCTCGGGCTGGAGGAGCTTCTCGCCGCGATCGAGACCGACCTGCCGACGGGGCTCGTCGACGTCGACGTCCTGGTGCCGTATGCGCGTGGCGATCTCCTCAGCCGCGCACACCGCACGGGTGAGGTCTTGTCGGAGGAGCATGGCCAGACGGGCACGCGATTGCGTGCCCGCGTTCCGGAGGCCCTTGCGGGCGAACTGGCGTCGGCGGTCGAGGATGCCTGACGTGCCTATCGATGGCGCCGTGGGTGACGGCATGGATGACGTCAAGCCCGTCGCTGAGGCAGCGCCCGTCGTTGAGGCACTGCACGTCGTGGTGGACGGGATCGGAGGCGAGCAGCGCGAAGGTCAGGAGCGCATGGCGACCATCGTGGCCCGGGCCATTGCTGACCGGACGCATGCGGTGGTGCAGGCGGGTACGGGCACCGGTAAGTCCGTCGGCTATCTCGTCCCCGCCGCGCTGCATGCGACCTCTCCCGGTAGCGGCAGCGTGATCGTCGCTACGGCGACCCTCGCCCTTCAGCGGCAGTTGATCGACCGCGATCTGCCGCGCATCGCGGAGTCGCTGGATGCCGTTCTCGACAGGCCCGTGACCTACGCCGTGCTGAAGGGACGCAACAACTACGTATGCCTGCAGCGCCTGCATGGCAGCGGCGAGGACGACGACTCCGATGCCCTGTTCGACGCTCCCGCGAGTGCGCTCGGTCGGCAGGCCAAGGCCCTGCGCGAGTGGGCTGAGTCGACGACGACGGGGGATCGTGACGACTATCCGGACGAACTCGATCCCCGGGTCTGGCGCGCCTTCTCCGTCGGTCGCCGTGAGTGCGTGGGCGAGGCGCGCTGCGCCTACGGCGAGGAGTGCTTCACGGCGCTGCGCCGACAGCAGGCCATGGAGGCAGACATCGTGGTGACCAATCACGCGATGCTCGCGATCGACTCCATCGAGGGGGTGCCAGTCCTGCCGGAGCACGATGCCGTGATCGTGGACGAGGCGCACGAGCTTGTCGACCGCGCCACCGCTGCCGTGACCGCTGAACTCTCGGTGTCCGTTGCCGAGCGTGCCGTCAGCGGCTCACGGAGGCTGGTCGATTCTGAGACCCATGAGCGCATGACCGTTGCCGTGGAGACGCTGGACGATGCGCTGCGTGCTCAGGCGGCGCAGATGTCCGGCCCCACGCGCGTCGAGGCATGGCCCCGCGGCGTTCTCCTCGCCTTCACGATGATCCGTGATGCGCTTCATCAGGGCATCTCCGAAGTCAATGCGGATCGGGAAGTGACGGACCCGCAGGCTCTGGCTTCGCGGCAACGCGCGGTGGGGTCGCTGCAGGAGGTGCACGATGTTGCCGGCGCCCTGCTGGGTCTGGGATCCCGCGACGTCGCCTGGCTTGATCCCGGTGAGGCAGGTGCGGGTCGCGCACCTGTGGTGCGTCTGGCTCCCCTGTCCGTGGCCGGACTCCTGCGCGATTCCCTCTTCGCCTCGGGATCGGTGGTGCTGACCAGCGCCACACTGTCGGTTGGTGGGGAGTTCGCGTCGCTGCTGGCATCCGCAGGACTGGCCGACGACACCCTCGCAGTGGACGTCGGGTCTCCCTTCGACCACGGACGTCAGGGCATCCTGTACGTCGCGAAGCACCTGCCGGCTCCTGGGCGCGACGGTGTCCCGATGGAGGCTCTGGACGAGCTGGCTGATCTCGTCGAGGCCGCCGGAGGGCGCACGCTGGCTCTGTTCAGCAGTTGGCGTGGGGTGGAGCGGGCGGCCGACTATCTGCGAGTCCGCTGGGGCTCCCGCCCGGACCTGCCCGTGCTGGTGCAGCAACGGGGAGATTCGGTCGCAGGGCTCGTGGAGCGCTTCGCGTCCGTGCCGGAGTCGACTCTGCTGGGCACCGTCTCCCTGTGGCAGGGGGTCGACGTGCCGGGGGAGTCCTGCACCTTGGTGGTCATTGACCGTATCCCGTTCCCGCGCCCGGACGACCCGCTGCTGGCTGCGCGTCAGAGGGCGGTGGACGAGGCGGGCGGATCAGGATTCGCGAGCGTGTCAGTGCCCAGGGCGGGGCTGCTGCTCGCGCAAGGCGCTGGTCGCCTCATCCGCAGTGCCGAGGATCGGGGGGTGGTGGCGGTCCTGGACTCACGCCTTGCCACGGCGGCCTACGGACGAGCCCTGCGCGCGAGTCTGCCGCCGTTCTGGTTCACGACCGATCGCTCCGTCGTGCTCGGGGCGCTGTCCCGACTCGCGCGCGAGGAAGGCGAGTGACGGCGAACTCGCGCTTTGAGGCGTCCTCGCAGAGCTCATCGCGCTGGCCGCTGAGGGCCTATGCGGCAGCGCACGCCGCGGGTCTGGACATGTCGTTGCACTAGTCTCCTCTACCCGGGGCCTCGCAGCGCAAAGGCGCTGGATGGGT
>CAIZPS010000067.1 GCA_903934925.1 uncultured bacterium | reverse complement strand
GAGCCACCCGACCCCGCCTTCTGCGAGACGGTGTAGCCCGTGATGGCCGACCCGTTGCTCGACGGGGGGTTCCAGGTGACCGTCACGCTGGTGACTCCCGCGATCGCCTCGGGCTGGTCGGGGGTGCCGGGCACGCCGTAGGGCGTGATGCCTGCGCTCGCGTTCGACCACGGGCCCTGTCCTGCCGCGTTGATCGCGGCGATGCGGAAGCGCACCGATGTGCCGTTGACCAGGCCGGTGGCGGTGCAGGTGACCGCAGTGCTCGTGGCGGCGGAGGTGCATCCGGGCTGCGAGGTGAACGGGCCGCCGAACAGCGATCGCTGCACGGCGTAGCCGGTGATCGCGGTGCCTCCGTCGGTGGGAGCCGTCCAGGTGAGGACGGAGACGGTGTCGCCTGCGGTTGCACTCGGTGCGGCCGGCTGGCCCGGCACGCCGCGCGGGGTGACGGCTGCGGACGACGCCGATGCCTCGCCGGTGCCGGCCGCGTTCACGGCGGCGACCCGGAAGTAGTGCGCGACCCCGTTGGTGAGATCGCTCGCTGTGCAAGACAGATCAGTGCTCGCTGTCGTGGTGACCGGAGCGCAGGTGCCGCCCGCATCGGAGAATGGGCCGGAGCTGCTGGTGGCGACGCTGACGCGATAGCCGGTGATCGACCCCCCGCCCGTGCTGGGTGCCGTCCACGAGACCTCGACCTCGCGATCCGCAGCCGTGCCTGTGGGCCGGCCGGGAGGTCCGGGGAGGGCGAGCGCGACGGCGCCACCGGACGACTGGCCGGACGCGTCGCTGCCGTACGGCACGACCGGCCCGTAGGGCCACGGCGACAGGTCGGACTCCCCTGCCTTGTTCGCCGCCGAGACGGCCACCGTGTAGGCGCTGCCCACGGTGACCCCGGTGATCGTGCAGCCGAGTGCGTTGACCGCGGTGCACGACGGGGTGCTGGCGGTCGGCTCCCAGTCGGCAGGTCGATCCCGGCCCGTGATCGCGTAGGCGCGGTAGGTGAGTGAGCCGCGGGTGCCTGGCCGATCCGGCGGCTGCCACGCGACGACGATGGAGCGCAGGGCACCCGACGCGTTGACGTCGGTGGGCGCGGAGGGGCGGGTGGTGCCGCCGTCCCATGACGCCACGACCCGCACGCGATCGACCCAGGCCGCTCGCGCGACCGGGCGCGCGGGAATGACCCGCACGCGGCCGAGGCGGCCGTCGTCATCGGGCATGCGGCGCAGCACCCGCGCGGTGGCTTCGGCCCGCCTGAGCGCGAGGGCGCGGTCGCGCGGTGTGGCACCACCGTTGGGCACCGCGGCGGAGACGCGCACGGTGGCCTCGGCGTCAGTCGGGAGTTGCTGCATCCACGTGGCGAGGTCCATTCGCGCCTGACCGGACACGGTCGCGGCCCCACGGTCGAAGGTGACGACCGTCCACGCCGAGCCGTCGACGCCCCCGGGAGCGGCTTCGACCGCGGGGGCAGCTGCGAGAAGGCCGGCCAGGAGTGTGACAGCGAGGCCACCGATGAGAAGTCGGGGAGCCCACGGTCGCACGGAGGACACGATTCCCCTTCCGGTACGGGCGGCTGCGACGGCGTAACCCCAAGACGCGTGCGTCTCCTCAGAGTAGGCGGCGCCTACCTTCGTGCGAACCCCCCCAATACGGGGGTGAGCGAAGCGGCGAGGGTGCCTCCGATCAGGGGGGCGAGCCGCGCGCCCCCCTCGCCTAGGGTAGGGAGCCTGGGGCGAGGGCCGTCAACCGCGAGACTCCGAGGGAGGTGACGCATGAGCCACATGTCGCAAGAGGAGGAGAAACAGCCCGGCGACTTCGAAAGACTGCCCCCCGGCGGATTGCCCAGGCTCGACGATGACGACGCCCCGGCCGGTGACGACGGGTTCGTGCGACCGGCGGCGGCACCGCGGTCACTCGCCCAGACCGTCCAGGACCGCAAGTTCGAAGCGTCCCTCTACCGCGACCCTGAGCCGGAGGCCGTCGCCCAAGCGGTGGGCAAGAAGGGCAGCCGCAGCAAGTTCATGGACGGGGCCGCAGACGTCATGGACTGGGCCAGCAAGGGGATGGGCCTGGTCAAGGAGGCCGACGACACCGCCGTCCTCTACGGCAAGGACATCCCGGACGTCATGGAAGCTGCGGGTGATCAGTTCGGAGGCCTGCGCGAGGGTGCGGATTCCGCTCTCGAGGGGTACGCCCCGGTGCAGGAGGCGTTTCAGGGCATCGGCGCCTGGACCGACAAGGCGAACAAGGCGCTGAATCCGCTGCCCAAGATCAGCCTGGGCAAGGTCGGCGGCAAGGACATCAAACTCGGGGTCGGCACGAAGGAGATTCTCGGCGCCGCCTCCGGGGCCATGCGGATCCGCCAGTTCCAGAAGAACGAGGACGCTGACCCGAACGCGACGGCGATCCCTGAGCGGGCTGCCGTGGATGCGACGCAGAAGGAGTTCCGCAGGGCGCTGGAGGCCCGTCGTCGCGTGGGTCATCTGTTCAATGAGGCCGGTGGCTACGCCGATGCAACTGGGACGGCCATGAGCCCCGAGTCGACCGAGGACGGTCGGGTCCAGCGGCTTCTTCTTGCCGAGAAGAAGCGGGCGAACCTCATCACGATGCAGAAGGGGATGCGCACGGCCCTGCGCGCCGGAGAGTTGGGCAAGGCGCAGGAGAAGCGAGGAGTGCGCTCCAACAACGAGTACTCGATGGAGAAGTCGGCCTACCTGAACGACAGGGAGTTCGTGCCCCGCAAGCCCCTGGGCTTCTTCGATGACGCCGACGCCGACAAGTGGTCGCCGAAGAAGGGCATGATCAAGGACGGCGAGATCGCGAAGGCGACCGACCAGATCGAGGCGAGCAAGTCCGTCTACGACCGCTACGCCAAGCAGGGAGCGGTCAAGGGCGAGGAGCTGCCGGAGGGCCTCATGCCCGGCATGAAGGACAACGCTGGTCTTGAGGCCCTTCCCGACGACTACCGCGACGATGTCGAAGGCGGGCGGCGCAAGCAGAAGCAGGTTGCGGCAGCGCGCTTCCTCGGCGGTGCGGGGGAGCTGTTCGAGGGGAAGATGAACACGGACCGGCTGGTCCGCGACGGCCGCTACGGCGCGGCCTACGGTGCCAAGCTCGCCGAGCTCGGGGTCATCACAGGCACGAAGGCAGGTGCCGGCGCGGCTCAGGCCGGGCTCATCGCCGCGACGGGCGGTGTGGCCGCTCCCCTGCTCGCTGCTGCGGAGGCCGGCAAGCATCTGGCGTTCCATGCCAAGGAGCAGGTGGGCATGGGCATGCAGTCGGCATCCGAGGGCCTGGAGAAGCTCATCGATCCCAAGGGCCTGGCCAAGGAGCAGGACAACCGCGACCTCTACAACAAGCACTTCGGGTTGACGAAGCCGGCAGATGCACCTGAAGTCGGCGATGCACCGGTGGGCGATGCACCGGTGGGTGATTCATTCGCGGAGCAGGAACCCGAGGCGGCTCAGATCGAGCAGCCTGCCGTGAACCCCTTGTTCGCCGAGGCTGCCAAGCCGCAGCCGATGAATGAGCCGTACGACGAAGTCAAGCAGATCCTGAACAAGAAGCACGAGTACTTCGGCATGAATCCGGAGGAGTTCCAGCAGGTTCAAGCGCAGCGTGGAGTACCTGACGCGCAGCCGATGCCGACTCCGGAGCAGGAGCAGGTTGCCGAGGCTGAGGAAGAGCAGCAGGCCCCGGCCGAATCGGCTCCGACGTACGAGCAGATGACGGCAGATCCCTCGGCGCGCGCGGCTGACATCCGTGAGCGCGGAATCCACTGGGAGAAGCAGGGGGACCGCTCGGTCGTCGGTCGGCAGAAGCGCACCTGGGCGCGAGCCGGCAAGGACATCCTGTGGGGTGGCGCCAAGAAGGTGGGCAAGGGGCTCTGGGAAGGCCTCAAGGGCCTCGTCACCCTGCCGATCCATGCGGCCCAGTGGGGATGGAAGGGCCTGAAGGGCATCGGCTCCCTGTTCTCCCGGAAGAAGAAGGCGGCACCGGAGAACTCGGCTCGCGCGGCGCTCAAGAAGCTCCAGGAGCAGTCGAAGATGGGCGACCTCGACCGCCCTCAGTTCGACTTCTCCTCCATCCAGCAGGCCGACATCGACAAGATGTCCAAGGAGGAGCAGGACCAGCTCCGCATGCGGCGCGAGCAGTACGACGAGGTGTTCGGCGCGAAGGCGCACGCCGGTGCCCAGCGAGTTGGGGGCACACGTGCCGCAGCGAAGGCCGCGCTCATGGACAAGCCCGAAGTCAAGCGCGCGGAGGAGACCGCGGCTCTGCGCGAGCAGTTCGCCCCCGGCAAGTACACCCCGCGCATGGGTTCGGGCGAGATCCTCGACATCCTGCGTGGTCGAGCCCGCCAGGACATTGCGAACGAGGAGGCAGCGGCGCAGGTGCCTGGTCCGGGCGGCGGCGGGCCGGGTG
>CAIZPS010000066.1 GCA_903934925.1 uncultured bacterium | reverse complement strand
TCGGCCACGCCCCACGCCAGACTGGAGAGCAGCGCCAGCAGCGCGGGCATCGTCGGCCTCCCTCGTGTCCGGCTGTTGACGGTGTCCGGCCCCTGACTGTGCCAGAAGCGGTGCGAGTCCCGGGCACGAGCCCCGATACTCGGACCGTGCGCCGTCTCGACAGTCAAGCCGTGCCGGGTCTGCCCGCTGCCGTGCTGGTTCCCGAGTACGACCGCAGCGCCGTCACGCCCGGAATCGTCCACATCGGCGTGGGCAACTTCCATCGGGCACACGAGGCCCTGGTCATCGATCGCCTGCTGTCGTCGGGTCACGCGACTGACTGGGGAATCCTCGGAGTTGCGCTCCTGCCGTCCGACGAGTCGCTCGCGCGCCGAATGCAGGAGCAGGACGGGCTCTACACGCTCGTCGAGAAGAGCGCCGACGGATCGTGGGGATATCGAGTGATCGGGAGCATCCTTGACGTCCTCTTCGCCCCTGACGACATCGAGGCTGTGCTCGAGGCCATGGCCGACCCGCGTATCCGCATCGTGACTCTCACCATCACCGAGGGCGGCTACAACGTCGACCGGCTAACCGGCGAGTTCATAGCTGACACCCCAGCGGTGGCGGCGGATCTGCATCCGGATTCGATTCCGGTGTCGGTATTCGGCGTCGTGACGGAGGCACTGCGGCGACGTCGAGCTGCTGGAGTCGCACCATTCACCGTGCTGTCGTGCGACAACATCCAGCACAACGGCGATGTCGCCCGCCGTATGTTCACGGCCTTTGCCGAACTGAAGGACCCGGAGTTCGCGGAGTGGATGCGATCGCACGTGGGCTTCCCGAACTCCATGGTCGACCGCATCACTCCGGTCACTGCGCCGGCGGACATCGAGGCGGTCTCGGAGGCACTCGGAGTGAGGGACGAGTGCCCGGTGGTGTGCGAGCCGTTCTTCCAGTGGGTCGTGGAGGATGCCTTCCCCTCGGGCCGACCGGAGTGGGAGCGCGCCAACGTTCAGATGACGGATGACGTCACGCCCTACGAGAAGATGAAGCTGCGCCTGCTGAACGCAAGCCATCAGGGCCTGTGCTACCTCAGCCATCTCGCAGGCTATGAGTACGTTCATGATGCGATGACCTGGCCCGCGCTGCGCACCTTCCTCAGGCGATTCATGGACGAGGAGCAGACCCCGACCCTGGATCCGGTGCCGGGAGTCGATCTCGATGCCTACAAGACCGAGCTGATCGAGCGATTCAGCAATCCGCAGGTCCGTGACACAGTGGCGCGGCTCTGCGCCGAGTCATCCGATCGCATCCCCAAGTGGCTGCTCCCGGCGGTCCACGACCGACTTGCCGCGGATGGCAGCGTCCGCATGTCCGCTGCCATCGTTGCGAGCTGGGCGCGCTACGCGGAGGGAATCGACGAATCGGGTCGGGTGATCAATGTGGTCGATCCTCTCAGAGATGAACTTGTACCCCTTGCTCAACGGCAGCGAGATGAGCCGACGGCATTCATCGACAACAGACGTCTGTTCGGTGACCTCGTGGATGATGCCAGGTTCCGCGACCCGTACCTTGAGGCGTTGATCCGGCTTCAGGGCAGCGGATCCCGTGCCACAGTGGCGTGGCTGCTAGAGGAGGAGTGATGATGGCGGGCGAAGGCATTCCGACCACCCAGCGCGCGAGTGTGCTCGGCGCGGATCTCACGCTGCGCATGGAACAGCGTCCTGTGCCTGAACCCGGGCCCGGCGAGGTGCTCGTGCGGGTGCGCTCGGTTGGCGTATGCGGAAGCGACATCCACTACTTCGAGCACGGTCGCATCGCCGACTTCGTCGTCGAGAGTCCTCTCGTCCTCGGGCACGAGTCCTCGGGAACGGTGGTCGGATTGGGCGATGGCGTCGACGACCTCCCGATGGGCACGACGGTGGCCATGGAGCCGGGAGTGCCGTGCGCATCGTGCGAGCAGTGTCGAGCCGGTCGTTACAACCTCTGCCCCGATGTCCAGTTCTTCGCGACTCCCCCGGTGGACGGCACGTTCTGCGAATACGTGGTGCTGCCACGTGCCTTCGCGCATGCCGTCCCCGATCACGTCTCGTTCGACGCGGCGGCTCTCGTCGAACCGCTGTCGGTCGGCGTATGGGCCTGCCAGAAGGCGGAGGTGCGAGTGGGCAGTCGGGTGCTGGTCACGGGTGCCGGACCGGTCGGTGTCATGGCTGCGTTGGCCGCACGTGCGCATGGTGCTGGGCAGATCACCGTGAGCGACGTGAACTCGGAGCGGTTGGCATTCGCCGAGGAGCTGGGTTTCGCCACGGTGGATCCCCGGGTGACGTCCCTTTCGGACTCGATCATGGCTGACGTACTCATCGAGTGCAGCGGTGCTGCAAGCGCCATTGATGCCGGAATCCGCAGCGTGGCGCCCGCCGGGACGGTGGTGCTGGTCGGGATGAGTCCGAGCACCATGGTGGAACTGCCCGTCGGCATCATCCAGGGGCGCGAACTGTGGGTCACGGGAACCTTCCGATACGCCCACACCTATCCGACCGCGATCGACCTCGTGGCCTCCGGCCGCGTCAACCTCGATGCGCTCGTCTCGCGTTCATTCCCGCTCGAGGAAGCCGAGCAGGCGCTCACCTACTCGCACCAGGATCCTGCTGCGATGAAGGTCATGGTCCACGCCTGAGGCACTTGTCACCTGGTCGTCGGGCAGGTCTGGCAGGTCGGTGACGTCGGGCAGGTCGGTCAGGTCGGGCAGGCGGTCGACCGGAGGTTCTCGGGGATGGCGAAGGGAGTTCCGGGCGAGCAGGCCTCCTCCGGCGAGGTCAGGATCCAGCCCATGTCCGTCCCGCGCAGCAGGAACGAGTCGCTGGACTCCTCGGTCCCGGTGACGATGGTGGTCGTGGTGAAGGCCCAGTCGGAGTCGCAGGAGAGGGAACTCAAGGCCCCGAGCTCGGCGCCGGCCTCGGAGAGGATGTGCTCGACCTCGTGGGTGATGCCGTCGACATCGCAGGAGGCATCGACAGAGGGGCCGCCGCAGGCGGAGAGGACGGCGGCCATGGGCACGGCGGCGAGAAGAAGGGCCAGCGGGTGCATGTGCACACTGTGGCACGTGGGTGCTGATCTGACGAGTCCGGCTCCACGAAAGACAACGGATTTCGTTGTCCCCGAGGATGGTCAATGCCATTTTCCTGAGCTAGTCTCCCAGAAGACAACGAATAGCACCGAGGAGGAGCTATGGCCCCCGTCACCGTCACCAACGATCCCGCCACCTGGCGACACGTGCCAGCCACCAGCGCGCCCGTCGACCACCAGCGCGTGGCGTCGCTCATGGCGACCGAGTGGGACCGCTTCACCGCGGCCACCCCGGGATCCGGCGCGCACAATGCCCGCGCCAGCCAGAGCCTCCCCCTCGGCGTGACGTCCTCCTTCCAGCACTGGGATCCGTACCCCATCTCCGTGGCGTCGGCGCGAGGCGCCTGGCTCACCGACGTCGATGGTCGTCAGCTGCTCGACCTCTCGATGGGCTTCGGTGCCATGCTCGTCGGGCACCTGAACCCCACGGTCGTCGCCCGAGTGACGGAGGCGCTCGAGAAGACGGGCACGCTGTTCGTCACGCCGTCGCCGTCGGCCACCGAGGTGGCCGAGCGCTACCAGCAGCGGTTCGGTGTCGACCGTCTGCGCTTCACCAACTCCGGCACCGAGTCGACGATGTATGCCGTGCGCACGGCTCGCGCCTACACCGGTCGCAAGGCGATCGTGAAGCTTGAAGGCGGGTACCACGGCGGGTACGACGGACTCTCGGTCTCGGTCAAGCCCGCAGTCGCCGATGCCGGGCCTGAGGAGGCACCCGTCGCCGTCACCCCGTTCGACGTCGAGGCGGGTGTCGTTCACCCCGTTCCCTACAACGACATCGACCGGCTCCGCGAGGTGTTCGAGGCCAATCGCGGAACCATCGCCGCATTCGTGCTCGAGCCCGTGATGGAGAACATCGGCATTGTGCTGCCGGACGCTGGCTACCTTGCAGCTGTCCGCGCGCTGTGTGACGAGTACGGCGTCGTCCTCATCTTCGACGAGGTCAAGACAGGTCTGACCGCGGGATACGCCGGAGCCGCTCGTCGTCTCGGAGTGCAGCCGGATCTCATCACTCTCGCCAAGAGCATCGGTGGCGGCCTGCCACTCGCCGCATTCGGTGGCAAGGCCGAGGTCATGCAGGCCGTCGTCGACAATCGCATGCCGCACTTCGGCACCTACAACGGCAACCCTCTGGTGATGGCCGCTGCGCGAGCCGTCGACGAGGTGTGCACGGAGGAGGCCCTCGATGCGGCCGAGGCCGTGAACGACGACGCGCTCCGCGCTATCGACGCTGTGATCGAGGAGTACTCCCTTCCGGCGCATACCGTCGGCTTCGGAGTCAAGGGTGCCGTCACGTGGTCTGCGACCCCCGTACGCAACTACCGCGACTACAAGCGCACAGACTTCGAAGTCGCGGAACTGAGCTGGCTGTGGGGGATCAACCGCGGGGTCCTCACCCCGCCTGGACTGGACGAGCAGTGGCTCGTGTCGCTTGCTCACACCTCCGCGGACATGGACATGCTCGTGTCGACATTCCGGGAACTCGCGGAGGCACTTCGGGCCTGACGCAGCGTGGTGTTTCCCTCGGACGAAGCAGCGAGGTTCAATGTGCCCATGGTGCGAACGGTGCTGGTCGTCGAGGACGACGAGGCCATCCGACTGGTCCTCCGGACCAACCTCGAAGACGAGGGGTACCGCGTCATCGAGGCGGGAACCGCCGAAGAGGGCCTGGTCCAGATCATGGACGAGCGTGTCGACGTCGTGCTCGTCGATCTTCGACTTCCCGGGATCCAGGGACTCGACCTCGTCCGCAGCCTTCGGGCCACCAGTCAGGTCCCGATCATCATCGTCACGGCGCAGACCGACAGTCAGGACGTCGTCGCTGGGCTCGAGGCGGGAGCGGACGACTACGTCACCAAGCCCTTCGTCGCCAAGGAGCTGATGGCGCGAATTCGCACCCAGCTGCGGCGCACGCAGGCATCGGAGGACGAGGTGGTCGAGGAGCGCCAGCAGGCGCTGATCTGCGGGCCGATAGAACTGCGCCCGGAAGCCGCGGAAGTCCTGCGCAAGGGTCAGCCCGTGCCGGTCTCGCGGATTGAGTTCTACGTCTTGATGGAGCTCATCGGTGCGCGTGGCCGTGTCCTGAGCCGCGACTACCTCCTGCGCAAGGTCTGGGGCTACGGCAACGCCGGTGACGGGCGCGTCGTCGACAACCTCATCTACCGCCTCCGCAGCAAGATCGAGGACGACCCCGCGAATCCGCAGCTCCTCACCACGGTGCGGGGCTTCGGCTACCGCATGAAGGCATGACCAGAGGAGCATCGTGAGACTGGGTCTGCGGACCCGGGTTGCTGTCGCGTTCGCCGTGCTCTCGCTCATGGTCGGCGGAACCGTCTCTGCCGCCACCTATGCCGTTGCGTCCTGGTACCTCGTCAACCAGCGGGAGTCCGCTGCACTGACGCGCGCCCTCCTCGACTCCCGCGCTGCGGCTGCGGCGCTCGAGTCGGGGCTCACGGCGAGCGAAGCGCTCGCCACCATCCCGTCCGTGGGCACGTCCCAGCCCATGCTGCGCGTCGACAGCACCTGGTTCACTGCAGGCGTCACTGTTCCACCTGACGCTCTGCCGGAGGAGATTCTGGACGCGGCAGCCACGGGAGGCGCGACCCAGCGCACCCTTGTCAGCGACGACCCCTACTACGTCGTCGCGGTGGAGCTCCCGACGGCGCTCTACGTGGAGGTCTTCCCGCTGCGGGATCTCGACCAGATCCTGCGGTGGGGTGGCTGGACACTCGTGGCTCTCACGCTGGCAGCCGGTGCCTTCGGCGCGGTGATCGGCGCGTCGGCGGTGGGACGTCTGCTCCGTCCGGTGCGCAGGCTCGGTGTCGCTGCTCAGCGCATTGCCGGTGGGGAGCTGACCACACGGATCGAACTCACCGGCGATCCAGACCTCGATCCGATCGCCGAGTCCTTCAACGATATGGCGGGGGCTGTTCAGGCACGAATCGCTCGTGAGCGTCGCTTCACCGGAAACGTCAGCCACGAACTGCGCTCCCCCATCACGGCTGCACTGGGCACAGCGGAACTCCTCGAATCGCGAAGCGGCCAGTTTCCGGAGCGTGAGGCCGGACTCATCGACGTTCTGGCTCAGCAGGTCAGGAGGATGTCTCAGATGCTCGTCGATCTGCTGGAGATCAGCCGCATCGGCTCCGATGATCCCCCGCAGTGGGAGAGCGCTGACCTCACGGCACTGAGCCGTGAGGTCCTGACCCTTCGCCAGTCGGATCCCGAACTGGTGACGGGTGACCACGTCATCATCCGCACGGACGCTCGACGGTTCGAGCGCATTCTCGGCAACCTCGTGGACAACGCGCAGAATCACGGTGAGGGCCTCACTCAGGTGGTCATCAGAAGAGAAGAGACGTCGGTCTCGGTGATGGTCGACGACGCTGGGCCGGGCGTCGATCAGGACCTTCGGGACCGCCTCTTCGAGCCGTTCTCTCGCGGTCACGCCTCGCATCGCACGCAGGGAGCCGGCCTGGGCCTGGCGATCGCGCGTGAGCAGGCAACCGTCCTCGGCGGGGAGCTCTGGGTCGAACCCTCAGTCATGGGTGGGGCGCGCTTCGTCGTTCGGCTTCCGCTCGCTTCGGAGTCACCGTGACCCGCGCGTGCGGCACAGAGACTCGGCGGCTAACTGCCACACGTGCCTTCGTCGGCCTCATCTTCGTCGGCCTCATCTTCGTCGGCGTCGCACGCGTGGGCTGTGGTGTCCCACTGCAGCCCACGGCTCAGCCGATCCCGTCTGAGGTACTCCCGTCGTCGGTGGCCGCACCGAAGCCGACCGCCTCTCCCTCTGATGCCGCAGCGGACTCGACTCCCGTGCCTTCGCAGGACGAGAGCGCTCCGACTGCTCCGCGATTGCGGCTGTGGTTCGTTGAGGACGAGGGGCTCACCGCGGTGGAGTCCAACCTTTCCGATGCCACCGGTGCCGATGCGGTCATCCAAGCCCTCGCCGCTGGGCCGACGGCCGAGCAGGCAGGAGAGGGATTGCGCACCATCGCAGCCGATCCATTGACGGGTCAGCCGTTGGCCGCGCTGGTGCCCGTGGATCCCAGCGCGATGGCGTATCCCGCGGATGACTCCGTCATCACGCTCCAACTCAGTCCGCAGTTCACCGCGCTGCCACCTCCGGAGCAGGTATTGCTCCTCGGGCAACTAGTCCTCTCGCTCACGGGGGCGGGTGCCGCATCGATCGCCTTCGTGGACTCCTCGGGTCTGAGCCTCGCCGTCCCCCTGCCCGATGGACGCGTGCTCGACACACCCGCGCGTGCACGAGACTACGGACCCCTGATCTATCGACCATGACGCTGGAGTGGGGCTTCGCGCATCGCCCTCAGCCAGACGAAGCCCACCTAGGGCGCGACGGCTGTGCCCGAGGCCTGTGAGGCCAGGGCTGCGGCGAAGACTCGGTGAGCATCGAGGGCCTCCTGCACCGTCGCCGTGCCGAATCGACTGCCGAGTGCGCCAGTGCGCTCAGCGAAGTACGAAGCCCACATCTGGAGCAGGGCATCGGTGAACCCGAATTCGAAGATGCCGCCCGTGATGGTGGGCCACGCCGAGGCGTTGCCCGGCTGCACCTCTTCCCACACCTGCTCGCCGTCGCGCAGGGCGAATCGCTGCAGCACGGACGGGCTGCGGGTGCTGAAGCGCACCCCGCCGTCCATTCCGAGCGCCTCGAAGGACCATGAGTTCATCTGCCCGGGGGCGATGCGCCGGGTCTCCCAGAGCATGCTGAAGAGCCGTTCGTCAGCAGGGTCGAGGCTCGGCACGCGGCACGCCAGCAGGGCGTTGTCCCAGGTGTCGCAGGGGACCGGTGCTCCATCGGGTCCTGGCCGATGCGTGACCACCTTGTCGAGCATCGCGTACACCGTCTCGGGCCGGTAGCCCAGGCGCAGGGGCACATGGGCGACGTGCAGTCCGAGGTCGCCCATGACACCGATCTCGCCGCACGTCTCGACTCGGCGCTTCCAGTTGATGCCCTTGCCACGATCGAGGTCAGAGGAGTGGGCGAACTGGGAGCGGACGTCGAGGATGTCACCGAGGGCGCCCGATGCGGCGAAGGCGAAGGCTCGCAGGGCACCGGGATAGAACGGAAACTCGCTGGAGACCCGGACGAAGCAGGACGACCCGGCAACGGCATGGGCGATGCGCTCCGCGGCAGGCAGGTCGATCCCGAAGGGCTTCTCGGCGAGGAAGTCCTTGCCTGCGGCAATGGCGTCCAGATAGAGGCTCTCATGCAGGTGGTGCGGAACGGCGAGGTAGAGGACGTCTATGGAAGGGTCCTCGAGCAGCGGCTGCCACGAGTCGGCGAACGTCTCGACGGATGCCAAGCGACGAAACCAGTCACGCGCCACTGGGACAGGATCGGCGACGGCCACGATCGTCGGCTGCACAGGATGGTCGACCAGCGCCGTCCATCTCCCGCATACCCCCGCGAGCTCGCGGCCCATGAGGCCGGCGCCGACGACGCCGATCCGCACGGGCTGAGGGGTGCTCATGAGCCCAATCCGTGGTCGTCGCGGACGGTGTCCATCACGATCCTCTCCGGGAAGCCGAGCACGGGACGTCGATCGTCGCTAGCGTCGGTTCGAGACTAGCGCGCACGCTCACGGGAAGCCGCGGAGGTTGTGAATGGCTGAGGAGGTCCTCGTCGGGGTCGACGTGGGGACGACGTCGATCAAGGCCCTCGCCGTGACTGCGACGGGAAGGGTCGTGGGCGAGGCGTCCGCGCCCACCCCCTGGAGGCATCAGGGTCCGTGGGCGGATGCTGATCCTGGCGAGCTCGCCGACGCTGCAATCGGCGTGTGTGCTGCTGCGGCGGAAGCGGCCGGTGCATCGACCGAGATGCGCGTCCTCGGCATTGGAGTGACAGGGATCGCGGAGTCGGGCGCCCTGATCGATGCGGCCGGTCAGCCGTGCGCGCCGATCCTGGCCTGGTTCGATCCGCGCGGCGACTCGTCAGCGGTCCGGGCGGCGGTCACGGCCCGCGAGCACCAGCGTTCGACCGGACGTCGACTCAACTCCAAGCCCTCTCTCATGAAGATCCTGTGGCTGCGCGATCACGCGCCGGAGGCGCGATCCGCGACCCGGCACCTCTGCGTTGCCGAGTGGATCGTGCGCGCGATGGGTGGCAGTGAAGTGAGCGAGGCATCTCTCGCATCTCGAACGGGGATGCTCGACATCCTCCACCGCGAGCCCTGGCCCGTGGCCGTCGATCTCGTCGGGGACCTGCTCCCGCGGGAGCGCATCTGGGCAGGCGATCCTGCAGGGACGGCTGGCGGGGATGACCTTCCCGACATCCTGCGAGGCGCGACCCTCACGGTTGCCGGACTCGATCACCAGGCGGCTGCTCTCATCTCGGGCGCTGCGCGGAACGGAGCACTGTTCGACTCGATGGGCACGGCAGAGGCACTGATCCGGACAACGGCCCAGATCATGGACCGCGACCAGATCGAGTGGCTCACTGATCGCGACATCGATGTGGACTGGTCGGTGCTGCCCGATCACCAGATCCTGCTCGCGGGTCGACTCACGGGCCTGACACTGGAGCGGATCGCTGCCATGGTCGGGGCGGATGACCGTGACAGTCGACTGGCCCTAGGCGTGGCCGCCGCGTCCGTTGAGCGCAGCGGTGACGATCCCCGTCTGGTGGAGGTGAGCAATGACGCCGTCACGATCGGCAGCATCACCGACGGTGTCTCACCGGCCCGAGTCTGGCGCGCGGTCGTCGATGACCTCGCAGCGATGGCGGGGGAGGCCCTCGACCAGATGGCCGAGGTGGTCGGTCGGCACGAGTCAGCTGTGCTCGGAGGCGGCTGGACGCGAAACGCCGCCGTCGTGCAGGCGAAGAGACGCCAACTGGGTGACCCAGTGTTCGTCGAGATCCCCGAGCCGGGAGCTCTCGGTGCGGCATTCCTGGCGGGCGTGGCCACGGGTCTGCTCAGCAGACCCGGTGCGGATGGCGCGGCCCGATGGCAGGTGAGTGCGTGAGCACGGCGCGCGCCAGCTCGGTGACTTGAGTGTTGATCGGCATGCAGGCCATCCATGTGCGAGGGTCGTGCTCGGTACCCGATCGGGGCTACTGATGGACCAGGAGGAGATCTCGTGAGTATCGATCGGGCGTTGCTTGAGGCCGCCACGGAGCAGGAACGGGCGGCGCATCGTGGCCGCACCCCCGAGTCCCTCCGGCAGTTCCAGCGTGCTGACCACCTGCTGGGTCGGGTGCCGATGACGTGGATGAACAAGTGGTCCGGGGGCTACCCGATGTACCTCGCCACTGCGCATGGCAATCGGATCACCGACGTGGACGGCAACGAGTACGTCGACTTCGCGTTGGGCGACACCGGGGCGATGGCCGGGCACTCGCCGAGGGCCACGGTGGAGGCCGTGCAGGAGCGAATCGGGCGGGCGGGCGGCATCACGACGATGATGCCCACGGAGGACGCGGAGTGGGTGGCAGCCGACCTCACCCGACGCTTCGGCCTGCCCCTGTGGTCCTTCAGCCTGACGGCGACGGACGCCAACCGCTGGGCGCTGCGCATCGCTCGCATGGTGACCGGTCGCCCCAAGGTGATGGCCTTCTCGTACTGCTACCACGGTTCCGTGGACGAGACGTTCGTCATCACGGGTGACGATGGCGGTACGGCGCCACGCGGCGGGAATGTCGGTCCCGCGGTGCATGTGCGGGAGACCACTCGAGTGGCGGAGTTCAACGACCTTGCCTCTGTTGAGCGCGGCCTGGCGCACGGTGACGTCGCCGTACTCATCATGGAGCCGGCCCTGACGAACATCGGCATCGTCCTGCCCGATCCTGGTTTCCTCGAGGGCGTGCGCGAGTTGTGCACGAAGCACGGGACGCTGCTGCTCATCGACGAGACGCACACCATCTCCGCGGGTCCGGGCGGATGCACCAGGGCGTGGGGGCTCGAGCCCGACATCTTCGTCATCGGCAAGAGTCTCGGCGGTGGTATCCCGAGCGGTGCCTACGGTCTCTCGGCCGAGGTGGCGGCCCAGGTGGCGCTGCACGTCGAGGCCGACCTCGTCGATGTCGGTGGGGTCGGAGGAACGCTGGCGGGCAACGTGATGTCGATGGCCGCGATGCGTGCCACGCTCGGTGAGGTGCTCACCGATGCAGCGTTCGAGCACATGATCACGCTGGCGACGCGTTTCCGCGAAGGGGTCGAGGCCACGCTTCAGGAGTTCGACGTGCCGTGGTCGGTTGCCCAGCTGGGTGCCCGGGCCGAGTACCGATTCACCCGGCCGGCTCCGCGCACGGGAACGGAGTCCGCTGCAGCGCACGACGACCTCATCGAGGAGTACCTGCACCTGTTCATGTCGAACCGCGGACTGCTCCTCACCCCGTTCCACAACATGGCGCTCATGTGCCCGGATACCTCGGCCATGGATGTCGACCTGCATACCCGCCTCTTCCACGAGGCCGTGAGTCGGATTCGGAAGTGACGCCGCCGGCATTCGACCTGACCGGGCGGGTCGCCCTGATCACCGGGGCAGGGTCCCCAGTCGGTATCGGTGTCGCGACGGCACGTCTGCTCGGCAGTCTCGGTGCCCGAGTCTTCCTGACCTCGACGACCGACCGCGTGCTCGAGCGCGTGAGGGAGCTTCAGGACTTTTCGATTGCGGCCGGTGGCGTTGCGGCCGACCTGACGGACGAATCCGGTGTGCAAGCAGTCATGGACGGAGCAGTTGCCGCGTTCGGTCGCCTGGACATCGTGGTGAACAACGCGGGCATGGTCAGCGTCGAAAAGCCGGCGGAGTCCGGATCGCTCGACGGGTTGCCGTCGACGGTGTGGCGCGCGAGCCTGGAGCGCAACCTCGACACCGCCTTCCTCGTCATGCGTGCAGCTCTGCCGTGCCTGCGCTCCTCCGGCTCGGGCCGCATCGTCAACGTGGCCAGTGTCAGTGGCCCGCTGATGGCCATGCGGGGAGAGGTCGCCTATGCGGCGGCGAAGGCAGGAATGGTGGGCCTTACTCGTGCCGCCGCGGTCGACCTCGCGGGCGAGGGCATCACGGTGAATGCCGTGGCTCCTGGGTGGATCGCCACTGGTTCCCAGACCGAGCACGAGGCCCATCAGGGTCGCCTGGTTCCGATGGGTCGCAGTGCGTCGCCGGACGAGGTCGCGAGCGCCATCGCCTGGCTGTGCACTCCGGGGGCGTCATACGTCACTGGGCAGATGCTCGTCGTTGACGGGGGAAACAGCATCGCGGAGGAGCGGTAGCGAATGGCCCGCCAGCTCCCCTGACCGGCGAGCGGTGAGTAGTGCGGGCGACGCGCCGTGCGCGCGCCCGAGATCGGAGAGCGTCGTGTAGGGAAAGAGTGTCTTCGCCTGTGTAGATCTCGGTG
>CAIZPS010000065.1 GCA_903934925.1 uncultured bacterium | reverse complement strand
GGTCGCGGTGGCTTCACGTGTCAGCGCACACTGCATTACAGCGACGGGCACTGGGCCCTCTCCTGAGAACAGCGCCCAGACCTCAGGTTCGTCAGTGGATCGACCGGGCCGCGAGCCTGAACGGCCGCGTGCCTGTCACGCATCACGAGGTGACCGACACGCACTCCACGTCAGCGGGGATGCCCTCTGGCACGTTGAAGTTGGCCAGGGCGATCTGCTCCCACTTCCCTTCCGAGTTGAGCAGGTATGTGAGCAGCCGCGGGGATGCCGTGTCCCGGTACTCGTCACCCTCCATGACGAGGTCGCTGACGACAGCGTCGTAGGAGACGACGAGGAGGTCGCCGTTGCGCGAAACCCCGACGTTGGCGAAGTCATAGGCCTGAGCTGGTGTCCACTCGATGGGCTCATCGTCGGTCGTCGGCCAGCCCTGCCCGTCGGCGAGCTGGATCTGGGCGTCGGGGTGCAGAACCTGCTCCTTCAATTCTCCCGTGACTCTCTGGCGCCATTGCTCGACAAGCGACTCGCCTAGCGCAATGTCTTCCGGACTCGTGACGGGGGTTTCGCCACTGACGCTGATGGGTTCCTGCTCGCAGATCGCGCCGATGGCACTGTTGAAGTTGGCGTAGCTCACCGCCACCCAATGGCCCAGCTCCTCGTCCCAGCGGAAGACCGAGATGCGGGGGGCCTTCGCATCCGACATCACGGTGCCCGCGTCGGGCGAAGTGGCACCGGGCTGACTGACGAAGTAGCGAATCACGCGGACGTCGTCGCGTGGCTCGGTCACCACGAAGTCCGACAGTTCGAAGGCATCGATGTCGAGCGGCACGTAGTTTCCCGCGGTATATCTCTGACCTGTTGCTCGAAGCAGGGTGAACGCCGGATCCAGGTAGGGCCTGACGATCGCCATGCCCGCCTCCACCTCTTCCGATGAGGTCGCGACCTCGCCGGCTCCACGCCCCGTCAGGGCCAGCAGCCCGAACCACGCGTTGATGAGATCCTCTCCAGACGACTCGGGATCCGCGAAGGCCGCCTCAGGATCCAGATAAGCAGCAGACGTCGCATTCGACGACGAGCTCTCGACAGTGGACTCCTCGCCCCCACAGGCCGTCAGGAAGATCGCACCGACAAGAGCGGCAAGCACAAGACCCGAGCGCTTCAGCATGGCCGAAGCCTAGGCATGCCCTTCCCGGTCAGCGGAGCCGGGAGGCGCGACCGGCACGGGCGATCGTGCAAGCCCCGTTCACCCCGCAATCGAGGAACGGCCTGTCGGCGTGCTGCACACCCCTATAGGCTCGCGCAGGCTACTCGCGTCGTGACACACCGTTCGGGCGGGCGCCGCGAACTCCACCCATCAGTCTCGTGAAGGGGTCCCCACAATGAAGCGCTTCCTGCTCGCGGCGAGTGCCATCGCTGTCGCGGCCACTGTGGTTGTCGCGCCGTCAGCGTCCATCGCATCCCCCGTTCGCCTCCCGGCTCAGCAGGCTGCCTCAGACCCCTCCGCCATCTACGTTCCAGCCGACGACCTGGCACGGTCGTTGAGAGACAAGATGCCGTTCATCAGCACCGCGCCGACGCTCGTGGGGAACAAGGTCGTCTGGGAAGTGGACATCGCTCCGATGCGGCTGAAGGCGAAGAAGGGGTTCTCCCTTCTGGACCGGGTCGGTGGCAACGTGCTTGTCAGTCGCGCTGGAGTGGACATCCGGCGGCCATCGGGGAGCAATACGACATCACGGCTCCTGCTGGACAAGGCGATCCAGTCTCGCGTCATCACGAAGTCAGGGGCCCAGCAGTTCCAAGTGACGCTGCCGAGCTCGGTCGCACGTGAGCTCAGCCAGCTTCCCTCCTCCAAGTTGGCAAGCCGCCTGTCGATCGTCATGTGGAATGACAAGGACACGAACGCCGCAACTCCGGGATACGACCGCAGGCAGTTGACCAGCACCAATCTGCCGCCCAAGATCGCGACCTATCTCGCGAAGAGCCGCTCCATGCCGTCATCGACTCAAACCAACACACCCGGAACGATCGTCGTCTACAACGGTTCGCCCTTCGATCTCGCACTTGCGGTGAACACCGTTCAATGCAACATGAGTCCGTGGTTCCTTGGCTCCGTGCCCACCGCAGTTGCCTCGAACACCAGCGTCGAGTGGTTCAACATCGGCTCCATCGCCGGCAATTGGTACTACATGGGCAACACAGAGTACGTGCAGGACAGTGCCCAGTCGCCCGGCGAGATCGTGGGCGAGCAGGCGGAGAGCAGCCTTGAGGAGGGTGCCCTCGTCAAGTACATCACCGGAGACTTCTCCAAGGGCTTGAACGCCTTCTTGAGGTCCTTCGCTGGAGGGCTGGTGATCAAGGGTGTGTTGGGCTCCATCGCAAACTTCAAGAAGGAAGCTCAGGCCTGCACGAATGCCGGAACTGCCATGACGCTTGCATGGACGAATCTGAGCATGGGTGCGAATCAGTCGGAAGGGAACGTCAACTACTGGGTGCCGAGCTTCAACCAAGTGGCCAACATGGTGGGCGTTCCCGTGGCTTCATTGCCCACGGTCGCCCCGGGTTCACCGCTCACCGGATACAACGCCACAACGCAGAACGGCTTGGCCGTCTCACCTTCAGTACTGCAGCGCGAACTCGGCCTCGGTGGCTCCGTGACATTGACGACGCTGAACAGCTCCCAGAAGAACGGGAACTACATCGGCTTCTGGTGCAACTTCACGAATCAGCAGATCGGCAATCCCAACTCGACCACCCCAACATCCCAGTACGGATCCACCTCCCTTGGAGGTGGAACGACTGCATCGTGGGGTCCGTGCAATGCCACCAGCGTCAATACCAGCCCCGACTACAACGCAAGCAATTACAACTTCAGCGGTCCTGGATCCGACCTGGAGAATGAGGGCTTCACGTTCCTGATCGGCTACTCCACGACCAACTACAACACCGCCGGCCCGCACCCGGCCATCGCGCAGCCCACGACCTCGACGACATCCGGGGGCTGCGTTGCATCGAGCGCCCCATGCGCGTTCTACACAGCTGCAACGCCCAGCCTGCCCGCCTCCATCGGCTGCACTCCGGGTACCTGGAACATGCTCACTCCCTGGAACGCAGCGAGCTCCACGATGAATCTCTCCAGTCCACCAAGCGCCTACAACGCCGTGAGCGAACTGAACATGCAATTGGCCTTCACAGGCGTCACGGCCAGTGGCACGCCCGTCACCTACTTCGCGCCAGCAAACCTCGGTGGGAGTGTGACGAGCTCCTTCTCGCCATCCACCGTGAACCTCTGGCAGTTGACGCCCGGCAACCTCGCCGCGGTGCAGGAGGCACTGGGGGGCCCCGGAGGTTACGTGACGGAGTGGATGTGTGTCATGACAGCGCAGACGACGATCCCCAGTGGCATTCCTCCGACATCGACAGCCATGAATCTGGGCTGGTACGGCGTGCCCGTGATCGTGCCGCTGTCCAACCCCGCCGGCAACGTCGTCTCCCCACCGAGCTAGGAACGCTCCCCTACTGCGGATGACCTTGTCCATCAATCCACAATGTCTCTTTGGCATGACCGGTACGCCGACGCAGGAGGCGCCGGTCAAGATCGCGCCGCAATCCAAGCGCAGGCCCTGATAGATGCGAACGCAACGCTCACTCGCATGCCTGACCCTCTGAGCAACTCGGACACCTTCGCCGCGGAGGCGATTGCCTGAGCGGGTCAGGCCAGGGTCTGCGTGAGTACACCCGCGCCATTGCTGACCGTCAGCTTCGCTGTCGCACCCTGCACCCACGCCATCTGCGGCGGGAGGTGGCCGATGTCGGCGTCGTAGACGACCGGCACATTGAGATCGCCGAGCACGTCCTCGGCCGCGTCGCGCACGGTGAATTCGCTCACGACCTCGCCGGCCGTGCGACCCAGGACGACGGCAGCGGCATCGTCGAACCAGCCGGCCGCGCGCAGGTCCCACAGGGCACGATAGAACTGCGCCGTGTTGAAATCCGCGGCATCAAGGGCGATGAGGAGCCTGTCCGGGCGGACCGACGCTGCGAACGCAGGGACGTCGCCGTTCGGGGTGCAGGCGATGGGAGCCAGGACGTCGATGGTGCCCGCGACGATGCGTCCGTTGACGTTAAGCACGAAGGCGGGATCATCCTCATGCCCGAGGATCTTCCACCGGGAGACGGTGTCAAGATTGAAGGACGTCGCATTCGGCGTCGCCGCCCAGTCGACGTCGGATGACTGATACCGCGGAGTTGACTCCTGGGTGAAGGATTGCCCCGGCGACAACGACGCCACATCAGGCCACCATGCGAGGCCCGGGCCGGGCGGACGCATCGGAGTCTCGAGCAGATTGCTGCCGTCGATCGACGCCGTGCCCGTTCGAATGAGGTACGGCACCTGAAAGGTGCTCAGATCGGAGTAGCCGATGAGCCAGGTGGGCGGAGCCGAACGAAGGGCGTCCCAGTCGATGAAGGGCAGGATGTCGATGAGCAACTCGCCACCCCACGGTGGCAGAACGGCATCGATGCCGGGATCGAGGAGGAGTTCCTGCAGGTCCGCGGCACGTTGCTGCGCAGGGCCACTCACGATGTCATCGGTGATGATGGTGCCGCGCGTCACAACGACGTAGCCGAGATCCCTGAGGTAGTTGATGGCGAAGTCGTAGCGGTCCTCGTCCGCCTTGGGCACACCGGCCGACGGAGCGCACACTCCGATCGTCCCGCCCACGGTTAGCGGCTTCGGGAAGCGGACCGATGCTCGGCTCGTCGAGGAGCATCCTCCCAGCATCAGGGCACCGACCGTGGCGGCACCACCGATGAGTACCTGACGACGTGTCAGCATGGCGCAGACTATAGATCTCGCAGCCCTCAAACCCAGTGAGCCCGACGCTTGCGGGCACATGGCGTTCAGTGAGACGGATCGGGCTCGAACCGACGACACCCAGATTATGAGAGCGCCTCGACAGTCTCATGGTGTAACAGCCGTTTCCTGGGAGTCCCGAAAATGTACTGTTCCGCAACGAGTATCACTGATTTGCATTTCAGGACGTCTCAGTAGATACCTCAGTGTTCATGAGTTCCTGTTAGCAAACTGTTAGCACGAGTCAAGGCACCTGAAGGACGTGCCACAGTTCAGGTCGTCAGTTGGCGAGTTTGGTATTGCTCCCGACCAGCACCCACATAGGAGAGCACGATGAATAGGCCCACCAGCGCCACGAGCGAGACACGTGTGTGATCCTTCAAGGGATCAGTCAGGAGGTCCAGTGAAACTCTTGCTTACCTCCGCAGGTGTCAGTAACGAAAGCATTCATCAATCACTGCTGGAACTTCTGGGGAAACCCGTAGATCAGGCCAACGCACTCTGCATCCCCAATGCGACCTATGGACACCCAGAGTCCGATCCTGGAAGCCCGTGGCGCTTCATAACCGGGAACACCGTCGAACCCATGTCCTCGCTGGGTTGGAAGTCAGTGGGAGTCCGGGACCTGACGGCACTGCCCATGGGCCGCTAGACCGCCTTGGGCCTTCAATGCTTAAATTCGCTGTGCGCCTTCGATTCTTGGTCCTGTCCCTCGGCTTTGCACTCATGGCAGCAAATGCTCCGGCAACGGTGGCGAGTGCCGCAGAGCCGCCGCCGCAGAAGCAGTACCTTTTCACGGTTGAGGCGGCCAGGGGAGTGGCGGCGCAGGGCCCGAGGTCGACCACCGGTGAACTGTTCGTTCTGGCCTTCACCGGGCTTGCTCCGGTGACGATGTTCTCGGATCGCCCATTCCGGGATGCTGGCCTCATCAGCCCGAAGGCGCTCGTGGCCAACTGGGGCACATGGTTCGCATCGAGTCCGCCGAATGCCGTGCTCACCTGGTCGCGCGGAGCCGGCAAGCCTCCTGCGTCCATGGTCGTGGCACTTGGATCGCCGAGGATCAAGAATGGCGTAGTCGTGTTCCGGGCGGCGCGGGTGCCGCGAGTGCATGATCCCGTCCGGCATGGCAGTAACTGGAAGCGCATAGCCCTCCCGGAATACATGCGGGGCGCGAGTCTGTTCATCGACAGCGTGACGCTGGACGACGACGATGAGATCGATCCCGAGGATGAGGCGTGGGTTGAAGAGGACTTCGAGGATGACGAATTCGACGACTACGCCGACGCCTTGAATGATGCCGACGCGCGGGCCCTCAAGCCGTAGGTGGGTTGGCCAATGAGGCGGCTTTTCTCGATGATCGACACCATTGACAGCTGGTCACGGCGCTGGCGGTAACGCCCACCCAGGATGCCGGGTCGGAAGCCACCAGGCCTGCATCATCATCGACTGCAGCGCCCCGCCCTGGTGCCAAGTGCGCATCCGTGAAGGCCGACCAGAAGGCGACCACAGGAAGGTACGGCACATTGGTGTGCCGAAGGGTGAATGGTCGGATCCAGTGGGTCTGCCTCAAGCGACTGCTCGGCTCGCCCTATGGCAGTCGAGATGAGTGAAGGTTCAGCGGCGAAACAATTTGCCAACGCTGAGAATCTCCGGTGGTGTTGGCCGACTCACGGAGTCAGCCACTCGGGGCTGGGGTGCCTTGGCTCCGGTCGTCGCGAATCGGGACTGGAGCGGCGCCGACTGGACTCTGCGACCTGTTCCGGGGACAGGAGTCGGCAGCGTTCCGACGTCATGCTGCGCACGGCGCACGTTGAGGCACACTGGCATGGCCTCTGCAAGGGTCCAGTGCAGCGGGGCCGTGATCGCCACCTCGTGTCGGGAGGAACCATGGGCCGACCCGACGTGCAGATTGTCTGGTTCAAGCGTGCAGCGGCCCGTCGAGACCGTCGCCCGGTCGGTGATCCGGCTCTCGGATCGTCTGATCGGACTCGGTGCACGTATCGCCCCGGTCGCCCGGAAACTCGAAGTCCCGGTGATCGCCTCCGGTGATGCCGACATCTGGACCAGTGGCACGAAGGCCGAAATCGTCACCGAACACGCGCTCGTCGATGCCGAAGTCGTAGCCACATGGACCGAAGTCACGGCGATGAACTTCATCGACTTGAACGCACTCGAAATGCAGTTGACGATGCTGCTCGGCCGACGCGTCGTCGCCGTCGAGAACGTCGCCGTCGGCGAGTCAATGCTCGGGCAGGGCACAACCGCAACAGCGGCCACCACTGCAGTCGAGGCCGTCGTCTCAGCGATCCTCACGGCGTCAGCATCCGGTGCAGGCCCGAACGTGCTCATCATGTC
>CAIZPS010000064.1 GCA_903934925.1 uncultured bacterium | reverse complement strand
TCCCGTCGAGTGGTGAGTCCTGCGCTCGACACCCCGGGCGAAGACCAGCACGTCTCACCGGTCAACGAGGGACGAGTGTGCGGGTACGCGATTCGCGACGTAGCCTCATCGCATGCGCGCATCTCCCCTCTCTCCTGTTGACCCGTTACGCGCTCGCGCGGCCGCCCGCAGCACCCTCGCCGCCTCGACCCTCGCCGCCTCGACCCTCGCCGCCTCTGCCCTCGCGGCCTCTGCCCTCGCCATCTGCGCTCTCGTCGGCTCCGCACTGCTCGCGCCCCCGGCCGTCGCGGCCCCAGACCCGACGATCATGGGGGCGGTCGCGCGGACGCAGACCGGAGGCGACCTGCGCGCGAGCAAGGCCATCTCCCCAACGGCCGAGTACACGCGCCATCGCATCACCTACAAGAGCAACGGACTCACCATCACCGGGATCATGAACCGCCCCAAGGGAGAGGGACCATTCCCCGTTGTGGTCCTCGCCCACGGCTACATCGATCCGGACGTGTACTGGAGCGGCCAGGGCTTCCGCCGCGAGCAGGACTGGCTCGCCCGCAACGGGTACGTCGCGCTGCATGTCGACTACCGCAATCACGCTGGCTCCGACGACGATCCCGAGGCCGACCTGAACATGCGCGTCGGCTACGCGGAGGACGTCATCAACGCGGGCCTGGCCGTGCGCAACTCGAACATCTCGTACATCGACCCAGACCGCGTTGCCGTCCTGGGCCGCTCGATGGGTGGCGGTGTTGTCTACCAGGCCCTCACCATCGCGCCCGGGGTCTTCGACGCCGCCATCACGTATGCGTCAGTCAGCTCCGATCCCGTCGACAACTTCAACCGCTGGCAGCGCGAGCGCTATGAGATCGGCAACAGGATCCTGAAGGCGTACGGCGAGCCCAAGCGCAATCCCGAACTCTGGGCGCGGATGTCGTCGCGCAACTACTTCGACCGCGTCACCGAGCCCGTGCTCGCGTTCCACGGGACAAACGACCGCACGTGCAACATCGAGTGGGCCCGTGAGACCCAGCAGGCGCTCGAGGAGGCCGGCGTCGACGCGCGACTGGTCGAGTACAAGGGTGCCGACCACTACTTCTACGGTCCGTGGGACGACTCCATCCGCCAGGTCGGCGCCTTCCTGCGCAAGCACCTGGCCTGACGGGCTGCGTCAGCCTCCCGCGACAGCCGGGATGATCGAGACGTTCGTGCCGTCCGGCGTCGGTGTCGCGAGATCCTCCAGGAAGCGCACGTCATCGTCGTTGACGTAGACGTTGACGAAACGGCGCAGGCGGCCATCATCGTCGAGCACGCGCGCCCCGATGCCCGGGTACTGCGCATCGAGATCGGCAATCGCCTCCGCGAGAGTTGCTCCCGCAACCGTCACCTCAGCACTGCCGCCGGTGTAGGTGCGCAGGATGGTCGGGACCTTGACGGCAATGCTCATGAGCTCTCTCCTGTGTAGTGCGCTTCGAAGTCGTCGTAGGACGGGCTGATCGTGAACGTGGGCTTGGACGTGGAGGCCACGGCGTCGAGGGTCTTGAGCCCGTCTCCGGTGTTGAGCAGGACGACCTCCGCGCCCGGGTCGATCAGGCCCTCCGCCAGCAGCTTGCGGTAGGTCGCCACCACCACGCCCCCCGCGGTCTCGGCGAAGATGCCCTCCGTTCGGGCGAGCAGCTCGATGCCTTCGACAACCTCCGCGTCGGTGACGTCCGCAATGGCACCACCGGTGCGCCGCACTGCATCGAGCGCGTAGGGACCGTCGGCCGGATTGCCGATCGCGAGGGACTTCGCGATGGTGTCCGGCTTGACGGGACGGATGATGTCGAGGCCGTCGCGGAAGGCGGTCGACACCGGAGAGCAGCCCGTGGCCTGCGCGCCGAACACCTGATAGGGCTTCTCGTCGACGAGTCCGAGCCGGGTGAACTCCCGGAACGCCTTGTCGACCTTGGTCAGGAGAGATCCCGACGCAACCGGCGAGACAAAGGCATCGGGCAGGCGCCAGCCCAGCTGCTCGGCGATCTCGAAGCCGACCGTCTTACTGCCTTCGGCGTAGTACGGGCGGAGGTTGACGTTCACGAAGCCCCAGTTGCGATTGGCGGCGATCTCCGAGCACAGGCGGTTCACGTCGTCGTAGTTGCCGTCGATGGCGACGAGCGTTCCGCCGTACACCGCCGTCGTGATGATCTTGCCCGCCTCGAGGTTCGAGGGCACGAACACGACGGACGCAAGGCCGGCACGGGCTGCTGCCGCCGCCACGGCGTTGGCCAGGTTGCCGGTCGAGGCGCACGCGATGGTCTCGTAGCCAAGGCGCCTGGCGTTCTCGAGGGCGACCGCGACGACCCGGTCCTTGAACGAGTGCGTGGGATTGCCGGAGTCGTCCTTGACCCACACGGCTCGCGCACCGAGCGCAGCGGCGAGGTTGTCGGCACGCACCAGCTGCGTGAAGCCGGGATGAAGTCCGGGTCGGGCGCCCGCTCCCGACGTCACGGGAAGCAGTGCCTCGTACCGCCACATCGATGGCGGCCCGGCCTGGATCTGCTCGCGGGTGACCATCGTGGTCTCGTACGCGACCTCGAGGGGGCCGAAGCACTCCAGGCACGCGTAGCTGGCGTCGAGTTCGTACTCGGCGCCGCACTCACGGCACTTCAGCGCGTAGGCAGCACCGATCGACGGGGTGGTTGGTGCGGGAGCAGTCATGACGAGGCCTCTCTTCTCATCTGCCCTGTGTTCAGGCCGGAATTGGCACCGTGCTCTGAGCGGCCTCGCGGGCGAGTGCTCTCGGGTGGTTGCCGGGGCTTCAACGGGCCGTATCCCTCTGCCCCTCTGGATGAGGTATTCAGTTGTGGTCGAATCAAAGCACAGGGCCGGCTGCCCTGGCCAGCCCGGGTCAGCCCCGACCGAGAACCAGAGTCGGACGCAAAGCCGTCCGCACGGAGTCCCGCTGCCAGCGCCACTCCCCTCCCGGCGAGCGCATCTGCCTCGCGATCGCCGAGCGCCACGCTGCCGGATCCGCCGCAGCGACCTCCCGGGCCTGCACGTACGACTCGGCCAGCTTCGCCGTCGCGGTATCGATGGCGGGCCTGACCTGCGTGACGAGGTTCGGCGGCTCCCCCGGTGGGACGGTGTCCGGGCGCGCGGCCCACTGCTGCAGCAGTGCGCGCTGCACGCCCTTGCTCGCCTCGAACTGGGCCTGGATGAAGGAACGCGCCTCGGACTCGGGCACGCCGTCAGGGCCGACGAGGGTCACGAACGCCTCAGCTGCCTGGGATTCGCGAACGGGATCATCGACCGCCGCACCCGAGACGCGCTTGGCTGCCGCCACCGGGACGGCGAGGGCCAGCCGGTCCTCGATCGCCGCAACCAGTTCACGCGCTGAGATCGTCGGTGACGCGACACTCCCGGACGCCGACGCCGACGCCGATACCGATGCCGACGCGATCCCGAGGGTCACCCCTGCGCATGCCAGCAGAAGGCCGGCTCGCCTCATCGCGTTCACCACTACAGGTACAGACCCGTGCCATCGTTGCTGTGGCGGGATGCGGCGACAGCATGCACGTCGCGCTCGCGCAGGAGGACGTAGCTGATGCCCTGCAGCTCGACGAGTCCGCGATCCTCCGGCTCGAACAGCACGCGATCGCCGATTTCGACGCTGCGCACATTGGGGCCCATTGCGACGACCTTGGCCCACACGAGCCGGCGACCCATCTGCGCCGTTGCCGGGATGACGATGCCACCGAGGCTGCGCCGCTCGCGAGCGTCATCCTCCTCGCGCACGAGCACTCGGTCATGAAGCAGCTTGATCGGGACGAACCCGTCGATGCTTGGTGAGGTGTCGGGCAGGGGGTCGGTCACGGAGATCCCTAGCGCCGGCGCCGGAACATCAGCGCCAGCACACCGATCGTGACGACGGCCGCGATGGCCACGCGCTCCGGGCGGATGCCCCCGTACTCGTCGGTGAACACCCCCAGCACCGCACGGCCACCTCGCGCCAGGATCGCCTTGGGCTCCGTCTGGCTGCGCAGTTCGTCGAGCGAGGCGACGAGCTCCTCGCGTGCTGCGACGACCTCGGCCTGCAGATCGACCAAGGACGGCGCGCGGTGATGCCCGGGGTGCTCCGCAGGGGTGGCCTCGCTCATGGGCCCTCAGCCTACGCGACGGCCCGTGGCACACTCGCCCCATGCAGCTCTCCCCCGGCGACAAGGCTCCCGCGTTCAGTCTGATCGACGACTCCGGCGCTACCGTCAAGCTGTCGGACTACCGGGGCAGCAGGGTGATCCTGTACGCCTACCCGGCCGCCATGACGCCCGGTTGCACGAAGCAGGCCTGCGACTTCCGCGACAGCCTGTCCGTCCTTCAGGCCGCCGGCTACACCGTGCTCGGCATCTCACCCGACAAGCCGGAGAAGCTGGCGACGTTCCGCGACCATGACGGCCTCACCTTCCCGCTGCTGTCCGATCCCGAGAAGGAGGTGCTGGCGGCCTACGGGGCCTACGGGGAGAAGAAGCTGTACGGCAAGGTCGTCACCGGGGTGATCCGGTCCACTTTCGTCATCTCGCCAAAGGGCACCATCGAGCACGCGTTCTACAACGTCAAGGCCACCGGCCACGTCGCCAAGCTCACGCGCGACCTCGGCCTCGACGCCTGACGTCCGCATTCCAAGCACTCGCTGCCTAGGATGGCGGCCACGCGGAAGTGGCGAAATTGGCATACGCGCCAGGTTTAGGTCCTGGTGTCTTCGGGCGTGCGGGTTCGAGTCCCGCCTTCCGCACTCAGGAGTCGAGCAGCTCCGACAGCACCGGCACGAGGGAGCGCATCGCCCGTCCACGGTGACTGATCGCGTCCTTCTCCTCCGCGCTCATCTCCGCGGTCGTGCGATCGTGACCGAGCGGGACGAAGATCGGGTCGTAGCCGAATCCGTTCGCGCCCTGGCGTTCGCGCAGCAGCACTCCCTCGACGCTCCCCTCCACCACGCGCTCGGTGCCATCCGGCAGGGCGACGGCTGCCGCGCACGCGAAGGAGGCGGTGCGGCGCCGATCGGGCACATCGCTGATCTGCCCGAGCACGAGGTCGAGGTTCGCGTCGTCGTCACCGTGGCCACCGGCCCACCGCGCACTGAGCACCCCGGGCATCCCGTTCAGCGCATCGACGCATAGGCCCGAGTCATCAGCCACGGCCGGGAGCCCGGTCGCAGCGGCGATGGCGCGCGCCTTGAGGAGTGCATTGCCGGCGAAGGTCGACTCCGTCTCAGCCACCTCGGGCGCCTCGGGAAAGGAGTCGAGGCTCAGGATCTCTGCATCGAGACTTGCCGCGTCGAGCAGTCGCTGCAACTCCTCTAGCTTCTTGCGGTTGCGGGTCGCGAGGACGATGCGGTGCGCCATGTCACGAGCGAGACGGCAGCGGCCGCGCCAGGGCCTGGGCCTGAAGATCCGCGAGAGTGGCGCACCCGTCACCGGCAAGGGCGAGCAGACGATCCAGTAGCGCGCGGTCGAAGGGCTCACCCTCCGCGGTGCCCTGTACCTCGACGAAGCGGCCGTCACCGGTCATGACGACGTTCATGTCGGTGTCGGCGGCGACGTCGTCGTCGTAGTGGAGGTCGAGGCGAGGCTCCCCTTCGACGATGCCGACGCTGACGGCAGCCACGGAACCACGCAACGGCTCGACCCCTGCGCGCACGTAACCCTGCTCGCGAGCCCACGAGAGAGAGTCGACAAGGGCCACATATGCGCCCGTGATCGCCGCAGTGCGCGTGCCGCCGTCAGCTTGCAGAACGTCACAGTCGATCAGGATGCTGTTCTCGCCGAGAGCCTCCATGTCGACGACTGCACGCAGGCTTCGGCCGATCAGCCGGGAGATCTCCTGCGTGCGTCCGCCTAGCTTGCCTTTGACTGACTCCCGCTGGTTGCGCGTGTTGGTGGCCCGGGGCAGCATCGCGTACTCCGCCGTGACCCAGCCCTTGCCGGAGCCCTTCAGCCACCGAGGGACCTCAGGCGAGAACGACGCCGTGCACAGAACGCGGGTGCGTCCGAAGGAGACCAGGGTCGAACCCTCCGCCTGCTCCAGCCACCCCCGCTCGAAGGCGATGGGACGGAGCTGATCGGCTGTGCGGCCATCGGAACGAGTCATGGCCGTTACGGTATCGCCGTACCGCTGCGGCTACGTTGGTGGCTATGTCCACTCAGCGATCGACCATTCGACGATCGCGCACACCCGTCGTGCTGTTGGAGATCGCCAATGTCGCATCGGGCACCGGCAATGGCGTTGTCATGGTGGTGCTGCCATGGCTCGTCCTCGAACTCACCGGATCCGCCGCCGCTGCGGGTCTCGTCGCGGCACTGTCGACCCTGCCCGCCCTCGTCGTCATCCCCGTGGTCGGTGCTGCGATCGACCGGTTCGGGCGCAAGCCGATCAGCGTGCTGTCGGACCTCGCGTCAGCACTCTCCGTCCTCGCCTTTCCCATCATCGGCTGGCTGATCGGCCTGGACTTCGCCTGGGTGCTCGTACTCGCGGTCATCGGCGCCACCCTCGATCCCGCCGGCTACACCGCGCGCAAGTCCCTCATCGTGGACACATCGCGCGCCAGCGGCATGCGACTGGAGACCCTCAATGGCGTCCACGAGGCCCTCTTCGCGGTCGGCTGGACCTTCGGGCCGCTGATCGGCGCCCTGCTCATTGCATCCGTCGGCGCGGTATCAGCATTCTGGGTGCCGGGCGCGATGTTCGTCATCGCGGCCGCCAGCATCGCCATCATCCGGGTCGGCGATGCCGGACGCGATGCGGTCGAGGCCGGCGCCGAGGAGGTAGGTGGGTGGCGGGGCATCACGCGCGGATTCGTCGCGCTCAATGCCGACCATGCACTTCGCGCCCTCACCATCGCGATCATGATCCTGGCGGGTGTGTACCTGCCGACGGAGAGCATCCTGCTGCCGGTCCACTTCGAGGCCCTCTCTCAGCCGGAGAGCCTGGGCCTGGTGATCGCCGCGCTCGCGGGCGGATCCGTGCTGGGCGCATTCGCCTTCGGATGGATCAGCCGACGACTGACCTCGTACCAGATCATCCGACTGGCGATGATCGGCACGGCGGTGGCCATCGTCCCGATGGCCTTCCTGCCACCCCTGCCGTTCCTGATCATCGCCGGGTTCCTGCTCGGGCTGTCATGGGGTCCCATGCAGCCGCTGCTCAATGTGCTGGTGCAGCAGCGCATCCCGGCGCAGGAGCAGGGTCGGGTGTTCAGCGTGCAGTTGACGTCGTTCTATGTGTTCCCGCCGCTGGCCATGCTGCTCACCGGAGCGGCGACGGAGCGCTGGGGTGTCAGCCCGGTGTACCTCACCCTCGCGGGATTGCTCATCATCGTCGGGATCGTCACGCTGTCGCTCGCCTCCGTGCGGGCGATCAATCACGGAACAGGATCAACGACAGGAGGGTGACGTCCCCTACAGGTCGATGACCATTCCTGGGTGAGCGAGAACGGCACGCCCCGAGAATGCCCCCTGAGCCTCACGCAGCACCTGCTGATCGTCGTTCCATGCCACCAGGTGAGTGAGGACGAGGTGTGCGACGCCCGAATCATGTGCGATGCGCGCGGCATCGCGTGCGCTCAGGTGCAGGTCGGGCGGGTTGTCGTCACCCACGAAGGAGGCCTCGAACAGGGCGATGTCAGCCCCCTCGGCGAGCGCAGCGAGCTCACGGTTCGGACCAGTGTCGCCGGAGTACACCAGCGAACGATCATCCACGTCTACTCGCACCGAGTAGGCCTCGACCGGATGCGCGGCGGGCACTGATGTGATCGTGAAGGGCCCCACGCGCTGCACGCCTTGCAACACCTGGAAGTCGAACTCCGCATCCAGCGGACCGAGCTCCGTCATGCCGTACACCGCTGCAATCCGAGCCCGGGCATCCGAGGGCCCGAGGACGACGAGCGCCTCGCGAGTCGATTCCGGGGCGTAGTGCCGCTGAACGTAGAGCGATGCCATGTCAACGAAGTGGTCGACGTGGCAGTGACTGAGCACCACGGCATCGAGGGCGCCGGGCCACACCAGGTCCAGATGGCGCTGGAGCGCACCGAGCGCACCGTTTCCGAGATCGAGCAGCAGTCGGTGGCCGTCATGCTCGATCAGGTAGCAGGATGCAGGTGAGTGCGCGTTGGGAAATGATCCGGCGCATCCGATGACCGTCAGCCGCACGTGGACCCAGTCATGACGTGACCTGCACTGCGCCGATCTCGGGGCCGAGGAACCGCCGCCCCAGCCGCTGGAAGTCCGCCGGGTCACCGGACACGAGGAACTGGTGCTCGGGGCTCGGCAGTCCGGGGTCACGCAGGAGCTCGTGAGCGACAAGCGTGCGGTAGACGTCCTTCGCGGTCTCCTCGGCGCTGGAGACGAGGGTCACCTCTTCACCCATCACGTACGACAGCACGCCCGTGAGCAGCGGGTAGTGCGTGCAGCCGAGGACGAGCGTGTCGACGTCTGCCTCCCGCAGGGGGGCGAGGTACCCCTCGGCTGCGGCGATGAGCTCAGGCCCGGACGTGATCCCCGACTCGACGAACTCGACGAACCGGGGGCAGGCGGCGCTGGTGACGTGGACGTGGGGGGCGGCCATGAATGCGTCGTCGTATGCGCCCGAGGTGATGGTGGCCCGCGTGCCGATGACACCCACCCGTCCCGATCGCGTGGCCGACACCGCGCGACGAACCGCCGGATGCACCACCTCGACCACCGGCACGTCGTAGCGCTCTCGTGCGTCACGCAGAGTGGCCGCACTGGCGGAGTTGCAGGCGATGACGAGCAGTTTCACGCCGTCATCGACGAGGCGATCCATGATCTCGAGCGAGAAGGAGCGGACCTCGGCAAGCGGGCGGGGACCATAGGGGCCGCGTGCGGTATCGCCGACGTAGCGAATGGGCTCGTGGGGCAGTTGGTCGAGCACGGCCCTCGCGACGGTGAGACCCCCGACACCGGAGTCGAAGATCCCGATAGCTGCGTCGTTCATGGCCCGACCAGCGTACGGGGCGCACGGATCCGGGTGGTCACGGTGCCGATCCCGCGGGTGGCACCGTGGGCACGGGTGGCACCGTGGGCGCGAACATGCCGCCGGAGGTGGTGGGCAGGATCCAGGCGCGGTCACCGTTCGCCACCGGGGTCGCGAGACCGCCGATACGTCGGCAGTCGCGACCGTTGACGTAGACGCACCAGTACCGCCGCAGACCGCTGTCATCGAGGAGGGCGTCGCCCATCCCGGGATGGCGCAGGTCGAGGGCCGCGATCAGGTCGCCCACGGTCGATGCCTCGAGGTCAACCTCGACGGCACCGCCGGCCGCTCCCCGGAGGAGGCCCGGAAGTCGAACGCGCACCGGCATGACCACAGGGTACGGGGCTCCCCGAGCGGGTCGGTGCTGCGCCCCAGAAGGGTGGAACGGGTCAAATATCCGATATGTGAAAACCGTAACCGAATCGTGATAACGCTTCGTCAGTTTGTCAACTTGCGGACCTCCGTGAGCGGGAGGACAGTCCGCTCCGTTGGGCGGGAACCTCCCGCCACAAGTGGAGGTCCCATGAACGTCCTCGAACTGGATTACGGGCAGTTCCAGACTGTCTACAACATCCTTTCCTTCGCGCTCGCCTCGATGATCGCGACCACCGTCTTCCTGCTCGCGGCGAACACCCGCGTGCTCCCCCGCTACCGTCAGGCCGTCATCGTCTCGGCCATCGTGACCCTGATCGCCGCCTACCACTACTGGCGGATCTTCAACTCCTTCGAGGATGCCTACGTCGCCGTAGGCGCCGGTGATCCGCTGGCCGACGGCCAGACGATCATGGATCTCACCTACCGCCTCGTCGGCGGCGAGGGATTCAACGAGGGCTACCGCTACGTCGACTGGATCCTGACGGTTCCGCTGCTGCTCTTCGAAGCGATCGCCGTGCTCGCCCTCGCACCGATGGTTCGCAAGAACCTCATGCTCAAGCTCATCCCCGCCGCCATCCTGATGATCGTTCTGGGCTACCCGGGCGAGATCGCGACCGACACTGCGGCGAAGGCCATCTGGGGCGCGCTGAGCACGATTCCGTTCCTCTACATCCTCTACGTGCTCTTCGCCGAGCTCTCCAAGAGCATGAAGACGCAGCCGGAGCAGGTGCGCAAGGACCTCAACGGCCTGCGCTGGCTGCTGCTGGCCACGTGGGGCGTCTACCCCATCTCGTACATGATGCCGATGTTCGGCTTCGATGGTCCCGACGCCTTCGTCTGGCGGCAGGTCGGCTACTCCCTGGCCGACGTTCTCGCCAAGTGCTGGTTCGGCCTGCTCATCTACAAGATCGCCCGGGAGAAGAGCCGCTACGACAGCGAGCAGTTCGCCGCGGACGAGTTCAAGGAAGCTCCCTCCAGCATCAGTGGAGACAAAGCCTGACGCATCACCGCAGACCGATGGGGCGCCCGTGGATCACCACGGGCGCCCCATCGCATGCTGGACCAATTCCTCCTGCACGTAGGTGAGCCACCCGTACAGACCGAACAGCGCCGCGCGGGGATCGTCATCGGGCAGACTCGCGAAGTCGTCCTGGTTGTCCTCGGTGAGATCGAGCCGAGCTCCAAGCACGAGTCGCGCATCATTGAGGAAGCCGAGCCAGGCCCGCATGGACTCGCGGGAGACGACGACATGCCCGGCCTCCAGATCGCTCCGGACCGCCACGGCGTTCCGGACCTTCCCATCCCGCAGCTCGCGCTCGGTGAAGCGACGGAATTCCGCCGCCGCCTCGTCGTCGTCCATGAATGCGTCTGGCAACAGCCGCAGGAGAGCGGGATCGTCAGACGGAGCCGCATCCGGGTCGATTCCGATCATCGCGACGAGGGGATCATCGCCTGCACGGTCTGTCGGCCCCACGAAGTCGACCATCTGCCGAGTCAGGCTGAGCAGCATCTGGACCTCGAGCTCGTTGAGGTCGATCGCGAGGTCGTCGCCCTGCGCGCGGAAGTCCACCATCAGTCGTCCTTCTGCATGGTCGCCCACAGGCCGTAGCCATGCATCGCCGTCACGTCGCGCTCCATCTCCTCACGCGTGCCCGTCGACACCAGGGCACGGCCCTTCTCGTGCACGTCGAGCATGAGCCTCTCGGCCTTGGCACGGTCGTAGCGGAAGTACTCCATGAACACGAAGGTGACATACGACATCAGGTTGACCGGGTCGTTCCAGACGATCGTGATCCACGCGCGCTCGGTGACCTCCGAGGTCTCCGGCCGCACGACCTCCGCCGGTGCCACCGACATCAGCACACTCCTACTTCGTCACTCGAATGGGGATGTCAGTGGAGGCATTCGCCAGCAGGCCCGCCTTGCCGATGGCCACGACCCGGTAGACGTACCGGCCCTTCTGCCGGGGTGCATCAGCCACCAGGCGGGCTCGACCCCTGCCGTCGACCCGGGCCGTGGCCACTGTCTTCCAGCCCTCACCGACCCTGACTTCCAGCGCGACCCGCTGCTTCGCCACATAGGGTCGCGCCCACGCCCGCACCACGACGGAGCCGCCGCGTGACACCCGTGGACTCTTCGGCTCAGCCGTCACTAGAGACTGCACCTGCACGGTGACGGGCGCGCTGACCCCCTCGGTACGCGCATCGGCAGCCGGAACGTAGACCTTCCAGTCACCCGTGGTCTCCGGCCCCACGGTGAACACCACGCTGCCGTCCGCCCCCACCGGCGCGGACTGCACGTCGGCGAAGGAGCCCTTCTTGCCTGCAGGCCTGAACTGCAGCACGGCAGCGGCTCCCGCCAACGGCGCGCCCTGGGACGTCACGGTCGCCGTCACCGTGATCGGCGTGCCGAATACCGCCGGCGTCTGGGCCGTGGCGCTTACGTCTGTCGTCGCGGGCGCGAGGGACTGCGCGTACCCGCGGATGAGCGGCCACTGGGCGGGATCCTCGCCACCGATGGTCCAGTAGGCCGCGGCGCTGAGCCCGAACTCGCCGACCAACTGCGTGCGGGCCAGCACGGCCTGCGGCCCCACCCACCACATCACCCGCTTGGCGATACACGTCTGCTGCGCGCCGTTGCCATCCGTCCAGACGAGCTTCTTGTCGTAGTTGACCCAGTTCTCCTGGTCCTTGTCCGACCACTGGTACTTGTCCGGGGTGATGCCCACATCGAGGAGAGCCTTCGGGATGTTCGCATCGGTCACCGACGTCATACCCGTCAGCGACTTGTACTGCGATGAGCTCGGGCTCGGACATGTGCCCTCGACCATGAGGGTGTTGCCCTGCTTGCGAGTCCAGGCGCGTCCGTAGGTCGGCACCCCGATCTGGAGCTTGGCAGGGTCCATGACGGTCACGGAGTACGCGACGATCGAGCGAACCCACGGCATCGGCGCGATCGGGCCGATGCCGTGCACGTGGTAGTCGTAGGCCATGATGCGGACCCGATCGACCGCAGGTGCGATCGCCGCCATGTTGTAGACCCAGTAGCCGCTTCGTCCACCGCACGTACCGGACGTGCTGCACGGGGGCGGGATCGTCACAGACAGGAGCTTGCCCTGCGCGTCCAGCGCAGCACCGAGCTCGGTGACGAAGGCGGTCCAGTTCGGCTGCGTGGCCGCCCAGCTCGATGAACCGTCTGAGAAGGCGAACGTCTCGTAGTCGAGGTCGATGCCGTCGTACCCGTTCGCCATGACCAGGTTCACGATCTCCTGCACGTGAGCTGTGCGCTTGGCGGGGTCGGCGAGGGTCCGCGCCATCTGCCCCTTGCCCGAGCCGTCGGCGATGGCCGGCAGCACGGTGAGCCCGGCGCCCTTCAACTGACCCATCGCCCACGCGACGTTCGCTGCTCCGTTGGTGAAGTTCGGGTTCAGGACCACCTGCACGCCGTCACCCTTCTTCACCGCCGAGTACCAGAAGGGCGAGACATCCGTGAACAGGTCGGCGTTCTGGACGGCGGACGTGACTCCTGCGGGGCTCTTGGGGGTGGTCATCCAGTAGGGCAGCCAGCCGCTCGCGACGCGCTTGGGTGTGGGTCCTTCGGCGTGGACTGCGGACGCAGGGAGGACGAGCACGCCCAGCGCCAGAGCGAGAGTCGTCAGGACGGTCGTCGCCCACCGGGGCAGGGCAGAGGCGGATCGGCGCACGGGGAACCTTCGGCAGGGGGCTGGTCCTCCCATTCTGCGACACGCCGACGAGGACCCCGACCATCGGCCCACGCCCGGCCTGTCGCACGATGGACGGCATGCCCGCTCACCGCGCTTCGCATTCGCGCGCTCCTCGTCCGGCCCGCCGCACAGGCGCCCTGCTCGTCGCCCTCTCCATCGGCGCGGGGACCGTGCTCATCGCGCCTGCGGCCGCCGGCGCCCCCGGGTCGTCGCCCGGTGTCGTCATCAGTGCCCGGACGATCGACGAGCTGGTGAGCAGGCGCCTGGCCAACCCACGTCTCGGCACGAACGTGGGGGTGTACGCCATCGACGCCGCCACCGGTGAGGTGCTGACGGATCACGCCGGCACCGCGTCGCTGCTTCCGGCGTCGAACATGAAGATCGTCACCGCCGTCACGGCCCTGGCAACCATGGGACCGGATCGGCGGTTCGCCACAAAGGTCCGAGCGGGTGCACCCGGTGAGGTGATTCTCGAGGGTGGCGGCGACCCGCTGCTCACCACGAAGGAGCTGCGCCAACTCGCGAACGCCACCGCCGCGACCCTGCCCCCGGGTCAGCCCGTCACCGTGCGACTGGACGACTCCCTGTTTCCTGCGGATGGGCGCGAGCCCGGCTGGACGTCCGGCTACATTCCGTCCGTTGTCTCGACAGTCCAGCCGCTCGCGCGCCTCTGGGACTACAGCCGAGACCCCGGAGCGAACGCCATGAAGGTCTTCGCGAACCGCCTGCAGGCCAAGGGATTCCCGGTGACGATCGGAGCGCCGATCGACGCGGGTGAGGCTGCGGTGATCGCGGAGTCCGCCGGTCACACCGTCGGCGACGCCGTGCGCATCATGCTGCGCATCTCCGAGAACAACGTCGCCGAGGTGCTCTACCGCCAGGTGGCGCTGGCCACCGGAAACGCCCCCGACTGGAAGGGGTCCCGGCTTGCCGCCGAGCAGGTCATGGCCTCCCTCGGCATCGACACGACCGGCACCGCACTGCGCGACGGCAGCGGGCTGTCACGCGAGGACCGCGTGACGCCGAAGTTTCTCGTCGACCTCCTGCGCACCGTGCGGGTGCTCAACCCCGAGCCGTTTCGCCTGATGTTCGACCCGGACGCCATGCCCATCGCAGGCGTCAGCGGAACCCTCGATGATCGCTACGGCCGCTTCGTCACCAAGCGAGCGCGCTGCGCGCAGGGGGATGTGATGGCGAAGACCGGCACCCTGTTCGACACCATCGGCCTGTCGGGTGTTTCGGCTCCGGGTGATGTGCCGGAGCGCGTCTTCTCCATCCTGGTCAACGATCGGCCGCAGAAGTACTCCGCGCTCACCGTCCGGCAGGCGGTGGACGGGCTCACGGCGACGATCTCCGGCTGCTGGCCCTGATGCGTTGACCGGTGAGACGTGCGGGTCCCGGCACGGGGTGTCGGGCGCACGTCTCACCGGTCAACGAGAGGTCAGCGGCGGTGGCCGCCACCGGGACCGCCGTGGCCGCCGCGACCCGTGCCGTCGGCACTCTTGGCATCCAGCGCCGCAGTGACCTTGTCGGCCTGCGCCTGCGTGAGCGTGCCCTTGGTGACAAGGCCGGAAAGCACGGTGGCGCGTGCCGCCTTCATCTCAGCCACGTGGTCGGCCCGGTCCGCGTCGCGCTCCGTCTCAAGGGCGTCACGCACCGCCTGAAGGTCGGCCATCGTCACGGTGCCGTCGGCGAGCAGTTCGCGTAGCTCACCTCGATCGGCCGCCTTGATGGCGTCGGCCTTCGCCTGGGTCAGCGTGCCCTTCGAGACCAGGGAGGCGAGGACGGCATCGCGAACCTTCTTCATCTCCGCCTCGTGGGCCTCGTGGTCAGCGTGAGCGGTATCGCGCTGGGCGTGCAGGGCCGCATGGATGGCGGTCGCCTGGGCTGCGGTCAGCGTGCCGTCCGCCACCAGGCTCGAGAGGGGTCCACGGTTCATGGACTCCGAAGAAGCGGATCCGGACATCGACGAGCCGCGGTCTCCGCGGTCGTAGGCAAGGGCCGCACTGGCCCCGCCGACGAGAAGTGCTGCGCTGGTGCTCGCTGCGACAGCGGCGAGGATCCACTTGCGTGAGTTCGACATGATGCGTCCTTCCCGGAATTCTGTTCCGTGGTCGTCGTGCCGCTGTTCGGCACCCACAGTCAGCACTCTTCTCGGCGCATGTTCGAGATTGCGGGGCCCCGTGTTCGGGCCGGGTAAGGATCGCCTTGTCGTTGACCGGTGAGAAGTGCTGGTCTCGGCACGGGGTGTCGAGCGCACGACTCACCGCTCGCGGGACAGGGAGGGGAGCGAGAGGGCGAGGGGAAGAAGGGGGGAAGGAGTGGCGCGAGGCGGTCAGCGGAGGGCGCGAGCGATCTCGCCAGCGGCACGGGCGACCCGGGGGCCGACCTCGGCCTCAACGAGCTCACGTAGGGCAAGGACGCTGACACTGGCTTCGAGCCCGGCGACCCCGAGCACGGGCACCGCGATGCCGTAGGCCCCCTGCGGGCCGTCACCCGTCGCCACCACCCACGGAGGATCCAGGGGTCGGCCGGCCATCGTCCGGGCCGCGAGGATGGCCCGCCCCGCGGCACTGTTCTCCAGCGGCTGCCGCGAGCCCGGCCGAACACCGACGTGCAGTTCCGCGCGTGCTGGTTCGACGACGACGGCGGAGAGTCCGTCCCCACCGTCGACGATGGTGAGAACCGCGGTGGCGGAGACGGCATCGGCCAGCAGGCGCAGTGCGGGGAGCGCGGTATCGCGCACCACCGGCTGCACCTGCCGGCCGAGAGCCAGGACGCCCAGGCCCAATCGGCACCGGCCGTCCGAGGAGCGACGGATCAGGGCATGCTGCTCGAGAGTCACGACGAGTCGGTAGACGACCGTTCGACCGATGCCGAGGGCTGCGGCCAGTTCGGTGACGGTGAGCCCCTCCGGGGCATCAGCGACAACCTCCAGGACGCGCAGCCCCCGGTCAAGGGTCTGCGAGGTCTCGGCAGCCATGCGAGCTCCGCCTGCTGCGCTGGCCTACGCCTTTGCGAGCGACTTAACCCGGAAGGCGGAGATGACCAGCATGATTCCGCTGACCACGACGAAGATGCCGAACACCCACGCGAGGAGCGCGAGGTCGCCGGGCACGACGAGGATGATGATGCCCAGGAGCAGGGAGACGATGCCGCCGAAGATGTTCCAGCCGCGTCCCTCCTTGACCTCACCGGCGGTGAAGAGCTGACCGATTCCGGAGAAGATGAAGTTGATCCCGACGAACAGCGCGAGCAGCCAGACGGCATCAAGCGGGGAATCCTCGACCACGAATCCGCGGAACGCGAACAGGCCCAGGATCAAGGAGAGCACTCCGCCGATGAACAGCAGGGCGCGCATGCCACCCGACAGTCCCCGACCGAACCCGCGGATGATCTCGAAGATGCCCGAGATGACGAGCCAGATGGCCAGGATGACGGCGACGACGACCACGGTCTTGCCGGGCCACGCCATGATGATGATGCCGATGACAATGCTGAGCAGTCCGAGGAAGAGCAGAACACCCCAGGTCTTGCTGATGGCCTGGCGGGCCTCCTGGTCAGACTCGACGGTGAGTGTGCTGGACATGGACGCGATCTCCTTCACTGAGCGCACGGTGCGCCCCGCCACACGATAGGGGTGCCTGACCGGATACCGGTCACGACACGCGTGTGGCGGACCCGACCAGCGACCCCTCCCAGGGGGTACCGGATAGCCAGGCCTCGGCCAGGGAGCTCAGTTCTCCCGTCGCCTCGAGCTCGGCGAGGGCACCGTTGACGCAGGCGACGAGAGGGTTGCCCGCGGCGAAGAGCAGCGCGTAGGGAGGTGCCCCTGTGGCCGGCGCGAGATAGGGATCCGAGGTCACCGTGGTGTCCGTGGGCTCGGCCGCCGGAACCTGCCCCACGACGAAGTCCACGCGCAGGCCCGTGCCGAACGGGTCGTCACCGTCGTCAAGCACCACCCATGCGACGTCGGCGGGCGGGAACCCGAGGGTCTCGCCGATGGCGTAGCCCAGTGCTGCCTCGAAGCCCTCGCCCGTGGACGGATCGCCGTCGATGAACAGCGGAGAGACGTCGACCTCGCTGACACCGATTGTCACCTGCCCCGGATTGACGACGGTGAGGTTCGGGGTGGAGCACTCGTCAAGAGCGGACTCGTCGGTGGGCTGGGCAGCAGAGGCGGCTGATGCCGAGGGGGCCGAGGGCCCCGATGGGTCATCGGTCGACGAGCAGGAGGAAAGCGCCGCCGCCAGCAGCAGGACCCCGGCGACGCGACCCGCGCAGAGCGTCCGGGCCGCGATCAGGAGCCGCCGCCCGGGGGCAGCTTCGCGTGGATGTCCTGACAGTCCGGGCAGATCGGGAAGTTGGCGGGGTCGCGGTTGGGGACCCACACCTTTCCGCACAGGGCCTTGATCGGCGAGCCCGTGACGGCGCTCTCGACGATCTTGGCCTTCTCGACGTAGTGGGCGAAGCG
>CAIZPS010000063.1 GCA_903934925.1 uncultured bacterium | reverse complement strand
GGACTTCCATCGACGGAACTCGGACGCCCGGGGCAGTTGGGGCGGTTACTCCGGTGGTGTGCGCTCACCCAGCGGTTCAGCGGCGGCGGCCGGCCGGACGGCGGCATCGCGCGCCCGGCTCAGCCCCTCCACCGGCATCGGCGGCGTGCGCGAACTGGACGCATGACAAGCGCTGTTCTGGTGGGAATGACCTAAAGTATTCCCACTCATGCGGTCTGAGTGGTACCGTCCCGGACATGAGCGATGCGGTCACGCACCCCGTCACCATCGGCGACCGAGGGCGACTCGTCGTGCCCCAGCAGGTGCGCGAGCGGCACGGTTGGGAGGCAGGCACCGCCCTCGTCGCGATCGACACCGATGCAGGGATGCTGGTGATGTCGGTCGACGAAGGGCTCGCGTGGCTGCGCCACCGCCTCCAGGGGCGCGACCTGGTCGCGGAACTCCTCGAGGAGCGTCGGGCTGAAGTCGTCGGCGGGCCCTCGTGACCGTGCTGGACGCCTCGGCGGTGCTGGCCTACCTGCAGGGCGAGCGCGGTGGCGAGATCGTGGAGCAGCACCTCGACTCGGGAGTGATAGGTGCCGCGAACCTGGCGGAGGTGCTGGGCAGGATGACGGGCCCCGCTGAGGCCGGAATGGCCGAGGCCCTCCTGGCGGCGCGCGGTGTGAGGGTTGAGCCCGTGATGTCGGAGGATGCCCGCGCCGCTGCGCGCCTGCGTGAGGCCCGCGCGGATCTCTCGCTCGGGGATCGACTGTGCCTGGCCCTGGCGTCCCGGCGAGGCGAGGACGCGTTGACCGCCGACAGGGCCTGGGGATCGGGCCCCGGCATCGTCCAGATCCGCGGGTGAGCGGCGTCAGCCGCCGTACGTCGTCACGTTACGGATCTCGACCGTCATCTCCTTGCCGTTGGCGAGGGTGTAGGTGACGGTGTCGCCGACCTTCGCGCCGTTGACGGCGGCACCGAGCGGCGAGGTGGGTGAGTAGACCTCGATCGATGCGTGTGCGGCCTCCTCGCGGGAGCCGAGCAGGAAGGTCTCCTCCTCATTCCACGCGGCGAAGTGCACGGTGACGACCTTGCCCGGGGCGACCTCGTCGGGTGCGGCGTCCGGCGCACCGATGCGGGAGTGCTCGAGCAGGTGCTTCAACTGGCGCACCCGGGCCTCGTTCTTGCCCTGCTCCTCGCGAGCGGCGTGGTATCCGCCGTTCTCCTTCAGATCGCCCTCCTCGCGGGCGGCCGCGATGCGGTTCTTGATGTTCTCCCGAGTCGGACCCTCACGGTCGGCGAGCTCCTCCACGAGGCGGTCGTGGGCCTCCTGGGTCAGCCAGGTGATGTCGCTCTCGGTCATAAGGAGGAAGGTTACCCGGGCTTCCGGGGGGCGCAGAATCGAGCGGAAGCCTCAGCTCGCGCTCCACGGCTGCCCGGGCGGCACAACGCTCGGCGGGAACTGGGGAGGGGCGACTCCCGGCGGCCCGTCGACGGAGCAGCCGAGCAGCTCCACCGCGAAGGCAGGAGCGAGCGTGCGCAGCGGGTACGTGATCAACTCGCCGGTTGTCCCCGCGGGAATCTCCGTCACGGCGTAGCCGAGGTCGATGCGGTTCTCGTCCTGGGCCCGGATGATGCACGTCACGGTGGAGTCGGCGGGTCGGCTGACGGAGAAGGTGACGTCGACGCGGTCCGGACCGATCACCTTCCACGAGACGAGCCGGAACTCGATCGGATTGCCCGTGACGCCGACGGCGACGAAGGCAAGTGCTCCCACGAAAGCGACGATGAGCACGGTGGCAGCGATCCACGTGCCGATCGGACGACGGTCCATGCCGTAGCGGGCCCGCATCTCGGGGCTGAGCTGGTCCCGGGAGAACGGTGAGGGCACGTAGGGGAGACTATCCCCGTGACGCGTGACCTCCGCCTGATGGCCGTTCACGCCCATCCGGATGACGAATCCAGCAAGGGTGCTGCGACCACGGCCATGTACCGGAGCCAGGGCGTCGACGTCATGGTCGTGACCTGTACGGGAGGCGAGCGCGGAGACGTCCTCAATCCAGCAGCTCAGCCGGAGGTCGACCTCCACGGGCTGCACACCGTGCGCATGGCGGAGATGGCGTCTGCAGTCGAGGTCCTTGGTGTCCGGCACGCGTGGCTGGGCTTCGAGGACTCCGGCTTCCCGGAGGGCGACCCGAAGCCCCCTCTGCCCGATGGGTGTTTCGCGGCACTACCCCTCGAGGAGACCATTCCGCCGCTGGTGGAGCTGATCCGCCGGTTCCGTCCGCAGGTCGTCACGACCTACGACGAGTTCGGCGGCTATCCGCATCCGGACCACATCCGCACGCACGAGACGACGAT
>CAIZPS010000062.1 GCA_903934925.1 uncultured bacterium | reverse complement strand
GCCCCGAATCTCCATCACCTGCCCCCCACCGAGGGCTGGCAGATGCCGATCCACGGACTCTCCGGCGACCTGATCCCCGGGCTGGACGAGGCGACGGTGGAGTTCAACGCGCGATCCGTCGGACTGCCGCCGAAGGCCCAGGAGAACGTGGCGAACGAGATATGGGATCGCCCGGCCTTCGCAGGACTGCCCATGCGCGTGCTGCACGCGGCTCATCGCCTCGGCATGATCTCCAACGACCGCTCCCGAGTCGCAGCGGCGACGTGCGGACCATGGAAGAGGCTGAGCACCACGCGCGGGCAGGTGTTCACGTACCTTCAGGGGCCGTCAGCCCGACTCGCACTGCACGTCGTGCGCTAGTTCGCGATCACCCGACGGTCGGCAGGGGTTGACCGGCGGGATCGTCCGGGATGTTCTGCATGGCGAATGCGGCACTGACGAAGTACATCCACAGGCGGTTCTCCTGCCCCTCCGTGAGGACCTGCTCGGCCATCGCATCGCGCATCAGGGTGAGCCAGCGATCGCGCGCGGCACCGTCGATCGCGAAGTCCATGTGGCGCATCCGGAGTCGGGGGTGCCCACGCTCGTCATCGTAGGTCGTCGGGCCACCCCAGTACTGCATCAGGAACAGTCGCAGGCGGCGCTCGGCGGCCGCGAGATCCGCATCGGGATACATCGGCCGCAGGATGTCGTCTGTGGCCACCCGGCGATAGAAGGCCGCAACGAGCGAGGTGAAGAACTCCTCACCGCCGAAGTCCGCATACGGCGTGACCTGCGGATCGGCGTCGGACTGAGGCTCGCTCACTACTGGATTCTCCTGCCCGGCGTCACGTTTCTCCTGTCGTGTCTCCTGTCGTGCGTCATGGTGCCGGGCGGGGGGAGCCGGAGGTGCCGCTGGGTCCCTGCATCGGCCGCATGAGCACGGGCACGGTGATACCGGCCCGATCGAAGGCCAGCTTCATCCGCTCACGAATGGTCCGGGCCACCGCGATCTGCTCGTCTGGCGCGGCCTTCGCCGTGATGCGCACGACGACGGCCTCACCGGATACGGACTCCACTCCTGCGAAAGTGGGGCGGCCGAGGAGCATGTCGTCGTATGCCGGGTCCTCATCCATGTCGGTCGAGACTGCCTCGACGATCTCGCGGACCTGGTTGATGTCCTCGTCATAGGCGATCGGGATGTCGACGATGGCGAGCGTCCACCCCTGAGAGCGGTTCGCGACGCGGAGGATCTCACCGTTTCGCACGTACCAGACGACGCCCGTGAGATCCCGAAGCCGCGTGTAGCGGAGGGCGACCTCCTCGACGGTGCCGATGACCGGGCCGACATCGACGAGGTCCCCGACACCGAACTGGTCCTCGATGATGATGAAGATGCCCGAGAGGTAGTCCTTGACCATGGTCTGGGCGCCGAACCCGAGAGCCACGCCGATGACTCCTGCGCTGGCGAGCAGGGGAGCGATGTCGATGCCCAGCAGGGGAAGGATCGTGAGCAGTGCGATCGACCACACGGTGATCGCCAGGACGCTGCGCAGCAGGCTGCCGATGGCGGCGGCTCGCTGCTCCGTGCGCTCGGTGAGCAGGATCTGCGAGAGCTCCGCGGTGCGGGCCGTACGCCGGGATTGGCCCAGCCGCTCGACCTTCGCCCGCTCGGTCGCTCGACGAACTGCACGTCGGATGACCCACGACAGCACGATCTGCACGACGAGCGCGATGAGGATGATCAGGACGATGCGCAGGGGTACGCCGAGGACCCAGTCCCGCGCCGTCTCCCAGAACGCAGGCTCCTCCTTCGCCGCCGCAACGATGGCGTTCACGACAGCCCAGTCCAGCGGGCCATGAAGGCCAGGGTGTCGGCTGTCTCGACCACGGACTTGGAGATCGACCGAGCGCCGTGTCCGACGTCGCCCTCGGACCTCAGCAGGATCGGCCGCGCTCCGGATGTGGCGTGCTGCACGGCCGCGCACATCTTTCGTCCGTGCATGGGATCGGTGCGCGAGTCGTTCTCGAAGACGGCGAACATCGTGGCCGGGTAATCGATGCCGGGTGCGACGCGGTGGTAGGGGGAGTACGAGTGAAGCCAGCCGAACTGCTCGGCATCATCCGGGTCGCCGTACTCCACCGTCCACGTCGGCCCGAGCTCGGAGGTGGTGTAGCGGAGCATGTCGAGCAGGGGGGCCACGCAGACCACGGCATTGAAGAGCTCCGGACGCTGGGTCATCGCGGCACCTACGAGCAGACCGCCGTTGGAGCCGCCGTAGATCCCGAGGTTCTGCGGTGACGTCCAACCCTGGGCGATCAGCCACTCGGCGGCAGCGTGGAAGTCGTCATAGACGTTCTGCTTGCTGCCGAGCATGCCGGCACGGTGCCAGTCCTCGCCCTCCTCGCCGCCACCGCGAATGTTGGCCACGGCCCACACGCCGCCTGCCTCGACCCAGGCGAGGATGGCCGCCGAGTACCCCGGCGTCATGGCGATGCCGAAGCCGCCGTAGCCGTAGAGGATCGTCGGTCTCGGACGATCCGGCTCGGCGGTCGGCGACAGCACGAACATCCGCACCTCGGTGCCATCCTTGGACGTATAGGTGACCTGCTGCGAGTGGACGGTCGGCACCTCGACCACACCCGGCGGCCGTGCATGAAGCGTGACCTCGCCGGTGCGGCCGTCGTAGGCATACACCGTCGGCACGGTGGTGTGATCGGTGAAGACGAACCACGTGACGGGGCCACCGTCGATGTGCTCGACCGGCCCGCCGATGGTGCCAGCACCCGGCAGGGTGATGTTGCCGATGAAGGCCCCGTCCGTCGAACGATGAAGGCTCATCTGCGCGACGCCATGCGCGGTGCGGACCACCAGGAGGAGGTCCTCCGTCATCGCGGGCCCGTCGAGGACCGTCACGGACTCCAGCACCGCATCGGGATCCTCCGGGATCAGGTCGACCCACTGGTCAGCCGACCACGCGCCCGGCTGCGTGATGGCGACCCGGCCCCGTGGCGCGTCACGATCCGTGCTCACCATCACCCGGCCGTCGCGCAGGAAGGACAGCCCGGTCTGGGCATCGACATCGCCCTGCACGAGCGTGAATGCCGGCGCATCGACCGGGCAGGAGCTCAGGTCGGCGACCCACAGGTCGTTGCGCGGCTCGGTGCCCTCGGCCGCTGACACCTGGAGCCAGCGGCCGTCACGGCTCACCTCGACCCCGTAGTAGTTCGTCATCGTCATCCCGGCACCGAAGACGAGCACGTCATCGTCTGGCGATGTTCCGACCCGGTGCAGGTAGACCCGACGATGGAAGTTGCGCTCGGACTCCGGCAGCAGTTCGGGAGCGATGCGGCGCACGTAGTAGAAGGCCTCGCCGCCCGGCAGCCAGGCGACGGGGGAGTAGCGGCAGCGGTCGATCGGTCCCTCGATCATCTCGCCCGTCGCCACATCCATCACGTGCAGCAGGGACTCCTCGTCTCCGCCCATGGAGAGCTGGTAGGCGATCCTGTCGCCCTCCTTCGACGGCTGCCAGCTGTCGAGTGTGGTCAGGCCCTCCGGATCCAGCGCCATCGGATCCAGCAGCGTGCGCTCGGTTCCGTCGGGATCGACGACGTACAGGACGGAGAACTGCTGGCCGGGCTCTCGTCGCGTCAGGAAGTATCGGTCGCCTCGCCAGTAGGGCGGCGAGATCGTGCCCGCGCCGAGAAGGGCCTCGACCCGCTCGGCGAAGACCTCCCGGGTGGTCCAGGACTCTCGTTCCTGCGTCATGAGCTCCCCCTGCTGGGCGAGCCACTCCGCGGTGCGGGGGTCGCCGGCATCCTCGAGCCAGCGGTAGGGATCCGGCACCGACGTGCCGTGATACTCATCGGTGATGTCCTGGCGCAGGGCATCGGGATAGGGCGGGCGTGCGGTCGGGGACGTCACGGAGACCACCCTAGGCTTCGGCCGTGAAGCCTCATGAGCCGACGGCGCCCGTCCCCGACGCCGTCGCTCGATTGGCCGCGGCTCACGGTGTTGCGACGGAGTACCGCGACCAGGCGGGCGCGCTCGTCCACGTGGGAGAGGCGACCGTGTCCGCCGTGCTTGCGGCCCTGGGCCTGGACCTGGGCACCCCGCAGGCCATCGAGGACGCCCTCGAGGAGAGGCGCCTGCGCGACTGGCGCCGCATGCTGCCCCCGGTCTTCGTCATGCGTCAGGGTGCGGATCAGCGTCTGTGGGTCCACGTGCGGGATGGGGCGCCCGCGCGAGCATGGTTGGCGCTCGAGGATGGTGGCCGCATCGACCTGGTGCAGATGGATCACTGGGTCGACCCGGTCGAGGTCGACGGGGTCCTGATCGGCGAGGCGAGCTTCCGGATGCCCGGTGATCTGCCGCTGGGCTGGCATGGGATCGTCGCGGAGTCCGACGGCGAGACCGCCCGTGCCGTGGCTGTCGTGGCGCCGCAGCGGCTGGATCCCGATTCCCTCATCGGCGAGCGGCAGTGGGGATTCATGACGCAGCTGTATGCCATGCGGTCCGCTGAGTCCTGGGGCCTGGGCGATCTCCACGACCTTGCCGAACTTGCATCGTGGAGCGCAAGCGAGTTGGGCGCCGGCTTCGTCCTGATCAATCCCCTCCATGCCGCGTCGCCGGTGCCGCCCATGACACCCTCGCCGTACCTTCCCGTCACGCGTCGGTTCGCGAACCCGATCTATCTGCGCATCGAGGACATCCCGGAGCTCGATCGCCTGGATGACGCGGCGATCCAGCGCATCGAAGAGAGTGCGAGCGCCCTGCGACTGCTCAACACGACGGACGACCTGCTCGATCGCGATGCTGTGTGGGCCGTGAAGTGCGCTGCCCTCGAGGAGATCCACCGGGCCGGAATGGACTCCGCTCGTGCGCTTCAGTACGACTCGTATGCACGCGATCAGGGGCAGGGATTGATCGACTTCGCCACCTGGTGCGCGATCAGCGACGTCCATGGGCATGCCGATTCATGGCCGCGTGACCTCGATCATCCGGCCCGACGCGCGGTGGCCGTGTTCCGTGATGAACACGCTGAACTCGTCGACTTCCACATGTGGCTGCAATGGCAGGTCGACGAGCAGCTGTCCGTCGCGCAGGGTCGCGCCGTCGACGCGGGAATGGCGCTCGGCGTGATGCACGACCTGGCCGTGGGTGTGCATCCCGAGGGAGCGGACGCATGGGCCCTGCAGGACGTCCTGGCGGCGGGAGTCGGCGTAGGAGCCCCACCGGACATGTACAACCAGCTCGGGCAGAACTGGCACCAGCCGCCCTGGCGGCCGGATGCCCTGGCGGAGGCCGCCTTCGTCCCCTTCCGCGACATGCTGCGCACTGTCCTGCGCCACGCGGGCGGGTTGCGCATCGATCACGTCCTCGGCCTCTTCCGACAGTGGTGGGTGCCGGCGGGTATGCCGGCCTACGCGGGAACGTTTGTGCGGTTCGATCATGACGCGATGCTCAGCGTGCTCATGCTCGAGGCGCATCGCGCCGGCTGCATCATCGTCGGAGAGGATCTCGGAACCGTCGAACCATGGGTTCAGGAGGCACTGGTCGAGCGCGGGATCCTCGGCACGGTGATCCTGTGGTTCGAGGGCGATGGAGGCGGCGTGCGAGATCCGCACGACTGGCGTCGTGAGGTACTCGCGAGTGTCACCGTGCACGACCTTCCTCCGACGGCCGGTTACCTGCGCGACGAGCACGTACGCATCCGATCCGAACTCGGGCTACTCGCGACGCCGGTGGAGGAGGAGCAGCAGCGGGCTGCCGCCGAGCGTGAGGCGTGGGCGGGAAAGCTGCGCGAGCGGGGCTGGCTCGCCTCCGATGTCGACGTGTCCACGGAGGCCGGTCTGGACGAGATGGCGGTCGCCCTCCACCGGGCAGCGGCGGCATCTCCGGCACGCCTCATCGGAATCGGTCTGTCGGACGTGGTCGGCGATCGTCGCGCCCAGAACCAGCCGGGCACCGATCAGGAGTACCCGAACTGGCGCGTCCCGCTCGCGGACGCCTCGGGCACGCCGGTGCTGCTGGAGCAGGTGATGCGGGGCTCTGCGCTGCTGGATCTGCTCACCGACCCCGTCCGTTAGGGTTGGAGTCGTGACTGCACTTCAGGCTGTCGGCTTCTTCGTCGGCATTCCCGCACTGCTCGCCCTGATCATCTATCTCCTCGTGAATGCCCCGGCGTGGATCCGCGACGCCAACGGCGACGACTCCGTTGAGGGTGGCCCGCTCCTGCTGGTGAGCGCCCGCCCCGTCCCGGACCCGTCGCGGCTCCCGGATGAGATGGCTCCCCGCGATTCGACGAAGGCAGGTGGCGTCAGTGCCCGGTGGTGACCCTTACGCGATCCCGTCCGGTTCCGGCCCGATCACCGATGCCCAGCGCAAGGAGCTGCAGGGCATTCTGGAGCGGGCCCGGACGATCAGCGGCTTCGCGTTCGCCCTGTACGTCGGGCCGCTTCCGGCCGGCCGCTCTTCTGCGCTCGATCGTCACTCGGCACTGCGCGATCCGGCCTCGACCGTGATGGTCGCGGTGAGCCCGGTGGAGCGCGTGCTGGAGATCGTCACCGGCGAGAACGTTGCGGTCGATCTCGACGAGCGCGCCTGCCAACTGGCAGCCCTGTCGATGACGACGGCCCTGGCGGCGGGAGAGCTGGTCGCCGGCGTCCGGGAGGGCATCGTGATGCTCGCCGAGCACGCCCGGCACCCGCGGGTCCTGCATCTCGACGAACCTGCCTGACCCCCACCCGCCGCGCCCCCACCCGCCGCGCCCCCACCCGCCGCGCCCCCACCCGCGAGTGGTGGGGTG
>CAIZPS010000061.1 GCA_903934925.1 uncultured bacterium | reverse complement strand
GCCTGGTGAGCGCCGTCCGAACGGTTACTCGACCGACGCCCGTATCCAACCTGCCGCGCGATCGCTTCGTCGAGGTCTCGATGGTGGCCCGCTGACGCTTGCGGCGTCAGTCCAGGGCGTGCACGAACAGCCCGCTGCGCAACTTCGGCTCGAACCAGGTCGACTTGGGCGGCATGATCTGGCCCGCATCGGCCAGATCCTGGAGATCGCGCACGGAAGTCGCGCGCAGCGAGAAGGCGACGGCATAGCGGCCCGAGTCGACCAGGCGCTCGAGCTCCGCGGTTCCCCGGATGCCCCCGACGAAGGCGATGCGTGAGTCCGTGCGCGGGTCGACGATGCCGAGCACGGGCTCGAGCACGAGGTCCTGCAGCACGCTCACGTCGAGCCGGGCCGTGGCGTCGGACTCGTCGACGTTCCCGGGACGCAGCCTCGCTCGCCACCAGGAGCCGTCGACGTAGATGCCGAACTCGTGCACGTCGCCGGGCTCGACCGGCTCCGCAGACGGCTCCAGATCGAAGTGCCGGCGGAGGTCGTCGAGGAACTCGCCGGGGGTGAGGCCCTGCAGGTCGGCAACCACCCGGTTGTAGGGCATGACGTTGAGGCGGTCCTCGGCGAACACGACGGCGAGGAAGCGGTCAGCCTCGTCGATGGGCTCGCCGCGACGCAGTCGGTCGTCACGCAGGCGCTGGGCTGCGGCACTGCGGTGGTGGCCGTCGGCGATGTAGAGGGCCTTCATGGCCTCGAAGGCCGCGGCGATGCGTTCGACGACGGTGGGGTCCATCACGGTCCACAACGTGTGGTCGATGCCATCGCTCGTGGTGAAGTGGACGTCGGGCGCGTCTGACATGACGGACTCGAGGGTGGCCCGCAGGACGTCGTCGTGCGGGTGGATGAGGAAGACGGGCTCGTCATGGGCGTCGAGGGCCTCGATATGGCGAGTGCGGTCGTCCTCCTTGTCCGGACGGGTGAGCTCATGCTTCCTGATCAGGCCGCTCGCGTAGTCATCGACATCGACCAGCCCGACGATCCCGACCTGCACGACGTCGCCCATCTGCTGCCGATAGACCGTGTACACGGGTCGCTCGTCGCAGACGAATACGCCGTGGTGGCGAAGTTGGTCCCATGCCCGCCGCCCCTGCCGGTAGACCTCGTCACTGTGCTCGTCGATCGTCTCCGGGAGGTCGATCTCCGGACGGGTGACGTGCAGGAAGCTGACGGGATTGCCGGCAGCCATGGCGCGGGCTTCCGCTGTGCTGATGACGTCATAGGGCGGTGACGCGACGTCGGTCGCCAGCTCCGGGCGCGGTCGCCATGCTCGGAAGGGATGGACGGCTGGCACGCGGCTCCACTTCGCCTGTGACGGGATCGCCCCGCCGGGATCGGGCTCATGCTGCCATGGGGCGCGCACGCCGAAGCTGCGGCGCGCACGGCTGACGCACGCCCTAGGACGGCCTTCGCCGGGAACGCGGCGGTACGGCGGTGGCGACCCTCGGCGCCAGATGGGCCACGCGCTCCTGGAGTTGGGCGACGGTGGCGTCGAAGGCGGCATCGGTGCCGACGACGGCGGGATCGGCGATCGACCAGTGCACCCGCGGGTTCGGCATCGGCTCGAGCTCCTCATTGACCGCGTCGCATACCGATACCAGCAGGTCGCCCGGGCGCACCACGTCATCCATGTGCTGCGGTGCGCGGTCGGTGACCGTGAGGCCGAGTCGACGAGCGGCCCTGCGCGCCCGCGGATTGATGGCGTCGGCGGGATTCGTGCCTGCGGAGGCGCCGGGCACGTTGCTGGCCTCGCGCCACAGGGCCTCGGCGAGCACGGAGCGGGCCGAGTTGTGGGTGCACACGAAGACCACCCGGGGAGCGGAGATGGGGCCGGGCACTGGTAGGAGTGCGTCCATCGCACCGTCGACCACCTGCACGTAGGTGCGACGGCGATCATGCTGCGAGTGGGTGCGACGCACCAGCCCTGCTGCCTCGAGCACCTTCAGGTGGTGGGCCAGCAGGTTGCCCGGAATCTCGAGGGCCGCCGCGAGTGCGTCGGGGGAGAGGTCCTGCACGGAGAGCAGTTCCATGACGCCGAGGCGGGTGGGGTCACCGAGAGCGGCGAGCACCCGAGCCCGGTCCTCACGGGCAGCTGGGCCCGCGGTAGTGTGAGCGCGGCGTGACATTTGCTCAATGATCTTTGAGTAATCTGGCGCTGTCAAGCACCAGACGATCAGGACGGGATGGACGATGCCAGGCACGATGTTCCGCCGCGCGGCCGCGGAGCTCCTCGGCACTGCGGTGCTCGTCGCGACGGTCGTGGGCTCGGGAATCATGGGCACGCTTCTGTCTGACGACCTCGCGGTCACGCTGCTGATCAACGCCCTCGCCACCGTGGCTGCTCTCGGCGTGCTGATCTGGGCGATCGGCCCGATCTCTGGCGCGCACTTCAACCCGGTGGTGTCGGGCGTGGCGATGGTCCGCCGCGAGATGCCGGTGGTCGAGGGTCTGCTGTATGTCGTGATGCAGGTCGTCGGCGCGATCGCCGGTGCGATCCTCGCGAACCTGATGTTCTCCCTGCCGGCAGTGCAGGCGTCTCAGAGCGTCCGCACGGGAGGAGGCGTCTGGCTCGGCGAGATCGTCGCCACGGCCGGACTGCTGCTGGTCATCGGAGCCCTCACGCGCACCGGGCGCGGCCACCTCGGGCCCGTGCTCGTGCCCGCGTGGATAGGTGCTG
>CAIZPS010000060.1 GCA_903934925.1 uncultured bacterium | reverse complement strand
CGCTCGCTTCAAGGCCGGGCAGGGCCGCCTTGCACATGCGAAAGACCGACTCGAAGTTCACGCGCATCAGATCATTGAACTGTGCGTCTGTAGTGTCAGCGAAGCTGTCAGCCAGTCGAAGAATTCCGGCATTGTTGATGAGGGAATCCAGTCTGCCGAACGAACTCAATGCAGCCTCGCATGCCCGTTCAGCGCCCGCGGCAGTGCTGACATCCGCGATGACGGAGGACGCCTGACCTCCTTGGCCACGGATGGTCTTCACAACATCATCGCTCGACTCCGAAGTGTCGACGACCACCACCTTGGCCCCTTTGGAGGCAAGCACAATCGCTGAAGCACGCCCTATTCCTCGTGCTGCGCCTGTGACAAGGCAGACGCGCTCCCCCAGGCCCGAGCCTGGAGTAGCCGTCACGTGGACTTTCCGGGCGCAGACCACTCCTCCATGGAGTAGTAGGCATCCCACGCAACCGTCTCGTAGTACTCACTGGTCATGAAGGTCTCGACGAGCCGGTCGCGACGCTCGGCAGGCATGCCCTCCACCATCGAATCAACGAGGCTGAGCAGGGCAACAACATGACCGTCAAGACCCTGGTCGCCGCCGTAGGTATCGAACCACCACTTGTAGGGATTGTCCGGGCCGATTTCGTGGGTTTCGAGGACCCTCTTGGACAGAATCTGCCAGCCGACAAGGCAAGGCATGATCACTGTGAGGATCTCTGGGAGCTCGCCTCGATTCGCTGACGCGAACTCATGCTGGGCGTATGCGTACTTGGTTGGCCCCATGCGCTGATGGACAAGCTCGTCAATCGTGATCCCCTGGGAGGCCGCGAACCGCTCATGAGACGCCATCTCCTCATCCACGATGTAGTTGAGGTACCTCTGGACGGTGCGCATCGAATCAAGAGTGGGCGCGCGCAGCACTCCGAGCGCCAGTATGCGCGAGAAGTTGATCAGGTATGGGTAGTCCACTCGCACCCAGTACCTGAGGCGCTCTGGCGCGAGCGTGCCCTGGATCATCTCCTGCATGAACGGCGTTGCCATCTGCGCGTCCAGATAGGGCTTCGCCCTCTCAAGGAGGTCCTGAGTGAATGTCATGCCTGCCTCCGGGGATCGGGGATGTCTTCGAACCACAGTTCCTGATTGCTGCTCGTCCATCGGGTGAACATGTCGAGCGTTTCTGGGTCATCCAGAACGACCAATTCCACGCCCCTCCTGGACAGAAGCTCTTCGCTCTCCTGGAAGTTGCGGTTCTCGCCGATGACCACGGTCGTGACGCCGTAGATCATCGAGGCGCCTGCGCACATGAAGCACGGAGAGAGGGTCGTGTACAGCGTCAGACGGCCGTGCCAGTCGCTCTTCGGCCTCCCGGCAGCACGGAAGACGTCAATCTCGCCGTGGATGATCGGACTTCCCTCCTGCACGCGTCTGTTGTGGCCAGTGGCGAGAAGTACGTCGTCCAGGTAGAGAGCTCCACCAATGGGGATACCGCCCTCACTGAGGCCCAACAGGGCCTCGTCAAGTGCCCTGCGGTAGCGCTCACTATGACTTTGCACAGCGGAAACCTGGCCCTCCGGCTCGCTCGTACCCTGAGAACTCGGGAAGGGCCCCTCGACGGAAACTGCACCGAGCCATTTCGCTCGTGTAGAACCACGAGCCCCCGCGCAGGACCCGACACCGACCATCCGACGAGAGGAAGGAACTGCCAGAGCTTCCGTAGGGCAAGAAGGCGTCCTCAACCCACTCCTCGGTGTTGCCCGCCATGTCGATGACGCCGTAGGGGCTGACGTTTCCCGGCCTGGAGCCATTCGGGATCGTCATGACTCCCAGCGCCTTGGCTGAATCCCAGACATTGGCGTTCTCCTCGATCCAGTCCGGACCCCACGGCCACTCGCGTCCGTCGACCCCGCGGGCGGCCTTCTCCCACTCCGCCTCCGTTGGCAGGCGCTTTCCGCACCATGCTGCGTAGTCCCGGGCTTCCTGCCACGTGACTCGCTCGACCGGATGGTTGGCGATCTCCGATCCAGGCCCGTCCTCCGGCCAGTCCGGCAGCATCGGGGCGTTCGCCTGCAGCACGTAGTCGTAGAACTCAGCGTGGGTGACCGGGTAGCGATCGATCCAGAAGCCGTCCACATGCAACTGCCTCACAGGTGACTCGATCTCGAAGAGCGAGCTGCCCATGATGAAGTCGCCGGGGTCGATCCAGATCATCGATTCCTCATTGACGCTCACGAGGACTCCTCAGCCAGGACGCAGCGGAAGCCGGGGCCTCCCAGCTGGGCGTAGCCGCTGGTGTCCAGATCGGGTTCCTCGAAGCACCGGTAGGAGGCTCGCGCGTGCGTCATCGGGAAGATCCAGGATCCACCCCTGAGCACGCGCATTCCGATTCCATAGCCGACGCTGCGATTCGTGGACCCTGGGTAGCCGGCGTACTCATCCGCGCACCACTCCTCGCACAGACCCACCATCTGCTCGCATCCGAAAGGGCTGACTCCTGTCGGCCTTGCCCGGACTGACTCCGAGTGGCTGCCCGTCACCGATGAGGTCTCCCACGTCAAGCACCGCTCGGCATCGAAGGAGTCACCCCAGGGAAAGAGCCTTCCATCGGTACCTCTGGCCGCCTTCTCCCACTCCGCCTCTGTCGGCAGTCGCTTTCCATGATGACGGGCGAAGGCATCGGCCATGGTCCAGCTGACCTCGGCCGGGTGATCCTCATGCCCCACAGGAAACTCGCCGTCGACCCAGTGGGCCGGCCTGGGCGCACCCGTGGACTCGGCGAATCGGTAGTACTCCTCATTCGTCACGAGGAATCTGTCGATCCAGAAATCGGCAACGTACTCCTGTCGCTGAGGTGCTTCACGCGGGAATCGGTCGTCGCCCATGATGAACGGGCCTGCCGGAACGAAGACCATTCCATGCGTTCGAAGCTCACCGGCATGCGCCTCCACGTCGGGGGCCATCACTTGCCCACTGACGCGTGCCAGGGAATCGCACGGCGCTCGACGAATGTGACGATCCCGTAGAACACGAGGGCGATTGCCGCAGAGACGGCGACAGCGGCCCAGATTCGTGGCGTGTCGTTGGTGTAGGCCGCAGTCAGGATCAGATAGCCGATTCCCGCATTGGCCTGGATGAACTCGGCAACAACCGCCGCAAGCACCGACGCCGCCGACGCCACACGGAGGGCCGCGAAGAAGAAGGGAAGGGATGAGGGCATCCTCAACTTCAGCAGTTCCTGGAATCGCGAGGCGCTGAGAACGCTGAAGAGATCCACTTCACGCCTGTCGGCGGCCTTGAGCCCCTTGAGCGTGTAGATCACCACCGGGAAGAAGGTCAAGATCGCAGCAACGACGACCTTCGACGCCATGCCGAAGCCGAACCAGATGATCACGGCGGGCGCAATCGCAACGATGGGGATGTTCAGGCCCACGACGAGGTAGGGAGACATCCCCTTCTCGAGGAAGCGCCAGGAGTCAAGAACCAGGGCAACGAACACCGCGGCAATGACTCCGAGCGTAAATCCCACCGCCGCCTCGACGAGCGTGACCCATCCGTTTCGCAGCAGCGAATCGGGGTTGTCAATGGCCTCCTGCACAATTAGGTGAGGAGAGGGAAGGATGTATTTCGGCAGGCCCCAGTAGTTGGAGGCGACGTACCACAGCGCAACAACAATCACAGCCACAAGGAGTGCGGGCCAGAGCCCCAGCAGCGAAGCCTT
>CAIZPS010000059.1 GCA_903934925.1 uncultured bacterium | reverse complement strand
TGGCGTTGTCGTTGCCGGTGCCCGCAGGGATCACGCCGAGCACGCAGTCGGCGGGCACCGCAGCCTGGAGCACCTGGTGCACCGTGCCGTCACCGCCGCAGGCGATGAGGGTCGTGGGTCCGTCGGAGCAGGCTTCGGCCAGAGCAGTACGCAGGCTCGGCAGGTCGGGGGGAAGAAGCAGTTCGGCCTGCACTCCCTGGGTGACGAGCTCCCGCGCGGAGGCCTCGGCGATCTGACGCGCCCGTCCGCGACCGGCGAACGGGTTGGCAACCACGAAGGCGTGCGCCTGACTCACGGCGTCACGTTAGTCCTCAGGTCAGCGGCGGATCCCCCGGACATCCCAGACGTCAGTGGCTCGGTTGTAGATGTAGGAGCGCTCGCACGTGAACCCACCGGTGCCTCCATTTGGCCACTCGGCCCAACTGGGAGACCATCCGGTCTGGCAAGTATCGGCGCTGCGCCGGGCGTAGGCCTGCAGCCACGGTGCGGGCTGGTCGGACCCCGGGATCGTCATCGAGTAGCTGTTGGAGTTCGACAGCGTGCGATATCCGCGCGAGCGCGTGGCACCGGTGTTGGAGACGTCGAGGTAGTCGGTGCCGGACCGCGGGCCGGCAGTGTAGGTGACGGTGTACGAGGAACCGGAGATGTTGGCCACGGCGGTGCCCCCGGTGCCGGTCAGGACGGCCATCCGGTTGACGATGACCTGCAGGTTCGCACTGGTCGCACCACCAAGGAAAGTGAGGTAAGAGCCGAGATCGGTCTGGCACGACGTGTTGAGATCGAAGATGATCTGCTCGCCCGCACTCACCGTGAAGGCCTCGCTGGAACTGGTCGCGCAGTTCACCGTCACGGTGGTGGCGGCCTGGACGGCGGGTGCGGTGAGGAGCCCGGCGGCCACGAGGGCACTGGAGCCGGCTGCGACGAGGATGGGCCTGAGAGTCATAGGACTCCCTGAGGTCACGACTTGGGCGCACCATACGCCGATTTCCCGCTCCCTGGAAGGATTCGGGGCAAGGATCGGGCGTCCCTGAGCGGCAGGCCTGCAGCACCGGACCTCCGCGACTCCACGGATCGGTATCGTGAGCCGTCCGCCCCTGTAGCTCAGTGGTAGAGCAACCGCCTTGTAAGCGGTAGGTCGTCAGTTCAATCCTGACCGGGGGCTCCACCTGCATCAACCGCCAGGAGGTAGCCATGCCACGCACCAGGCCACTCGCGGCTCTGCCCATCACAGCCGTGGCCCTCGCCGTCACCGCAGCCCTCCTTACGGGCACAGCGCAGGCCGCCGAGACCGCGCCGCCGGTGCAGAGGTCGCTCATCCTCAACGCCTTCGGCGACGCCGCGGCGAGCTACGGGGAGTCCCTGCCGTTCCTCAGGGCGCTCAGCGAGAAGGTCGACCGCACCGACGAGTCCGCCTACTGCCGCGGGGTCGTCGAAGGCACCCTCTACGGGCAGCCCGTTGCCGTCGTCGTGACAGGAACCGGCGGCGGCAACTCCGGTCCCTGCACGCAGGAGATGCTCGGCTGGTACTCCCCGAACATCAAGGAAGTCATCTGGGCAGGAATCGGCGGAGCCACGCCGGCGGTGGGCGGCATGTACGACAGGGCCGGACGCGTGCTTAACAACCCCGAGGTGATGATCGGCGACGTCTGCGTGGGCACGGCCTCGTGGTCCTGGGACCTGCACTTCTCGAACGTGAACGACTGGGCTGCGCGCCGCAATCCGCCTTCCAACGTCTATGCGCCGTCGGGTGGATGGTGGGAGATGGTTGATGCGCAGGGCAACCAGGTGGCGCCGGGGTTCGACAACGTCCAGCAGTTCGTCGTCGCCGATCCGGCGCTCGCGGACGAGGTACTGCGTGCGGCCCAGACGACCAAGGTTCCCAAGCGTCCGGCCAGCGTGACCGAGAAGATCGCCCGCTTCCACCCGGACAAGGCGTCCTGGCGCCCGCCCACCTACTACTCGTACCGAGAGTGCGGAGGCGAGATCTCGGGCGACAACTTCTGGCACGGCGCCAGTGAGGATCGCCTCGCCCGCGAGTACATGAGTGCCCTGATGCGCAGCTCCGGAGTGAACCCGAAGGCACGCCCGGACAGCATCGTGGCGTTCTCCGCAATGGAGGCGGTGCCCTGGATGAGTGCCGTCAAGCGCTGGGACGCGAAGTACGGCACGAGCATCCCGATGGTCGTGGTGCGCTCGGCCAGCAACTACGACCAGGTTCCCCTGCAGCCCAGCGGTCAGCCCGTGCTGAACAAGAGGGGTAAGCCCATGACGGCCATGCAGGACATCCTGCTCGGCTTCGATGACACCAGCTCGGCTTACGCGGCAGCGATCGCGGCGGCGCCCGTCCTTCGCATGTTCGAACTGCGGGCCAATCCCTAGTACAGGCTCGGGAGACGTCTACGAAGACTGCTGCTGATGACTCCCCCGCCCTAGGCGTCGGCGCGCGACACCGGCCCGGTCGACTCCCGGACGATGAGCTCCGGGCGGAAGACGAACTCGTCGCGAGGAGCGGGAGTCCCGTTGATGCCGTCGAGCAGGGCCTGGACGGCGGCGGTTCCCATGGCCGTGACCGCCTGGCGGACCGTCGTGAGCGGCGGATCGGTGAAGGCGATCAGTCGTGAGTCGTCATAGCCCACGACGGAGACGTCCTCCGGCACACGCAGGCCGCGCTGACGGGCTGTCCGGATCACACCGAGGGCCATCAGGTCGGAGCCGCACACGATCGCCGTCACGCCGATGCCGAGTAGGTGGTGGGCTGCCGCCTGGCCACCTTCCACCGTGAAGAGGGAGTGGGACACCAAGCACTCCGCCTCACCCCCGTCCATGCCCGTCGCCAGCGTGAGTGCGGCGATGAACGCAGCGCGCTTGCGGACCACGGGGACGAATCGGGCCGGACCTACCGCGAGACCGATGCGCCGATGCCCCATCGACGTCAGGTGCGTCACGGCGAGCTGCATGGCAGCTGCATCGTCGTCTGAGATGAACGGGGCGTCGATGCCATCGGCATAGCCGTTAACGAACACCAGTGGCAGTCCGCGCTCGACCAGAGCGCGGTACGCCGCATGGTCTGCCGTGGAGTCCGCGTGCATGCCGGAGACGAAGATGATTCCCGCGACACCGCGGTCCAGGAGCAAGTCGACGTACTCGTCCTCGGTGACTCCTCCCGGAGTCTGGGTGCACAGCACCGGCGTGAAGCCGTGCTGGGCGAGCAGGGTCTCCATCACCTGCGCGAACGCGGGGAAGATGGGGTTCTCGAGCTCGGGGACGATGAGCCCGACGAGGCCGGACTGCCCGCGCAGTCGAATGGGGCGCTCGTAGCCCAGGACGTCGAGCGCGGTGAGCACGGCCTGACGGGTTGCGGTCGAGACCCCCGGGCGGTCATTGAGCACGCGGGACACCGTCGCCTCGCTCACGCCAGCCTGCTCCGCGATGTCTGCCAGCCTTGCCCGCGGATTCTCACTCACGATCGGAAGCCTAGAGGTGGCCCGCACCGCTACCGAACGTTTGTCTCTGGACCGTGGCACGCTCCGCACCTGCACCACTAGCCTGCGCGTGACCACCGTCACGACAGATCCCTGTCGCTCAAGAGGAGCCCCTGTGGAGAGAGAGCTGATCTCCCTCGTCGTCATCGCGGCGATCGCCGCACTCGTCCCGGTGGTCGTCGGGATCCTCCGACTGAAGATCGCTGAGGTCGTGCTGCTACTGGGGCTCGGCATCATCTGCGGACCTGAGGTGCTCGGCTGGATCCAGATCGACGACGCCATCAACCTCCTCTCCGAGCTCGGCCTCGGACTGCTCTTCTTCCTGGCCGGATTGGAACTCGAACAGCGTGCGGTGCGGGGCCTCAGTGGGAAGCTGGCCAGCGTCGGCTGGCTCGCCTCGCTCGCGATCGCCCTGACGGCCGCCTTCCTGCTCACGCAGACCGGCCGCGTCGAGGACTCCGTCGGCATCGCCATCGCCCTCACCTCGACCGCCCTGGGCACCCTGCTCCCGATCATCCGAGACCGCGGGGAGCTCAACAGCCGCTTCGGCACGTTCTTCATGGGGGCGGGAGCCTGGGGTGAGTTCGGACCGATCATCGCGATGTCCGTGCTGCTCAGCACTGGTTCCTCGTTCGCAGCCATCGTCAGCCTGCTGGTCTTTGCGCTGATCGCCGTGATCATCGCCGTGCTGCCCTCAAAGCTGGCCGGCGATCGCATCCGGCACCTGCTCGACCGTGGCCACTCGACAAGTTCCCAGACGGCTCTGCGCTTCACCATGCTGCTGCTGATCCTGCTCCTCGCGATCGCAGGATCCTTCGGTCTCGATGTCGTTCTCGGAGCCTTCGTCGCAGGAGTGATCGTGCGGCGCTTCTCGCCTCCCGCCGCGGAGTCCCGACTTCAGGTGCGGATCGAGGCCATCGGCTTCGGCTTTCTCATCCCGCTGTTCTTCGTCATCTCCGGAGCCAAGCTCGACATCATCTCCATCGTGGAGAACCCGGCACCCATGCTCCTGTTCTTCGCGCTGATCCTGCTGGCGCGGGGTGTTCCACAGTGGTTCCTCTACCGAAATGCGATACCGAACATTCGAGAGCGGACACGCTTCTCTCTCTACGTGGCCACGGCACTGCCGATCATCGTCGCCGTGACGACGATCGAGGTCGAGGCGGGAGTCATGTCCGGAGAAATCGCCGCCGCACTCGTCGGAGCCGGAGCGCTGACCGTCCTCGTCTTCCCCCTCGTCGGCAATGCGCTCGTGGCCGGACAGAAGACTGCAACCGACCCCAGCGAGGATCAGCCTCGCGCGGCAAACACCGCCTGAAGCACAATCGCAGCGGCGACAGACGCGTTGAGCGACTCGTTGCCGCCGACCATGGGGATGCTGACGCGCCAGTCGCAGGTCTCCGACACAAGCCGCGAGAGCCCGGCACCCTCGGCACCGACCACGATCACGACGGGGTCGACGAGGACGCTTGAATCCAGCGAGCCCAGCGTGACATCAGCGTCGGCTGTCAGGCCGATCACGGTGAAGCCCGCCTTCTGCAGCGACTGCAGGGACCGCGTGGTGTTGGTGACCTGAGCCACTGGGATGCGCGCCAATGCCCCTGCAGAGGACTTCCATGCCGAAGCCGTGACTCCCACCGATCGCCTGGTGGGGATGACGATGCCGTCGGCTCCGAAGGCCGCCGCTGAACGGGCGATGGCTCCGAGGTTGCGCGGATCCGTCACGCCGTCGAGCATCACGACGAGTGAGCCGTTCTCGACCTGGGAGAGATCCGCGTAGTCGTACTCCGGGACCGTCAGCACGAGCCCCTGGTGCACCCCGCCGTCGGTCATGCGGTCCAGCTCCGGTCGTGCGACTTCCATGATCGGAATATTGCGGGCGACCGCGAAGCGCAGCACCTCACGCCAGCGGTCGTCCGCATCCGCCTTGGTCTGCACGTACAGGCCCGTGGCAGGAACACCGGCACGCAGCGCCTCGACGATCGGATTGCGTCCCATGAGCATGCTGCCCTGGGATCGGCGCGAGGTCGATGACCTCGACGGAGCGCGCTTGCCCGTGGTCGCGCGCTTGGCTGCAGCCCGCTCCCGCCGTGCAGCGGGGTGGTGCGGTCGCTCCGTCGCCTTGGGGGTCGGGCCCCTGCCTTCCAACTTCGCCCGGCGTTGACCACCGGAGCCGACGGTGGCGCCCTTCTTCGTACCCGACTTGCGCATCGCCCCGCGGCGCTGGGAATTGCCTGCCATGATTTCGCCTCTCGTCAGCCGAGCGTCCAGCGCACACCGGACGCGGTGTCCTCCACCGTGATGCCGATGGCGTCGAGCCCGTCACGGATCGCATCCGCGGCGGCGAAGTCCTTTCGCGCTCGTGCCTCCTGCCTCTGCTGGAGGACGACCTGCACCAGTGCGTCGATGACCTCTTCGTGCCGATCGTCGGACGTACCACCCCGCCACGGCTCCGACCAAGGATTCAGACCCATGACGTCGACCATCGCAAGCACTGAGGCGAAAGAGGAGCGCACAGCCTCCGCATCCGACGAAGCCAGCGCGGCATTGCCTTCACGCACCGTCTCATGGATGACGGCCAGTGCCTGCGGCACGGCGATGTCGTCGTCCATCGCGATGTCGAAGGCCGAGGGTCGGGATCCGGACTCCACCTCCGGAGAGCCGGAGATGCCGAGCAGCTCGGCGCCACGCTGCAGGAATCCCTCGATCCGTCGATATCCCTGACCCGCCTCGGCCACGTGCTCGTCGGAGTACTCGAGCATCGAACGGTAGTGGGCACCCGCGAGGTAGTAGCGGAGCTCCACCGGGCGAACACGCTGCACGACCTGCTCGACAAGGAGCGAGTTGCCGAGCGACTTGCTCATCTTCTCGCCGGATGTCGTGACCCAGGCGTTGTGCAGCCAGTACTGCGCGAATCCACCGCCGGCCGCCTTGGACTGGGCGATCTCGTTCTCGTGATGCGGGAACACGAGGTCAAGCCCGCCACCGTGGATGTCGAAGGTTTCGCCGAGGTACTTGGCAGCCATCGCGGAGCACTCGATGTGCCAGCCGGGACGGCCCGAACCCCACGGGGTGTCCCAGGCCGGCTCACCCGGCTTCGCAGACTTCCACATGGCGAAGTCGCGAGCGTCGCGCTTGCCGCGGGGATCGGCATCCGCAGCATCCTTCATGTCATCGAGGCGCTGGCCGCTGAGAGCTCCGTACTCCGGGAACGACCGGACATCGAAGTACACGTCGCCCTGTGCCGCGTAACCGTGCCCGGCATCGATGAGCCGCTGCATGAGTGCGACCATTTCGGGCACGTGACCGGTCGCTCGGGGCTCGTAGGTCGGCGGCAGGCAGCCGAGGACGTCGTAGGCCGCCGTGAAGGCCCGTTCGTTGCGCATCGCGACGTCCCAGTACGGGATGCCCTGATCGACGCCGCGGGCAAGGATCTTGTCGTCGATGTCGGTCACGTTGCGGACGAAGGTGACGTCGAATCCCTTGGCGAGCAGCCATCGACGGATCACGTCGAAGGCCACACCACTGCGGATGTGACCCACGTGAGGTGGGGCCTGGACCGTGGCACCGCACAGGTAGATGCCGGCCTTGCCCTCCTGGAGGGGGACGAAGTCCCGGACGGAGCGCGTCGCGGTGTCGAAGAACCTCAGAGCCACGGAGCGAACAGTACCGAGCGGACCGTCGGGGGCCGAATCCCGCAGGATCAACGGGACAGAAGGACGACCTTCTCCGGGCGGATCCGTACGACCACGCGGACATTGCCTGTGCCGTCGTCCATCGTGTAGCGATCCGCGCCCATATAGCGGTGGCAGAGCCGATCGATCAGGTCGCGGCCGCCCTCCTCCGTCATGGTCGCCGTGCCGCGGATCTCGACGTAGGAGTACGGGTTGTCGCGCGGATAGACGAGAAGAGACACCCGAGGATCACGCTCGATGTTCAGGTGCTTGCGACGACCCCGCACAGTCGAGACAAGGATGTCTTCACCGTCACGCTCGATCCACACGACGGACTGATGCGGCTGCCCACTGGGGAGGATGGTCGCGATCGTGGCGAACTCTGCCGCGTCGAACCAACCCTTGGCGATCTCCGGAATCTCGGTCATGTCAGCCCACCCATCGTGTGACGGCATTGAAGGCGACCTGGTTGGTGGCCTTGCGCTGATCCTTCGTCATGTTCGTCGTGCTGCCTCCTTCATAGGAGGTGGACAGGATCACGTCGTTGACGAGCGTGTAGACAGTGTAGTTGTCACTGGCGCTCGGCTTCCCCCCATCGCTGGAGACCGACAGGTTGTCCTGCGTGATGCCGATGGACGGCACTCCGGCGACGGTCACCTGCGGCACAACCGAGGTGGCTACTCTCCACGAGCTGGTCGTCTCTGTGCCGTCGATCCATGACGCCGAGGTCGTCGACCCCGCGCCCTTGCACTTGCGGGACTGGGTCTTCAGGGCCTCGAAGGCCTTGATCGCCTCGGCAGCCGAACCGAACTGGAGCACCCGAACCCCCAGGAACAACTGCGGTCCCTTGCTCGAGCTGTATAACCCCGAGTACTGCAGCTGCGGCTTGCCAACCAGCACATCGGTGCCAGCAGCATCCGGAGTGCTCGATGGCAGATAGCACAGGTACGTCCGCACGCCCAGTCCCGCGCTGAAGCTCAGGGATTCGTCGAAATCGCCGAGAATCTTCGGGATGTCCGAGCGCTCGATCATGTGACCGGCCGCATACTCGTACGCCTCGCGGTCGTAGGCGTGGGCCTGGGGGGCGGCCACGAGGGCCACGGCCGCCACGGCAGCCGACGAAGCGACGAGGATGCGACGTGGTCTCATGCCGCTCATCCTGACATGCACCGTCGAGGTCACGACAACCCGAGCAGTGATGCCACGGAGATCGCCGCGATGCCCTCACCGCGCCCGGTCAGGCCAAGACCGTCCGTGGTGGTGCCCGATACGCGTACGGGTGCGCGCAGTGCGGCGCTCAGGACGTCCTGGGCCTCCTGCCTACGGGTTCCGACGCGAGGCCGATTGCCGATCACCTGGACACTGGCATTGACGACCGAGAAGCCGGCTCCGGCCACCAGGGAAGCCGCGTGACTGACGAGCGAGACGCCCGACGCCTGCGCCCACTGGGGATCGTCGGTCCCGAAGACCGACCCGAGGTCGCCAAGGCCCGCTGCCGACAGGATCGCGTCGCACAGGGCATGCGCGGCGACATCCGCATCCGAGTGCCCGTCCAGGCCCACCTCGCCAGGCCACAGGAGTCCGGCAAGCCACAGCGGCCGCCCCTCCTTGAAGGCGTGGACGTCCGTGCCCACACCGACGAAGGGAACGCGGTCGTCAGAGGACACCCGACGCTCTCCTTCTGGCCACGATGGCCTCCGCGACGATGAGATCGAAGGGACGCGTCACCTTCAGGGCCTCCTCATGCCCGGGTACCACGAGGACGGGAATGCCCAGCGCCTCCACCAGGCCCGCGTCGTCCGTCATGCCCAGATCGGACTCGGCATGAGCGCGCTGGAGAACGGTGCGATCGAAGCCCTGCGGCGTCTGGACGGCCCGAAGCCGATCACGATCGACCGTGCAGACCACCAACTCCTCCTCGTCGACTTCCTTGACGGTGTCGACAATCGGCAAGGCCGGGACCACGGCGGGGTGGCCAGCCGACACCGCCGCGACCACTGCCGTCACCACCTGCTCCGGCACAAGCGGACGCGCCGCGTCATGGACGAGGACGATGTCGATATCGGCGGGCAGGCTGATCAGGGCGCGGGCGACGGAGTCCTGCCGGGTGTCACCGCCGGCCACCACCGTGACGTCGGCGGCGAAGGAATGCTCACCGAGCATCGCCGTGACAGCATCGAGTGACTCCTCCGGCGCGGCCACGACGACGAGGTCGATCACCCGACTGGAGGCCAGAGCCCGCACGGCGTGGACGAGCATCGGAATGCCCCCCAGCGTCCGCAGAGCCTTCGGGGCACCGGGCCCCAGACGCTCTCCTCGCCCGGCCGCTGGCACGATGGCAGCGGTGCGGCCGGCCTGCTCCTCACCCGGTGAGGCGTTCACCGCAGGTGCTGTCTAGGAGGCGAGGACTTCGTCGAGGATGGCCTCCGCCTTGTCCTCGTTGGTCTTCTCGGCGAGGGCCAGCTCGCTGACCAGGATCTGGCGCGCCTTGGCCAGCATCCGCTTCTCGCCGGCAGACAGGCCGCGCTCACGCTCGCGCCGCCACAGATCGCGCACGACCTCGGCCACCTTGATGACGTCACCGGACGCGAGCTTCTCGAGGTTCGCCTTGTAGCGACGCGACCAGTTGGTGGGCTCCTCGGTGTACGGCTGGCGAAGCACGTTGAAGACCCGGTCAAGGCCCTCCGCATTCACGACGTCGCGCACCCCGACGAGGTCGACGTTGGCCGCCGGTACACGCACCGTGAGATCACCCTGGGCAACGCGAAGTACGAGGTACTCGCGGTCCTCTCCCTTGATGGTCCTGATCTCGACTGACTCGATGACGGCTGCCCCGTGGTGCGGATAGACAACCGTGTCGCCGACGTTGAACGCCATGGAGTGGAACCCCTTTCCGAGGGACTCAAGGCTACCACGGGGGTTCTGACCGGCTGACGCCCACAAGGAGGCCTGCCCTCCCCTTCGATAGTCTGGGCCTGTGAAGCCCTCCCATCTCGCCGCCACTGCCCTGCTCGCAACCTCGGTGCTCGCCCTCACCGGCTGCTTCAACGGCCAGAAGGCGACCACCACGACCCAGGCAGCCATGAACACCGGCAATGGGGTCCAGACACAGCAGGGGCCCCTCCGCATCGAGAACGCCACCCTCGTGGTCAGTGACGACGAGGCCCAGTCGGCCACCCTGCTGGTTCGACTCGTGAACGAGGGCCCCACCCCCGACGCTCTCGTCTACGCCACCATCAACGGTGAGCAGGCCGAGATCATCACCCCCGAATCCGAGGGCGAGGCTGCCACCACCCTGCAGCCCGGTGCCTCCGTGTCGTACGGCTGGGAGTCCGACCTGCGCATCGACGCCGGAGTCCTCGACGCCCCGCTGTCCAGCTACGTCCCGGTTGAGCTCGGCTTCGCCGAGGCGGGCCTGTCGAAGCTGTCCGTTCTGACCGTGCCCCAGGAGGGGTACTACGAGGACGTCACGATCCTTCCGTAGCTCCCCGCTCACTCCTCGTCACGGCTCGAACCCATGCGCCGTGACTGCGAGGCTCGCACCGCTCACTCCTCGTCACGGCTCGAATTTATGCGCCGTGACTGCGAGGCTCGCACCGCTCACTCCTCGTCACGGCTCGAACTTGTACCCCAGGCCCCGCACCGTCACCAGGTGCACCGGCTGGCCCGGCTCCACCTCGACCTTGGCGCGCAGGCGCTTGACGTGGACGTCGAGGGTCTTGGTGTCACCGACGTAGTCGGCGCCCCACACGCGATCGATCAGCTGTGCACGGGTCAGCACGCGTCCCGCGTTGCGCACGAGAAGTTCGAGGAGGTCGAACTCCTTGAGCGGCATCGCGACCGGCTCGCCGCGCACCGTCACCACGTGACGGTCCACGTCCATGCGCACCGGGCCCGCCTCGACCGTGGCCGACAGCAACTCCTCCGGCTCGCCGTGTCGACGGAGCACGGAGCGCACGCGGGCGAGCAGCTCACGGGAAGAGAATGGCTTGGTGACGTAGTCGTCGGCACCGATCTCGAGTCCCACGACCTTGTCGATCTCGCCGTCCTTCGCGGTGAGCATGATGATCGGCACCTGCGACTTCGTCCTGATGATGCGACAGACTTCGAGGCCCGACACCCCGGGCAGCATGAGATCGAGGAGGATCAGGTCCGCGCCACGCTGCTCGAAGGCCTCGAGCGCCTCGTTTCCGTCCGAGGCAACCTCGACCTCGTAGCCCTCTCGCTTCAGCATGAACGACAGCGCTTCCGAGAACGACTCCTCGTCCTCCACGACCATGATCCGCGTCACGACTGCGCCTCTCCTGCCGGGGTGATGATGGTGGGATCGTCGCTGAGCAGACCGAGGTCGACGACATCGGACTCGCTCGGCGAGGAGGGGACATAGGCCGGGAGCCTGACCGTGAACGTGGAGCCCACTCCGACCTCGGACCACACAGTGCACTCGCCACCATGGTTCTGGCTGACGTGCTTCACGATCGCCAGGCCCAGACCCGTGCCTCCGGTCACCCGCGAACGCGCAGGATCGACCCGGTAGAAGCGCTCGAAGACGCGGTCAAGGTCATTGGCGGCGATACCGATGCCCTGATCCTTCACCGCGATCTCGACGATGGCATCAGCTGCGCGCACGCCCACCGCGACACGCGTGTGACTCGAGGAGTAGGCGATGGCGTTCATCAGCAGGTTGCGCAGGGCTGCAAGAAGTTGCCGCTCATCGCCGTACACGAGACTGCCGGTCGACTCACCGACCTCAATCTCGATCTGCTGTCGCGCCGCGAGCGTGCGAACCTCGTCGACGGCACGGCCCACGAGATCGTCGACCGAGACAACCTCGGCCCGGGTGAGCGGATCGTCACCCTGCAGGCGCGAGAGGTCGATGACGTCCTGCACGAGGGTGCTCAGGCGGCTCGCCTCGATCTGCATGCGCTCAGCGAAGTGGCGCACCTGCTCCTCGTCGTCGGCCGCGGCCAGCACGGCCTCAGCGAGCAGGGAGATGGCCCCCACCGGGGTCTTGAGCTCGTGACTGACGTTCGCGACGAAGTCCCGTCTCACCACATCGACGCGACGCTCCTCCGCAAGGTCGTCGATGAGGACGAGGATCGCCCCGGTGCCGAGGGCGGCCACTCGAACGCGCAGTTCCAGTAGCTCGCGCCCCAGGGGTGGGCGGCGAACGCGCATCTCGAGCTCGCGGGCATGACCATCTCCGGCTGCCCGGTCGATCAGATGGCGGATATCTGGCACCGTCACCGCGTCGCGCGCCACTAGGCCAAGCCCCGTGGCTCGCGCATTGGCCCGGAGCACCGTCCCGTCCGGCGCGGCAACAATCGACGCAGACGGAAGCACACTGAGCACGCGAACAACCTCGTCCGGCACATCGGGCATGCCAGCGGACTGCGAACCAGCCACGCGCACCTCCCCGACACGTGCCGAACCGGACATATCCCAAGGATAGGAGCGGCACCGCGCCGCACCCGCTCAAGGAGGCTTGGCCACGCCATCATTCACGAAGGATTCCGCCGTCAACACCAGTCATTCACCCGAAGGCCGCGTGCCGTTCACGTCGTGGCGTGGTTTCGTTGCCTGACAGGCGTACCGTTGACCCGGACGGGCTGCTGAAGGGACTCATGGACGCCGAGCTGACACGCCACCTTGATGCCGTCAAGGGTGATCTGATCCGCATGACCCAACTGGTCGGATCAGCCATGAACCGTGCCACCCAGGCCCTGCTCGACGCCGACCTCGCCATGGCGGAGTCCGTCATTGCCGCTGACGCCCAGATCGACGTGCTGTCCAGCGACGTCGAGGAGCAGTGCTTCGAGCTCATCGCCCGCAATGCACCCGACCGCGAGGAACTCCCCGAGCTGATCGGTGCGCTGCGGATCGCCGCTTCCCTCGAGCGCATGGGCGACCTTGCTGAGCACGTCGCAAAGCAGGCGCGTCTGCGGTACCCCCGGCTGTCCATCCCCCAGGAGCTTCGCGGCACCTTCGCCGAGATGGGTGGTCTGGCCGAGGCCATCGTGTCGAAGACCGGATCCGTCATCGCCTCCCAGGACGTCACCCTGGCCGGGGATATCGGCCGCCACGATGCCGAGGTTGATCGCCTCCATCGCGAACTCTTCACGATCGTCCTCTCCCCCTCGTGGCCGCACGGGGTCGAGGCCGCCATCGATGTCACTCTCCTTTCCCGGTACTACGAGCGATACGCCGACCACGCCGTGTCGGTCACCCGCCGCGTGATCACCATCGTGACGGGCGAGCCGTACGTCGGCGTGTCCCTCTAGTAAGGGAACGGGCTGGCTCAATCCGCCCCGGTAGGGGACACTTCACGGGTGCCATCGCCCGCCCAGTTCGACGTGCGCCGCCTTCACCGGCCCAAGCGCGTGGCTGTGCTGTCCGTTCACACCTCGCCCCTCGACCAGCCGGGCACGGGCGACGCCGGGGGGATGAACGTCTACATCGTGGAGACCGCCCGTCGGCTGGCCGAGGCAGGCGTCGAGGTGGAGATCTTCACCCGCGCCACGTCATCCGAGCAGGTGCCCGCCACGGAGCTCGCACCAGGCGTGCTCGTCCGGCACGTGACCGCGGGCCCCTTCGAGGGACTGGCGAAACAGGACCTTCCGGGGCAGCTGTGCGCGGTC
>CAIZPS010000058.1 GCA_903934925.1 uncultured bacterium | reverse complement strand
GCGTGCTCGATGAGGGCGCGATCGTGGGGCTGGGGTCCTGACCCGCGAATGGCTCGACGGGGACAGTGCGAACCGACGGGGATAGTGCGCAACGTAGGGATCGACGGCAGGCAGGTACCGCCATTGATGGAACGACCCGGAATCGCTCTCAGTCGAGTTGACGCATTGACCTGGTGAACGCCCTAGCGATTGATGACCAGGCTGGCTGCCAGCAGGCCTGGGGGCGCGAAGACCCATCCGAGGCGAACGGAAGCGGCCACGACTGGGTCGGCGTACCCGTACAGCACTGACAGGCTGGACGGGAAGAAGGCGGGAATGCTGAAGGCTCCGAGCACGAGTGCGACAGCGATCGGCTGAGTCGGGGCCAGGAATGCCAACGGCACCAGCATGGCTATCCGGGCCACGGCGAGGAGGGCCCAGACCCGAACGCCGGGTCGCCACGGAATGCGCTGACTGGGATGCAGTGCTGAACCGACGAACACCGCGGCGCCGATGGCAGCGACGACGGGTGCGAGCCACAGGAGCACCGATGCCGTCCATGCCGGCGCGTCCGAGAATGCTCCGAGGACCAGTCCCACGAGAAGTGCGACGAGAGGTGACTGGTCGATCCAGGACGTGCGGGCCTGCTGCTTGATCGGGGCATGACGACGCAGGACCCACACCCAGATGGAAAAGGAGGCGAGAGCAACGCGGTCGATGAGTACAGCGATGACCGCTCCCGGCGCGCCCGCGATCGCGGTGGCTATCGGAATGAGCCAGAAACCCGGATTGGGGATGGCAGACCATCCACGCAGAGCCGCTCGGCCGGGACGCTCGGGCGATGGCGGTGTCAGCAGGTACGCGATACCTACGAGCACGAACATCACCGCGGTGATCACGACGGGCCACAGCAGGTCGCTGAACCCGGAGACGCGCCAGCCAGCCAGGACCGAGAGGATGATGCTGGTGAGCAGCAGGTTGGCGCGGATGAAGATCTTCCACACCGACACCAGGCGACCGCCTCGGGCGACCGCGTAGCCGAGCAGTGCCCCGATCGCATAGGCGGCGAAGACGACTCCGGTCACCAGCCTCACCACCTCTATGGCCTCGAACGTGCGTCTGCGTGTGTGGTGCGGGCGTGCCGCGAACTACAGCGATGCTAGGCGATGGCACGGTCATCGAGCGGAAGAGATGGACTTCGCGTGAGCCGGGTGTTGAACAGCGACATGAATGTATCGGGGGTGCAGCGTCTGTGGTCCTGAACGCGCAGATCCACGTCGACTCGGTTGTCGAACGGGATCGTCCTTGACCCGAGCTCAACCTCGAGGGGATGGAGCGACGCCGCGAAAGGAGGTTCTTGATGGTCAAGACGTGCATGGTGGCCTGAGCGTCACGGGGGTCGCCATGGATCTCGGTTCACCGAGAGGTGCTGGGCACGTGGTTTGATGGCGGGCGGGTTCACCACGGAGCGCAGTGATGCCGGCGGAGCAGGGAAGGGGCTGACGTTGAACCCTTGGCGTCATGTCGACTCCGACGACGACATCGTCGCCGACTTCCTCGCCGGCACGATCGAGATCGTGATGGAGGCTGGCGGCTGGATCCATCCGGGTGCGGTGTTCGTGGTGCGCGACGGTGCCGCCTCGGTGGCCTGCGACGGCGTTGACGGGGAGCCGCTGCTCGAGGTCCCGCGCTCGTGCTTCCTGCGCATCATGCGGGTGGACTGGGGTCGTCAGGGCGACGCGCTCGAAATGACGGCCATGCCGGAGGACATCACCGACCTCGAACGTGAGCTGCTGATCCTGCAGGTGGCCTTCCACAACGCCCGCGGGGCGATCCCCACGCTCCTGCGCACGCATCCGAGTGCCGCCACTGACCTCAGCGCCGACGTCATCGACGCCGTGCGCGCCCTGCGGCCGGATTTCCGGACGCGCCCCTCGGCTCCCGTGGACCTGTTCTGGACCGATCGAGCCTTCCGGGTGCCGATCGACGCCGGCGACCTCGAGCCGGTGGGCGTACCACTCATCGACCTGCTCGATCACCATGCCCGTGGCGCCACCCCGACCCTGGCGCCGGACGGCTTCGCGGTGCCGGTGTCCGCGCCGGAGCGCACGAGCGCAGGACTCGCGTCCTGCCGATTGGACTACGGCCTGCAGCGCGATGCACTGGATCTGGCGATCGTGTATGGGTTCGCCGACACGAGTGCCGACATCGCGCACAGCGCATCCGCCGAAGTCACCTTCGCGGCCTCGGATCCCGAACGTGCCGTGCGCGAGGTTTCCCAGGCCCGTGGGATCACGCAGGCCGAGGCGCAGGTGATCGCTGCTTCTGTCGCCGAGGAGAGCCTGGCCCTGCTGTCTGACGTGCAGGAGCACGCGGCCGCATGCACGTCGCAGGCCGCGGCCACCCTGGGTGCGGCCGCGGAGCATCAGGCTCGCGTGATCGCCCGGGCCATGGGGATCTGACCCGCCGCACCGAACCCCGGTGCGCCCTACGCTGGCGCCATGACCCCCGGAACCCTGATCAGCGCCGACGACCAGCCCACCTCGATCACTGGGGCCCGCGCGTGGCGGGTGCGGTACGCCTCGCGCGATGTCAACGGTGTCGGACATGAGGTCACCGGTCTGGTCATCGCACCGGTCGCGCCCGGCGCCGACCGTCCCATCCTCACGTGGTGCCATGGCACCACCGGTCTCGGCGACGCAGCCTGCCCGTCCGCCCAGCCCGATCCTGCGCGCGAGCTCACCACCTACTTCACCGCGGAGAGCAGTCGGCAGATCGACTACGGCGTGCCTGGTCTGCAGGGACTGATCGACGACGGCTGGGTCGTGTGCGCGACGGACTACCAGGGCTTGGGCACGGATGGCATGCACCAGTACATGGTGAACCGCACCAATGCCCGTGACGCCGTCAACCTGGTCCACGCGACGCGCGAGGTCGTCGACGCGGCCGGCACGCGAGTCGGGTGCATGGGCTGGTCGCAGGGTGGTGGCACGGCGGCTGCGGTCGTCGAGCTGGATCCTGACGACTACGGCGATCTCACGATCATCGGCACGGTGGCGATGTCGCCGGGGGTGCCCTCGGTGATCCTCGCGAATCCCGGGTCCGCGGGCCCTGCGGCAGCCCTCGGCAATCCGTCGATTCCTCCGGACTCACACCTGGTGATGATGTTCTGCGGCTTCCATGCCGCCAATCCGACGACACTGGCGATGTCGGACGTCTTCACTCCACTCGGTGAGGAGATCATCCGGATGGCGTGGAATCACCAGCCCGTGCACCACATCAACGACACCATCGCCCGGCTGTTCCGACTGCGGGGGCCCATCCTGCAGAAGGAGATCGGCAACGAGAAGGCATGGCTGGCGGCAGTGGCGAAGGGCTCAGCCGCGCAGACGCGCCCGGTGGCCCCCGTGCTGATGTGCGTCGACTCCTTCGACGGCGGGACCGTCGTCCCCGTGGGATGGCAGCGCGCCTATGCGGATGCCGTCACGAAGCTCGGTGGCGATCTTGAGACGCGGGACTACCCCAATGACGATCACTTCTCCCTGCCCCAGTCGTGTGTTGATGACGCACGCGCGTGGCTGAGGTCGAAGCTCTAGTTCAACGCGGCAGCCGGTGCCGATGGCGCGCAACGTACGCGTAGGCGGCATCCGCGACGGCGCGCACCGGCTGGCGCTCCATCAGCTGGCCCAGCCATCGCGCCGGTGGCCGCTGCTCCAGCAGGATCCCTGCCCACGACTGCGAGCCTGATCGGACGATCACGAGATCCCCGGTCGGCTTCAGGAAGTGCCCCTCGCGCTCGCACTGCTCAAGGGTCAGCCCCACGGAGGCGAGGTCGAACTCGTACAGCGATACCGCATCGAAGGTGCCGGGAAACAGTCGCTGCACGCGCTCCATCCACGTGGTGCAGAACGCGCACCTGCCGTCGACGAGGTAGGTGGGTCTGGCGAGCGGGGGAATGGGAGCGGGCACCGTCCAGGTGGCCCGGGCGTCCGAACCGGCCATGGCCCCTCCCGTCACCCGTGCTGCGTCCCATCCCCACCGTAGCGAGCCGCTCCAGGCGGACCAGCCGCACTCGGGGTTCTCCCGGCTGAACGCGACCGCGCCCACCCACAACATCGCCGGGACCCCTCCTGAGCAACGGACTCCAGTAGGTTGCCGGATATGAAGGTCATCGCTGTTGCGGCCACTCTCACCCTCGCAGTGATCCCCGCGGGAGCAGTCCAGGCGGCCACCCCACCCGGTGTCATCGTCACGACGAACGGTGTCGCGGGGATGGAGCAGTCGGTCGGCGTGCTCTCGGTGGGGCAGACGAGCGGCTCGGTGAACCTGACCGCGGTGCAGGGCCAGGACACCGAGCAGCTCACCGTGCGCATCAATCGGGTGGGTGTGGGCCAGGTGCGCTGGACGCCGCCCACGTCGGGTACCTGGACGATCAGCGCCGAGGGGGGAAGCCTCAAGCCCATCACCACGACAACCACGGCGATGCCGACCACCACGCAGGTGGCCGTTCCCACCAATCCGACGCGCTACCGCTACACGCCGATCATCGCCACGATCACGCCCGGTGACCAATGGGCCGGATCCTCCGCGCGCGACATCACGGGGAAGGTGATCTTCCGCGAGGTCGTCCGTGGCGTGATCGGCGAGGCCGAGGTGAGGATCGACTCCGACGGCACACCTATGGCACGCCTGGAGTGGGCGCCGCCCGGACAGGCCACCTACGCCGTCACCGGGGAGTTCGTCCCGGCAGCGGACGCGCGGTCCGGCAGCCCGGTCTTCGCCCCCTCGACCAGCGATCTGGCCTACTTCACTACGAGCCTGGACCCGAAGCGCGTGGAGCTCCTCATGCCGCAGACGATCCGGGTGGGCGACCCGGCCTACGTCATCGTCCATGTCGATGACGACCGTCAGGGGCGTGTCAGCCTGAAGGTCGACGGCCGCCGGATGTCGCTCGACAAGACCGTCGAGCGCGACCTGGTGAAGTTCCCGTGGGTACCGGCCAACCCGGGAGTCGCGGACGTGCAGGTGGTGTTTCACGAAGTCGGCGTCGAGGCGTCCTCGAGCCAGACCGATCAGAACGGGATCCGCGAGTACATCGAACGACTGACCCTCTCAAACGTCGTGGAGCAGACGGTGGAGGTGCTCGACCGGCTGCCGGCGAACCCGATCTCGGTCAGCCCCGTGGTCAAGGGAGTCGTTGGCACGCCGTGGCAGGACGACTCCGTCGTCGACTACGCCGCAGGCACACGGGTGCGTCTGGTCTCGTCGACGGGGAACGGCGCCCCTGTCGTATTCGCCACGACGGGCAGCTGCGTGATCGGTGGCAACACCCTCTACCTGCCGCCGGCGGGCGGCGGCTGCACCGTCCAGTTCAGCGCTCCGGGTGGCGCCGGCTTCGACAATGACGACGCGCGCGTGCTCGTCAGTGCCAGCGTGCAACTGCCCTCGGGCACAGCCGCGCCTCAGAGTTCAGCAGGCGGCTAGGCCACGCTGTTGTCGACTCGCCAGCCGCCGCCATCGATGACGTCGGTGCAGTTTTCGGCGATGACGTTCCGCGTGCCGGCGTCGAAGACCACCGACCGTCGCTGGGCCGGTGAGAGCGGAACTCGAGGCAGCAGGGCCACCGTGCACGGCGAGGCCGTCCTGGAAAACCTCGAGGAAGGTGTCCAAGTTGGACCACTGGAGCACCAGCGGCGGCTTGATCTTGAAGACGTTGTTCGCCGGGCCATCACTGGACAGCATCACCCCGCGATCCCGTGCGAACTCGATCAGTTCGGCGACCTGCGTGGTGGGTGGCATGCCCTCGCGCGTGAGCTCGATGCCGAGGAAGAGCCCCGGCAGTTCTAAGCTCGAACGGCGTGCGCAGCACCGCTTGGCGGTGATGGAGTCGTCAGGGCGCGCTGGTGAAGGACGACCGTGGCATGGCGCCCCACACCCCGCGATGACGGGAGCCGCGGAAGAGTGCGCGCCCCGTCGCTCGAAAGCGCACCCACGCCTGCCACTGCCGGTAGCCGAAGTTCTCCGCCAGGACGGCGATCGAGAGCTGGAGCAGGTCCCGCCACTGCGGATAGCGACGGAAGGCGCGCTCCTCGAGAAGGATGACGCCGAGGCTGAGGAACAGCCCGTAGGCGGTCGCCAGCGCCAGGATCAGGACGTAGACGAACGGCTCGACGGATCCGGCGATCAAGCCGATCGTGACAAGCGCCAGCCCGACGACGGTGATGACGGGCTCGAGGAACTCGAACAGCCAGTAGTAGGGCAGGGCGATCCATCCGGTGCGTCCGTACCTTCGGCGAAACAGCATGCGGCGGTGCATGAGAAGCATCTCGCCCAGACCGCGCTGCCACCTGTCTCGCTGCCGGGCAAGCACGCGGGCCGAGTTCGGCGCCTGGGTCCAGCAGATCGGGTCGGGGAAGAAGGTGATCCGGCAGGGCAGGCCGCGGTCGGCCCGATCGCGGCGCACGCGCAGGATCAGCTCGGCGTCCTCCGACACCGTCGAGGTGTCGTACCCGCCGGCCTCCACGAGAACGTCGCGACGGAACAGGCCGAAGGCGCCGGAGATGATGAGCAGCATGTTCCAGCGTGACCACGCAAGACGCCCGCCGAGGAATGCGCGC
>CAIZPS010000057.1 GCA_903934925.1 uncultured bacterium | reverse complement strand
GTGAGGTTGTCGAAGAGCTCGATGTTCTGGAACATGCGAGCGACACCGAGCCGTGCGATGTCCTCGGGGGGCTGACCCACGAGGTTGTCACCCCGGAACTCGATCGACCCGTGCTGGGGAAGGTAGACCCCGGAAATGCAGTTGAAGATCGATGTCTTGCCTGCACCGTTGGGGCCGATGATGGCGAAGAGCTCGCCACTGCGGACGTCGAAGCTGACGTCGCGGATCGCTTGGGTGCCCCCGAAGGCCAATGAGATGCCTCGGGCGTCGAGGAGGACCTCCGTGCTCAACTCAACCACCGCTTCCGTCGCCGGTATTGCTTGACGTCCCTGAGCGATCCGCGCTCCTCTCCGCGCAGGCCCAGGTAAAACTCGCGAATGTCGTCGTCCTCACGCAACTGTTCGGCGGGCTTATCCATCACTACGCGCCCGGTCTCGAGGACGTAGCCGTGGGTGGCGATGGACAGGGCCATGGAGGCGTTCTGCTCCACGAGGAGCACCGAGGTGCCCGACTCCTTGATCTGCACGATGAGGTCGCGCAACTGCTGGACGATCTTGGGTGCGACGCCGAGTGAAGGCTCGTCGAGGAGCAGGTAGCGCGGTCGTGCCATGAGCGCGCGGCCGATAGCCAGCATCTGCTGCTCACCACCGGAGAGGTAGCCGGCGGTCTGCTTGCGACGCTCCGCCAGGACGGGAAACATCGCGTAGGCGCGCTCGAGGCCCTCGGCGATGTCCGCCCGCGAGGCCGTGTGGCCCCCCGCCTTGAGGTTCTCCTCGACGGTGAACTCGCGGAAGATACGCCGACCCTCCATGACCTGGCCGATGCCCGCTGCGACGATCTTCGGTGCGGGGAGTCCGCCAAGGTCATTGCCGTCCAGGGTGACCCGGCCCTTGGAGATGCGGCCCCGGTGGACATCGAGCAGGCCGGTCATGGCCCGGATCACGGTGGTCTTGCCGGCTCCGTTGGGGCCGAGGAGGGCGACGATGCTCCCCTCCGGGACCTGGAGGCTGACCCCCTTGAGCACGAGGATGACGTCCTCGTAGACGACCTCGAGGTTCTCGACAGCGAGCACCGGGGGCCCCTCCTCCCTTGGCGGTTGCGTCCGGTGGGACGGCGACGCCGCCCCAGGCGGTCCGGGCCGCCCTGATGCCCAGCCATCTTGCCAAGGAAATGGGGCGCCGCGAGGCGAACTTCCCTGGCGGACCCCCGGTTTCTTTGACAGAGTGTCAGCCCAGGAGCGCCCCAGCCGCCTCGGCGGAGGGGTGCAAGCCGGAGAGCCAAGGAGGAACAGTGGTGTCGAGGCGCATGGCGAAGGTCCTCGCGGGCGCGGGGGCAGCAGCCCTGGTGCTCGTGGGTTGCAGCAGTGGGGGCGGAGACGCGACCCCCACCCAGGCGGCATCGTCAGAGGGGGGCACCTCACCCCGTGAGGGCATCGTCTTCGATGTCGGTGTCACCGAGGAGCCGTGCCCTGAGGCGATCAACCGTGACAATGGTTGCATCTACCTCGGTGTTCTGTCCGATCTGACCGAGGGCCCATTCGCTCCCCTCGCCACCCAGGTCGTCACCGGCCAGCAGGACTTCTGGAAGTACGTCAACGAGCGAGGCGGCATCTCCGGCTTCGACGTCAACATGGCGGCCAATACGCGCGACAACAAGTACGACCCGGCAGTCCACAGCCAGGAGTACCGCGCGATCGAGCCCAACATCCTCGCGCTCGCCCAGACCCTGGGCACTCCGCAGACCCAGGCGATCCTGCCCGACATGCAAGCCGACAACGTCATCGGCGTCCCCGCGTCATGGTGGTCCGGCTGGCAGTTCCCGGAGACGGATGGCGGTGTGATCCTGGAGTCAGGTGCGTCGTACTGCATCTCGGCCATGGGTGGTCTCGACTGGTGGGTGGAGAACAAGGCACCCATCTCCAAGCTCGTCGCAGTCGGCTATCCCGGTGACTACGGCGGCGATTACGCCGCGGGTGCCGAGAAGTGGGCCGCCGCCAACGGAGTCGAGTTCGCGGGCTTCATCGAGACGGCACCCAACGCTGTCGCCGGCAACCAGGATGCAGCGGTCTCGGCCATCCTCGAGTCGGGTGCGGATGTTGTCGCTATCGGTATCGGGCCGGCAGAGGTCGCCGAGGTGATCGGCAAGGCCGTGGCGTCGGACTTCAAGGGACAGTTCCTCGGGGCAGCTCCGACATGGAACCCGCTCCTCCTGCAGACGGCGGCTGCGCCCGCGCTGCTCGCGTCGTACACCAACGTGGGCACCACCGGATCCTTCGGCACTCCGTCGGCGGCGATGGACGCGATGCAGGCCCAGCTCGGTGACGGCGTCCTGCCTTCCAATGACGGCTACACCTACGGATGGGTGTGG